>JAFIFL010000326.1 GCA_020832055.1 Gammaproteobacteria bacterium
TTGGGCCGATCGCGAAGCGCTGTGCCGAAGCTGATGCCGCTGCCTTCACCGCATGTCATCGAGATCGGCGCATTTCGCTGCGCGAAATAGCGCTCTCCCACAATGGCGGCGCGTCGCGCGAATCTGGCGCTGCCCGCCTTGTGGGAAGGCCCTAATCGCACAGCGATTGGGCCGATCGCGAAGCGCTGTGCCGAAGCTGATGCCGCTGCCTTCGCCGCATGCCATCGAGATCGGCGCATTTCGCTGCGCGAAATAGCGCGCTCCCACAATGGCGGCGTGTCGCTTGATGCCGTCAGGGCACGGCAGCCCCTTCCATGCGCGGATCCGCGGCGCCGCGCCAGCCATTGCAGACCCGCTCGATACCGTGCAGTCCGCTTTCCAGTTCGCGCACGTCGATTCGGTGACCGAGCGCTTTAAGCTCCGGCACCCGGTCCACCAGCAGCGTGCCCGCCTCGATTTCCAGCAGCTCTCCCCGATGCAGAATGTTGGGCAGGGCTATCGCTTCGGCCAGCGGCAGCCCCCAGTCGAGAACGCCGATCAGCGTCTTCAGGACGTAGCCGATGATGCGGCTGCCCCCACGGGAACCGATGACCAGCACGAGTTCACCGTCCTCGTCGAACACGAAGGTAGGCGCCATGGAACTGCGCGGGCGTTTGCCCGGAGCCACCGCATTGGCGACGGGCTGACCCTCACGAACAGGGGCGAAGTCGAAGTCGGTGAGCTGATTGTTCAGCAGATAGCCGTCGACGGCGCGCCGCGACCCGAACGGCGCCTCGATGGAACTGGTGAGGGCGACCACGTTGCCCTCGGCATCGATGATCGAGAAGTGGGTGGTGCCGGCCTCCGGGTCCTGCTCCAGCGGCGGCGGATCCGCCACCTCAGGGGTGACACCGGGTATGCCGGGAGGCGGTCGGTCCATGGCGCGGGCAGGATCGATCAGAGCTGCGCGAGCGGCCAGATAATCCGGGTCGATGAGGCCGGCGGTGGGCACCGTCACGAAATCCGGGTCACCGAGATGACGCTGCCGGTCGGCAAAGGCCAGCCGACTGGCCTCGGCGATCAAGTGCAACGTCTCGGCGGAATCGGGATCCATGGCTGCGAGATCGAAATGCTCCAGCACACCGAGCATCTGCAGCAGCGCAATGCCGCCTGAAGATGGCGGCGACGCGCTGCACAGCGTCCAGCGCCGATAGCGGCCGCAGACCGGCTCCCGCTGCTTGGGCTCGTAGCCGGCGAGATCTTCCACGGTCAGGTCTCCGGGCAGCCAGCCGCCGTTGCTCGCTGCGGCTACCAGATTGTCCGCCAGAGGCCCGGTCTGCAGGGCCGCGGGACCTTCCGCGGCGATGCGGCGCAGGACCTCGGCGAGCTGCGGATTGCGCAACTGCGGGGCGTCCTGCTGTGCCGAACGACGCACGGGCCGGGTCCCGGTGAACAGTCGCAGCGAGGGATCACGCCGGAGCTGGCGCTGCATGCGTTCCGGCAGCGGCGCACCGTTCTCCGCCAGGGCAATGGCCGGTTCGAACAAGTCCGCCCAGGGCAGACGGCCGTGAGCTGCGTGGGCTGCGTGGAGCATGGGAACGAGCCCCGGTACACCTACGGCGCGACCGCTGACCACCGCCAACCAGAACGGCAGCTGCCAGCGACCAGCCACCATGAAGCGTTCTGGCGTCGCTGCGGCCGGTGCTGTTTCGCGACCGTCATGGAAACTCAGGGCGCCAGTGGCGCCGTCACGGAACAACAGAAAGCCGCCGCCGCCGATACCGCTCTCATGGGGCTCGATGAATGTCAGCGCGGCCTGCACCGCCACGGCAGCATCCATGGCGTTGCCGCCCCGATTGAGAATCGTGAGTCCAGCTTCCGCCGCAAGGGGGTGTGCGGCCACCACCACCTGCTCGTTGGTTCGAGCCAACGCAACCGAGGCGGTGCACGTCACGATGACGGCCACCCAACGCAAACAAGTCATCATGAGCGCAAGCCTAACGCATGCGCCCAAACAGGGTGCGCACCATCATGCCAGCCGAAGCGGGAGCCACGCTGACCGGGTGTCCGAGTGGGCTCGAACCAGGGCGCATCGTCCGCGAGAGCAGGGTGCGGCAATCGCGCCCGGGCTCCGGTAGAATCGGCCGCCACATTGAAACCGATTTCAATTCTGGAGAGCGACCTTGAGCACAGAAGCCTGGATCATCGACACGGCACGGACCCCGCGCGGCATCGGCAAGCAGGGCAAGGGGGCACTGGCCCACCTGCACCCGCAGACCCTGGCGGCCACGGTCCTGAAGGCGCTGCAACAGCGCAACGATATCAAGACGCAGGAAGTGGACGACATCATCTGGGGCTGCAGCTCCCAGAAGGGCAAGCAGGGCAACTGCATCGGCCGCATGTCCGCCCTCGATGCCGGCTGGGACACCGCCGCCAGCGGCGTCACCCTGGACCGCTTCTGTGGCTCAGGCATCACCGCCGTGAACATGGCCGCCGCCAGCATCATGGCCGGCATGGAAGACATGGTGGTGGCAGGTGGCGTCGAGATGATGTCCTACACCCCTACCGTACCGCCTGTGGAAGGCGCCGGCGGCATGGACGCTGGCAACATGCACCTGCGTGATCTGCATCCGCAGTTCCATCAGGGCATCTGTGCCGACGTCATCGCCACCCTCGAAGGGATCACCCGAGAGCAGGTCGATCAGCTCGCCTTCGAAAGCCAGCAGCGCGCCAAAGTGGCCATGGAAGAAGGCCGCTTCGACAAGAGCGTCGTCCCGGTCTACGACTACGAGGGCAAGCTCTGCCTGGACACCGACGAGTTCCCCCGGCCCCAGACCACCCTCGAAGGACTCGCCCAGCTGCCGGCGGTCTTCACCAACTTCATGCAACAGCCCTTCGATGCCACCGGTGAGACCTTCGATCAGCTCGTCCGCCGGGTGTATCCGGACATCGACATCAACCACATTCACCACGCGGGCAACTCCTCAGGCGTGGTGGACGGCTCCGCCGGGGTGCTGCTGTCGTCGCCGAACTACGCCAAGTCTCAGGGCTGGAAGCCACGGGCGAGGATTGTCGCGATGGCCAACGCCGCCGGCAGCCCGGAGCTGATGCTCAACGAGCCGGGTCCGGCCGCGCGCAAGGTGCTGAAGAAGGCCGGCATGACCCTGAACGACATCGACCTGTTCGAAATCAACGAGGCCTTTGCCGTGGTGGCCTACAAGTTCATGCGCGACCTGGATCTCGATCCGGCCAAGTGCAACGTCAATGGCGGTGCCATCGCACTCGGACATCCCATTGCCGCCACCGGTTCGGTGCTGATCGGTACGGTGCTCGACGAGCTCGAGCGTCGCGGGCTGTCCACTGGTCTGGTGACCATGTGTGCAGCAGGCGGCATGGCTCCGGCGATCATCATCGAGCGCATCT
>JAFIFL010000327.1 GCA_020832055.1 Gammaproteobacteria bacterium
CCCCGCGCCGCCCCCGGGGGGCCCCCCCCCCCGGCCGCCCCCCCCGGGGGGGGGGGCGCCCCCCACAGTCTTCGTGAGTCTTTGCCCGGAGCGCGCTACTGTAGGGCTGTGCATCGGACCACTGGAGCGAACGTGAAGGCTCATCCCTACTGTCTGGCCATTGCTGTCGACGGCACGGCCCTGACGCGATTGCTCGCCGAAGGCGACGTCGGCGGCTACCGGGACAGCCATCCCTGGTATGTGGCAGCCAACCTCCTCACTGCCGCCCGGGACCAGGGCCACGCCCTGTATCTGCTGCTTGCACTCGGCTCCCCTCTGCGACTGAGCCACTGGACAGAGGTGGCCGACATCGAAGTGCACCGCTACGCCAGCACCAGGGAAACGCGGGTCAGGATCGGTGCCACCGGGCAGGTGTCACCGCTGTTCGAGGAGCTCGACTCGGTGACCCTGGCGCCAGGAGCGTGGCAGCTGGAACGGGAACAGGAGGAAGGGCTGCGTGTGCGCAGGGTGCATCTGGACCAGCAGTGGATTCGGCCCTATGCCATCTGCGAAACGCCGGCATTTCTGCTGACCAGGGACTGAAGCCCCGGCATACAGGGGCCACAGCCCATCCGGCCATGGCCCCGAATCGGCCGGGATCAGGCGGCGCGAATGACCGCTGACTCGCTGACCGGCATGGGATCGGACGGCAGCGCCGCAACGGGTTCCACGCCTGCCGCCTGCTGCAGTTCCTGCCATGCGTCGAACATGGCGTCACGCAGGAGATCCGCATCCGGAACCGCATCGAGACAGCTGGTGATGGCGAAGTCCATGCGGTCCTGATAAGACTGCAGCGTCATGTTCAATGCCGTGCCGTGGGCGGCGATGGACACCGGATAGTGGGTGAGCATCCGCGCCCCATTGAGGAACACCGGGCGGCGCGGGCCGGCCACGTTGGAGATCACCACGTTAATGGGCATGGGGATGAAATCCCCGAGCCGGAAACGATCCGCCATCGCCATCACGCCACGAAACGCAGCCGGCAGGCCAGGGATGGACAGACTGTCCATGCCGCCCGCTGCCGACAGCTCGGCCGCCACGGCCTTGCCCACATTGGCTGAATCCCGGATCGCGCGCATGCGTTCGATCGGATCGTCGATATGGGTGCTGAGCGAGGTCAGCAGCATCGTCACCTGGTTACTCATGGACTGATCGCCGGGCTGACGCATGGAGACGGGCGCCCCGGCAATGAGCGGTGTCTCCGGCAGTTCTCCGCGCTCGCGAAGATAGCGCACGAGGGCCCCGGCACAGACGGCCATGAAAACGTCATTGGCCTTGCACCCGTGGGCTTTGCCGACGGTTTTCAGGGCCGCCAGCGACAGGCTGCCAAAGGCAAAGCTGCGGTAGGGACCGACCGCCACGTTGAATCGCGTCTTCGGGGCCCGCTGGCCGAGGGCTCCGAGCCCCGCATCATCCCGGCCGAAGGCGCGCTTGCCGAGACTCCAGGCGGTACGCGCCAGACCAGGCAGGCCGCGAACGGTCCGGGCCGGCTGGCTGCTGGCATTGCGGGTGGCATCCCAAAGCAGCGACAGCAGGCCAGGGTCTTTGGCGTCGGCATCGGCATCAGGCGCTGGAATCGGCGGCAGTTCGGGAGCGTCAGAGAACAGAATATCGATAATGGCCTGCCCCGCCATGCCGTCGATGCAGGCGTGATGGTACTTCGTGTACCAGGCCACGTGGCCCGATTCCAGACCTTCGATCAGCCAGTACTGCCAGAGGGGACGACTGCGATCCAGTGGCGTCTCATGCAGGCGCGCCACCGTCTGTTCCAGCTGGCTCTGGGTTCCGGGAGCCGGCACACGGGTACGCTGGACGTGATAATTGATGTCGAAGGAGCGGTCGCGCACCCAGACCGGATGGTCCATGCCCAGCGGCGTCGGCTTCAGGCGTCGGGTCATGAACGGAATCAGGTGAACCCGATCGCCGATGTACCCGCGCAGGGACTCGAAGAATCCGTCTTCACGTCCCTTGGGCAGTTCGAAGTGCTGCACCGCAGCCACATGCATGGGAGTATTGGCGGTCTCGGCGTAGAGGAAAGACGCGTCGAGAATTTTCAGCTTGTCCATGGCCACAACGGCTCCTGAGTGATGGTATGGGCTGGTTCCGTGATCCGCGGGAACCAGCATCGCCCGGAAGCGTGACAACGTGACGACCGGATCGGCGACGATCGGATCCAGGCGACGCCCGAGCGCTCGCACACTGTACGCTGCATTTTCCTTGCCAGATCCTCTGGACCGCCCGCGGCAATGGAACCAGAACTCTGGCCCGCGCTCCTGCGGGGGCAGTCCCGCCATCGGGAGCGCCGGCGGGCGCACGCTCCGGGACGCTGCTTTTTTTTGGGGTGGGGGGCGTCCCGCTGCCGGTCATGAGGACCCCAGCCGATGCGCCGAGACGACTGAAGGCCAGCGTTCGGATCGGTGCACGCGGATCCTGAACCTGAACCAATGCACCCATTTGGTGCGCAACAGAACAACCCATGCAGCAGTCCCGAGTGCAGGCATGGGAAGATACGCTCACAGCGGCTGCGACCTCGGGTCACGTGCCCATAGGCAGTCGACAACCGATACCGATCGTCATTGAGGAGTTCGAAGCAATGAATTGGACAGGGAAACGGGTGGTCGTGCTCGGAGGCACGTCCGGAATTGGTCTCGCCTGCGCCAGGCAGGCTGCCGAGGCCGGCGCAGAAGTCTGGTCCGGTGGCCGCAGCGCAGAACGGCGTCAGCAGGCCGCGTCCTCTCTCGGCGATCTCGGCCAGCGCATTCACTGGGTCGAGGCCGATGTGCAAGACCCGGAAGGGTTGGCGAAACTGTGCGCAGAAGCAGCCCCGATCGACGCCCTGATCCTGGCGGCCACCGGGACCGAGCGCGCCGTGGGTCCCTTCATGAAGATGCCCATGGAGGGCTTTCAGCGCTCCTTCGGCAAGCTCTGGGGCTACGCCAACGGCGTCCAGGCCGGCGTGCCCCACCTCCGTGAGGACGGTGCCATCGTCCTGGTCGGTGGCGCCGTCGCCCGCAAGTGCCCACCGGGCATGATCGCCATCTCCAGCGTCGGTAACGCCGTGGAAGGGTTCTGCCGCGCCCTCGCTGCGGAGATTGCCCCGCGGCGGGTCAATGTGGTCGCGCCAGGACTGATCAACACCGGCATGTTCGACACCGTTTCCGCCGAGCAGCGGCAGGTGATGTTCGATCAGGCCGCCGGCAACATCCTCCTCGGTCGGGTCGGGGAGCCTTCTGAAGTGGCCGCCATGATCCTCGCCGTCGCCGGCAACCACTACATGACCGGTACCACCGTCGATGTGGAAGGCGGCTCACTGATACCCTGAGTGCACAACGCCCGTGGGGGGGGGG
>JAFIFL010000025.1 GCA_020832055.1 Gammaproteobacteria bacterium
GGCGGCGGCCGTTTGCGCGTCAATGCGAGCGACCCCGAGATCCCCTCGATCCCGGTGGGCAGCAGCCCTGGGAGCCGGTCGCTGGGCAATCTGCGGCGCCTGCAGGCAGTGCTCGGGGCCATCCCGGCGCGTTATCGGTTCGTGATCATCGACGCGCCGCCGCTGCTGGCCTCAGCCGATGCCGAACTGATCGCCGGTGCCGCGGACGCCGTCTTGCTGGTAGCCGAGGCCGGTGGCATCAGTCAGGGCGAACTGGGTCGAGCCGGCCGCCTCCTCAAAAGCATCGACCCGCCGGTAGTGGGCTCTGTGGTCAACCGGATCACTCCCTTCCACGGTGGCGGCTACGTGACGGCGCTGGTCGAGGAACACCAAAGCGGTTGCAAGGTGCAGCCCGCCAATCCGCTGCATGCTCTGCGGTCCACCGCGGCCGAACTGATCCGGGTGACCTTTGTGATGATCCACGATGTCCTGACCTACCCGATCACTTTCATCCGGCGGATCCAGGGGACCGGAACACCATCGCCAGCGCGGGAAGAGCGCTAGCGATGCTGGCCTACATCGTCTTGATTCCTGGCCTGCTGGCCGCCTGGGTTGGGTTCCGACGTTCTCCGCAGGCTGCGTTCCTGCTTGTCTACCTGCCGACCTTACTGTTGTTGCCGGAGTACTACCGACTCGACCTTCCAGGTGTCCCAAGCCCTACCTTCAGCCAATCTGCAGCGCTGGGCACGGCCGCTGCCTTCTTCGCTCGCCGGGCGCCCGGATACCGCTTTACCCCCACCGATTTGCTGGTCGTCGGCTTCGCCCTCTCGACGTCCCTGTCCGAGTACTTCGCCGGTGGCTACAAGGATGCGCAGAATTTGGCATGGAACATGGCGACCTGGGCCGTGCTGCCCTACGTGTTCGCCAAGAGCATGGTCGAGCCGCTGGGTCTGCGCATCCGCTTTGCCAAGACGCTGGTATTGCTGCTCGCCGCCGTAGCGGTCATCTCGGTCTATGAGTTCCGCTTCGGCACCACGCCCTGGCGCATGATCCTGGACAATTTTTTTCCCTGGGGTGGCCGCAGCTGGATTACGACCTTCCGCTGGGGCTTCGCCCGGACCGCAGGCCCATACGGGCACGCGATCCTGGCAGGCATCCTGATGGTGGTCGCCTTCCGCATGCAGCGCTGGCTCGAGTGGAGCGGCGCCTGGGCAGCCAAACCGCGTATGGCGCCCTGGCTGCCGCTGAGCCAGGCTCGCCTGCTGACGTTGGTCCTCCTGGCCGGCGTGATCATGACCATGGTTCGCGGCCCCTGGATCGGCGCGATCTTGGCCGCGCTGGTGGTGCTGATCGGCCGCTCACCGCAGCGTGGCCTCGCCATCGCCGGGATCGTCGCCGGCGGTTTGCTCATTGGCATTCCCGGCGTCCTGTGGTTCTACGACTACGTCTCGGTCGGTCGTGCCGGTGCGTTGACGGTGGCCCAGGAGAGCGCCGCCTACCGTTGGGAGTTACTCACGGAGTACAGCGGCATCGCCGGGGAAAAACTCTGGTTCGGCTGGGGCCTGACCGCTTGGCCGAAAGTGCCGGGCATGCCCTCGATCGACAACTATTATCTGCTGCTGCTGTTGATGCACGGGCTTTTGGGGTTGACCTTCTTCCTCGCCATTGTTGGGACCATGTTGTTCCGACTGCTCAAGCGTGGCCTGAATGAGCCTTTGTCACATCCCGCGGGCAGCTCTCTACCCTTCACCCTCGCCAGCATATACGTGGTGTTCATCGTCTCGGTCGCCACGGTCTATCTCGGACTGCAACCGGTGCCACTGCTGTTTCTGATCACCGGCTGGGCCGAGGGTTACCTGAATTCCGCCAGGCGTATGGCCATGGCCACCGCACCGGGGGCGACAGCCCTTCCCGCAGCTCATGGTTTCCGCAGGGTCCTGGCATGATGCGCACTGATCGTACTTCCGCGGCGGCCGCCGTTGCCGACAGCGGCATGGACCGTGATGCGACGAACGCAAGGCTCGGCCGCAACGTCGTCAGTTCAGTTGCAGCCAAGGTTCTGTACCTGGCCACGCGCTTCTCCCTGCCCCCGATCATCCTCGCCCACATCACCTTGGAGGAGTACGGGATCTGGGCGCTGGCCTTCATTCTCGTCGCTTATCTCGGCATGGGTGCGTTCGGCGTCTCCAATGTCTACGTTCGTTACGTGGCCGAGTACCAGGCCTCTGGGCAGACGCACCGGATTGGCGACCTGCTGTCGACCGGGCTCGTGCTGGTGAGTACCTTTGCCACGCTGACGCTGATCGCGCTGTGGTTCATCCTGCCGACGCTGTTGACCTGGTTCTCGGTGCCCGCAGACCTCGAAGCCACGGCATTCGTGTTGTTGTTCGGGACCGTGGCGGTGTTCATGCTGGACCTGAGCCTCGGCGCCTTCGTCTACGTGCTTGCAGGCCTCCAGAAGATCGTGCTGCAAAACAGGATATGGATCGCCAGTTTTCTGCTCGAGACCCTGCTGGTGGTAACCTTTCTGCTGATGGGTCTGGGTGTCCTCGGTCTACTCTATGCTTTCGCTCTGCGCTATGTGCTGTCGATCTCGCTGAGCGTCTGGATGTGCTGGCGAAACCTGCCCGGATTGCGCCTCTCGCCGCGACGATTCAACCGCGAACACCTGCGCATCTGCCTGCGCTTCGGCGGCGTTCTGCAGCTCTCGGGGCTGCTCGGGATGTTCCTGCGTTCAGTCGAAAAGCTCGTCGCTGGCCTGTTCATCAACGTCCAGGCCGTAGGCTTGTTCGACGTGGCGCAGAAATTTCCGGTCATGGCGACGTCGATCCCATCTTCCATCAATGCTGCCTACCTGCCGGCGGTCACCCAACTGCACGCCCAAGGGCGGGCGCAGGAGTTCTGCGACTTCTATCTCGGCGGGGCGCGGCAGATCAATCTGCTGACCGGCTTCATGATGGGCTTCATGGCGGCTTTCTCGGCGCCACTCTTCACCGCCTGGCTGGGGCCGCAGCCCGGCTTCGAGCTGGCGCCTCTGATTCTTGCCTGCTTCACGCTGCCGTTCCAGTTGAACGTGGTCACTGGGGCGGCGACGAACGTCTATCGCGGTATGGCTCAGCCGCTGAGGGAACTGCTTTACCCCGTCAGTCAGCTGCTGCTGGTCGTCGTTCTGGTGGGCTCCGGTTTCGGCCTGTTCGGCGTCGAGATCGGGGTCATCGTCGCCGGGGTGGCCGCCGCCATGATTGCCAGCGCGCTACTCTATTTCGCGGCTAGCAACCGATTTTTGGGGATCCGCCAGCGGCTGTTTCTGCGCCGGGTGCTGCTGCCCGGTCTGCTGCCCTACCTCAGCGGTTTCGGCCTCATGTTGCTGATGAACCCCTGGATCGCTTCGGCGGCCGACGACCGCCTCGGCAGCCTTGCAGTGGTTCTGGCTGGCGGGCTGGCCTATGTCACGCTGCAGTCCGCGTTGCTCTGGTTCCTCCAACTCACTGCCAGCGAAAAGAGCTTCCTGCGCAGCCGGCTCGCCCCGCTGGCGGGACCGATCGCAGTCCTGCGCTGGCGATCGCCCCGGAGTTGCTGATGACCGTCGATCCGAATGACTACCGGCTGGCTGATTTCAAGTTGCTGCTGCCGCTGCGGCGGGACGCGCGCGCCTTGCTCATCGGTGCCGAGGACACCCGGTTCATCCGGCACCTGGCCGGTGAGCTTGGCGAACTGCATACCGTCGGCATGGCAACGGCTCCCCTAGCGGCCACGCAGGCGACGTCCAGTTGCGCTGGCATTGAGCGCCGTTTGGTTCGGCCAGAGGGCCTTTACGACCTGGTTTTCTCCGCTTCCCTGGAGGCTGCACGCTACCTGTCTCCCGGCGGAACGCTGTGCTGTCTGCGGCTCGACAGCCCGAGCCGGGAGCCTTTGCTGGTCGATGACCTGAGGCTCGTCGGCCGCTGGCGGGCTTTCCCGTCGTGGCCGGATTTCCGCGTGCTGATCCCCGAGCGCGCGGCCGGCTGGCGGGCGGCGGTCCGCGGTCTGCGCCTGTTGCCGTTGCGTTCCTGGACTGGCCTGCTCGCCCAGCTGCACCCGGCGCTTGCCGCGTGGAAGCTCCCTGGCCACGGCATCGCCCTCTATCGGCGGCAGCCTGAGCCAGCGTCCAGCCCGGCGAGCCTGCTCGAAGCCGCCGATGCTGCGCTGTCGTCAGCGGCCGGCCGCCCACGTGAGGCTGCCGATTTCGACCCGATGGCTTGGGTTGCGGTCTCTGGCCGCCTCGGCCCAGGCAACCCCATCCTCGCTTTCCACATGGACCGCTGCGGCCAGTTGCGACGGCTGATCAAACTCGCCCGCTACCCGGGGGCCGAGCACCTGCCGCTGGAAGCCCGCAAACTCGAGACCATCGAAGGCGCCCTGGGACCGGAACTTGCCACGCGGGTCATCCGGCCCACCGCGTCGACGCCTATCGACGGCCGTGCCGCCCTGGCTTACGACTACGTGCCGACCTTCGCGTTCTTCGGGCTGCGCTGGCGCTGGTCGGGTCGCCGCCGGTTCTGCCGGGCGATGACCGCATGGCTGGCCGCCGTCGCGCTCGTTACCCGTCGGGAGGACGACCCTGACGTCACCGAGAGCCTGCACCGCGGCCCGCTGCGCGCTCTGATCGAACGCGGCATCCTGCCGTCGGCGATGCAGGCCGAGGCCCGGCAGGCTCTGGCCTGGCTGGACGCACAGGCCACGCTGCCCACGGTGCTCGAACACGGCGACCTGGGGATCTACAACACCCGCATGACTGCGGGCGACGGCAGCGATTTCCGGGTACTCGACTGGGGATCGTCCACCTTCGATGGTATCGCGCTCGGCGATTTGGCCTATCTGCTGAGCTCAGCCCGCGCGCCTGGGAAGCTCGGATCGTCGTGCCTGCGCCAGTACCTGCAGGAGTTGGATCTCCCTGAGACAGCCGCCGCTCCATTGTGGTTCGCCTACCTCGCGCGGCGCTGGGCCGAACTCGACACCGTACGTCTGCCGGTCGACGGTGACCCCGGCTCGGGCGGCGGCGTACTGCTTTCGATCCACGCTCAGATCATGCCCTATCTCGATCGCCTCGCATCCCGATGAGGCACAGACAAGCTGCGATCTGGCTGGCGGGCGCCGCGCTGTTGGGCATGCTGCTGGCGACGGCCAGTAAGACGCCGGCAGCGCCCGGCAGGGCATCGCTCATGATCCCGCTGGAACTGGTGATCGCCGACAGCGCAACCCTCGCGGACACTCCCCGCATCGGTCTGAACCTGGGACAGTGGACGAGCTGGGGCGCCGAACAGTTGTCACGCAACATTCTGAAGAACCCGGGTTTCGAAGGCAGCATCGACCGGGCCTTGGTGCGCGCCACGGATGTCCATCGCCACGGCTTCAGCGACGACGAGTCCTGGCTGGCACGCGCCGACGGCTTCTGGGCTGGAGCGAGCTTCGAGGTACTGACCGGCACCGCGGTTGGGCAGTCCGGACGGATTCTCGACTCCGTCGCCAGCCATGTCCGCGGGCGGCCCGCGTACCAAGTGGCGGGTTCGGTCTCCGGTCTTGCCGAGGGTGATATCGTCGCGCTGACCCGGATCCGTGACGACCTGCCGCCGGCACGCTGGTGGCTGCCGAAGGCCGGCGAAGGCACGGTCCGCACGAACCCGACGCTGCTGGCCCCGGGCAGCCCCGGGCTGCGTTCCCTGGGTCTGCATCCGGCCAGTGGCTCCCGTGTCCGCGTGGTCAGCCATCTCGATGCGATCGGCGAGCGGGCCGGCAAACTGCTGCCGGTGCGCGGGCCCTGGCGACTCGGATTGTGGGTGCATGGTCCGGAGCAAGGCGGGGCACACCTGCAGATCCGGTTCCATCGCCACGGCAGCCTGCCCTTCCTTGATCTGCAGCATCCGGTCGAGCCCGGTTGGCACTACCTCGAGCACCCCTTCGAGGCCGCCGACAGCGGCCCGGTCGGCCCACTCGAGTTCATCCTCGAGGTACGTGGCGGGGTCGTGCACGTGGACGACGTCTGGCTGGGCCCGGTGCAACCGGCGGCGTCCTTCCCGGAGAGCCCGGGCGATCTCGCGACCGCGGTCTTCAATCCGCAACTCATCCGTCTGCTCGAGCAACTCCGCCCCGGCTATCTGCGCGACTGGCAGGGTCAGTTGGGCGATACGCTCGACAACCGCCTGGCCCCGCCCTTTGCCCGCCGGAGCACCCGCTATCGCCCCGGAGACAGCGACTTCAGCTACGGACTTGCCGAATTCTTCGATCTCAGCCGTCACGTCGGTGCGCAGCCCTGGCTGATCCTGCCAACCACGTTCAGCGCGGAAGAGGCCCGCCAACTCGGCGCCTGGATCGCTGCCAGGATCGCCGATCACGGCTTCGAGGAGGTGATCGTCGAGTTCGGCAACGAGAACTGGAACGCCATCTTCCGGCCCGCCGGCATCCAGGATCCAGCACATCATGGTGCCGCGGCCGACCGCGCGTTCGCCGCGCTGCGCGACGGCGCCGAGAACCACCCCGCCATCCGCACCGCCATCAACGCGCAGCATGTGAATCCCCATGCGGCCCTGCGTTTTGCCAGCGCCAGCGAGGAAGCTGACATCCTCGCGCTGGCGCCCTACTTCCTGCACCGGCTCGATGCCAGGGACCGTGACCGAGAGCTGGAGCTGCTATTCGCCGGCGATGGCGGACACATGGCCCGGATACTGGCCGAACGGCCGCCGCAACAGCAGGTCGCCGTGTACGAGATCAACCTGCACACGACCCGCGGCGACCTGCCGAGGATCGAGCGCGACGCCATCGTGACCAGCACCGAGGCCGGCGTGGCCCTCGCACAGAACCTGCTGCACCACCTGAACCGGGGCATCCGGCGCCAGAACGTCTACCGCGTCACCGGCTACGACACCTTCCTGCAGGACCGCAGCGACCTCACCGAGCTGTTCGGGATCGCCCGCGACCTGGCCGAAACGTCCAGCCTGCGACCCACCGGAACCGCAGTCCAGATGCTGAACCACGTGATCGGCGGCAACCTGCATGCGCTCGCGATGCCGACCAGCGCCCAGGTATTCCTGACGGCCAGCGCTTTCCGGCACGATCATGGCTGGGCCGCGGCCGTGGTGTCGGCGTCTCCGCACCCGCAAACGCTGCGGCTGCGTTTTCCCGCTGACGGGGCGCCGTTGCCTACCGCGATCAGGCTCCTGGGGGGACCCGTGAGCGTAGCGCCCACGCCGCCCAGGATCACAGGAAGAACCATCGCGGTCACCCTGCCGCCGTTCAGCCTGCTCACCCTCGAGCCAGGAGGGGCTGCCCCGGTCTGGCCGCAGGCCCCTGCTGCGGGTGGACGTGGCATCGGTGGACCAGAAGACGCGCGGCAGCATCATGCTGTGGGCAACGAGCGAAGCAGCACGCACAGTCACGGCCCACGGCCCTGGAACCGACATGTGACATTGACGACACGATTGCCCCAACCCGGTGGTTCTTAATGCGAGGTGACCTTCAAGCGGCGGCTAGAGCCCAGCCGCGATGCTCGAGAGGACCCGAAATGAGACTGCTTGCCGCCTCGCTGCTTGCCTTGGCCCTCCTGCTGGGCGGCTGTACCTCGACCCTGCCCATGGCGGCGACATTCAGCGCCCCTGCCAACGCCCCTGCGGTGTTCGAACCGGTGGACAAGAGCGAGAACATCAACTACCTCGATCCGGAGGCCCTGGCCCTGTTCGAGGCTCCGAGCGATCCGGTCTACCGTCTGGGCGCCGGCGATCAGCTGACGATCGAGGTCTGGGGCCGCCCTGAGGTCAGCGGTTCTCACGTGGTGGGGCCGGACGGCCGCATTACGATGCCGCTGGTCGGGCCGGTTCGATTGGCCGACATCACCCGCGAGGAGGCGGCGCGCAACGTTCATGACATGCTGGACAGCTACTACACGCGGCCCTCCGTCGTGCTTCGGGTCGATCAATACACCGCCAACCGCGTGACGGTTCTGGGCCGGGTGCAGAACCCGGGAACCATCCAGTTCGAAGAGCAGCCGACTTTGCTGGAAGCACTGGCCCGGGCGGGTTCGCTGCCGGTGATCGACAAGGAAGCGACGCTGACCCGCGCCGCGGTCTTCCGCGGCCGCGAGCAGGTCGCCTGGGTGGACCTCAGGCAACTGCTCAATCGAATGAACCCGGCCTACAACATCCGCCTGAGACCCGGGGATCTGATCTACATCCCGGACTCCTCGGATACCATGGTCTACGTGATGGGCGAGGTGCACCGACCCGGCGCCTACCGGCTGACGCCCGACATGGCGCTGCTGGACGCTCTGGCCCAGGCGGGCGGACCCACAGAAGACGCAGACGCCGGGAGCATCCATATCTATCGGCCCGAGCAGCGGGCGATGCAGCGCACCCCCCTGCGGGCGCTGGTGACCGGCACCCAACGGCTCAACTTCAGCCTCCAGGAGGGAGACGTGATCTATGTGGAAAAACGCGGTATCGCGCGCACCGGCTACGTGTTGCGCCAGTTGCTGCCCGGGCTCTCTTTCATGACCTTCGGCCTCGCCACCGCGACGTCCAACTGATATTTGACGCGCAACTACTCAAGGCGCAACCCCCGACCATGACACTACCCACCGGCTTCCTCGCCCTGCGCGAGCGCTTCCTGTCCAGACTGCCCGAGCGTCTGGACCGCATGCGTGCACACCTGTCGGACTTCGAGGGCGGGGATCCCGCTGCGCTGGCCGAACTGAGGCGTGAGGCGCACAGCCTGGTCGGTGCGGCCGGCCTGCACGACATGACCGAACTGGCCAGCGGTGCTGCACGCGTCGAGGCACTCACCAACCTCAACGCCACAGCGGCGACCCTGGCAGAGTCCATCGTGCAGATCGCCGCCGCGATCGAGCGCCAGCAATCCGGCAACGCCCCGGATGCGGAGACGGACCACACCCAGGCCGACATCGCCCTGCTGTTTCAGGGCCGTGATGAGATGGCCTCACAGGCGGCGCTCCTTGCAGGGGCGGGGTATCGGGTCAGCCAGTACGACAGCATCGAGGCCTTCGTGGCCGCCGTAGAGGCGGGGGAACGCCCGGATCTGCTGCTACTGGGGCTGCAGTTCCAAGGTGACGATTACGCCGGCGTACAATACCTGTCCCACCTGCGGGCCCGTCTCAGCTTCCCGCTCCCGGTACTCATCCTGTCAGCCAGCCGATCGATCGATCTGGGGATGGCGGCCTACCGGGCGGGTGCGGCGAGGGTACTGGCCAAGCCGATCTCAGCGGAAACCCTGCTGCATTGTGTGACGGACACCCTCGCTGCCCGCAGGATCCCAGCCCGCAGCCTGCTGGCAATTGGACGACCCGACGGCGGACTCGCGCGGTTCATCGCCAGCCTGGACGAATCTTGGCTGGCCGTCACTTTCTGCACTGAGGCCGCCGACATCCCGGCACGGCTGGCCACAACCGCTTTCGATGCGGTGATCCTCGACGCTGCCGCCAACGCCCCAGAACGCATGCGGGCGCTGGTCTCGCTGCTGAACGACCACCCGGAATCCGCACCACTGCCGATCCTGGTCTTCACTGCCACGGCCGACACGCAACGGCGCGCAGAGGCCTGGGCAGCCGGCAGTGCCGCCATCGTCGATGCATCGCTGGCCCCAGCCGAGTTCGGCCCGATGCTGCAAGCCCTCTGCCGCAGGGCCGCACGCGGCCGCAGAAACGCGGGCGCCGCGGCACGCCAGCAGTACGAGCACGCGCGCCAGCGCCAGGCGCTGGATCATCACGCGATCATCAGCCTGGCCGACGCCTCCGGCACCGTCTTTGAGACCTCGCCCCGCCACGGCCCGCTCACCGGGTTCGCCCGCACCGAACTGATCGGCAGTCACCTCACCCTGCATCGCGACGGTTTCGCGCCGCCCGAATTCAGTGCGGAAACCCTCGCCCAGGTGCATGACGGCCTGGTATGGCAGGGCGAATATCCGCTGCCCTGCCGGCACGAGGAAGCGCGCTGGGTCCAAAGCAGCCTGGTCCCGTTCCTGGATCCCCAGGGTCGCCCCTACCAGTACATGGTGATCCGTAGCGACATCACTGACCGCAAGCACGGCGAGCAGGCCCTGGATACGGCGCGCTCGCGCGAGACAGCCCTGGCGGCGCAGATCCAGGCTACGCTGTTGCTCCCTGCTCTACCCGGAGTCGTTGCCGGGGTACCTATCGCGTCCCGGTCCTGCGCGTCAGCCGGCGTCGCGGGCGACTTTCACGCTCTGATCGAACTCGGGCCGGATACCTTCGACCTGATGATCGGGGACGTGATGGGCAAGGGTGTGCCGGCAGCCCTGGTCGGCGCAGCCGTAAAAATGGAACTGTCCCAGTGCCTGCTCGAACTGCATGCCCGCAGCGCGGGTGCTGCCGTTCCAGAGCCGAGCGCGATCCTCGACGCCCTGCACCGCAGGCTGACGTCTCGCCTGATCGAACTCGAATGTTTCGTCACGCTGACCTACGCGCGCTTCGACTGTCGGCAACAGACCTTGACCAGCCTCGGCTGCGGGCACCCCGAGATACTGGTCTTCGTAGACGGCGGCGTCCACGAGGTGCCCAACCAGCACCCGCCTCTGGGCACCATTGCCAACGAGGTCTACACGCAGACCACCACACCCTGGCCTAAGGGGTCGGTGGTCCTGCTCTACTCGGACGGCCTGAGCGAGAGCAGCGACCCGGAGGGACGTATGCTGGACCTGTCGGGTCTGCAAGAAATCGCAGCCTGCGCGCTGTCGCAACACCACCATCCGGCCCAGATCGCGGCGTTCGTGCTCGACGCCACCGATCGCTTTGCTGCGGGGCAGCCGCCCGCAGACGATCGCACCCTGATCGCCGTAAGGCACGCTACCGATAGCGAGCACTTCGGTGATCTGCCGAATACGCTCGACTCGATTCCTGCGCTGCAGGCGTTCATTCTCGAAGCCTCGCCACCGACGCTCAGCGAAGCCGACAGGGACCGCATGGCGCTCGCCGGCGTCGAGGCCTTCTCCAATATCGTCAAGCACGCCAGGTCCAATTCGAATACGATCGGTATCGTGTTCCGGCACGCTGAGGGTCAGGCCGAACTCAGCCTGCACTACGACGGCGAGCCCTTCGAACTCCCACCTCCCGGCACGCTGCCGGAACCGGAGGAACTGCGTGAGAGCGGCTATGGCCTCCCGCTGATCCATGCCCTCAGCGACGCATTCTCGAGCCGGCACGCGCTTGGCACCAACATCACTCGCCTGGTTTTTCACTTCCCGGCCGGCGGCTGACGGGGTCCACCATGCAAGCACCCGCCATACCGGCACAAGAAATCGAGCGGCTGAAGGCCCTGCGCGCATCCGCGCTGCTCGACACCCCAGCCGAGGAACGCTTCGATCGTCTGACCCGATTGGCGAAGCGCATCTTCGGCAGCCGTATCGCCCTGCTTTCCCTGGTGGACGCCGATCGTCAGTGGTTCAAATCACGCCAGGGACTCGCTGTGCCCGAGACCGGTCGCGCGCTCTCCTTCTGCGGCCACGCGATCCTGGCGCGGGAAATTCTCGAAGTCCCGGACGCCAGCCAGGACCCGCGCTTTTTTGACAACCCCCTGGTGACGGGGGAACCGCGCATCCGCTTTTACGCCGGAGCGCCGGTGCGCAGCCCGGATGGCTGGCCGCTAGGCACCCTCTGCATCATCGATGACCACCCCCGCACGCTGACCGAGGACGAAAGGCTGTCCCTGCGCGAGCTGGCGGATTGTGTCGAGGATGAACTCTCCACCATCGACCGACGGCGGCTGGCATCGGTCGCCCGTCAGACCACCAACGGCGTTGTGATCACCGACCTCGACGGCCGCATCGAATGGGTCAACGAAGGCTTCACCCGACTCACCAGTTATGGTTTGGACGAGGTCCGCGGCCGCTCCCCTGGGTCGATCCTGCAAGGTGCGGAAACGCATTCGCAGACGATCACGGAAATGCGCACCGCCCTCGCCGAACGTTCGCCCTTCGAAGTCGAGGTGCTCAACTACGACAGGCGCGGTCAAGCCTACTGGGTCCACATCAACTGCAGCCAGTTGCTGGACGCATATGGCCGTCCCGAGGGCTTCGTGGCAATCCAGAGCAACATCACCGAGATCAAGCTGGCCGAGCGCATGAAGCAGGAGTTGACCTCCACCGTCAGCCATGAGCTGCGTACACCGCTGACTGCCATCGCCGGTGCCATCGGTCTGCTCAACGGCGGCGCCGCCGGCGTGCTATCCGAACCCGCCCGCAAACTGGTCACCATGGCCGACAAGAGCACGCAGCGCCTGCGGGCGTTGATCGACCAACTGCTCGATATGGAAAATCTGCTCGCCGGAAAAACGCTGTTCGCCTTCGAGAACCTCGCACTGCGGCCCTTGCTCGATCAGGCGCTGGGCGAGCTTCAACCCTTCGCCGAAGCTCACGGCGTTGGCCTGACGCTGGCCGCATGCGCCGATCAGGCCCGGGTGCATACCGATGGTGCGCGCTTCCAACAGGTGCTGAGCAATCTGCTCTCCAACGCCATCAAGTTCTCGCCCCAGGGCAGCGACGTGGCGGTATCCGCCACCGCCACAACGCAGGTGATCCGCGTCGAAGTGCGTGACCGGGGCCCCGGCATCGACCCCGAATTCCACCCCCATATCTTCCAGAAATTCGCCCAGGCCGACGCCTCCGATACCCGCCAGCGGGGTGGGACCGGACTGGGTTTGGCGATCACCCGCGAACTGATCGAACAGATGCACGGCCGGATCGGCTTCGAGTCCTCCCCCGGCGACGGCGCCACCTTCTGGTTCGAACTGCCGCTGGCCCCAGGAAAGGCAAGTCCCGAACCCGGGGCTGCCCAGGATCGTCCCGGCCAGGACAAGCCGATGTTTCCCAATTGACCGCCCGAATTCAGCACAGGAGCCCCCCCGTGGACATGGCCCGCTTTTCCCTTGTGTTCACCCCCGATCCTTCCCCCGCCGCGGCAATGGCACTTGCGGATGCCGCTGCGGCCCGGGGCGCCGAGTCCCTGATCCTGCTGGCCTGTGACGATAACGGGTGCACCCCGGAACAGTTCGACGACTGGCTGAACGGACTGGCTGTTCCCATCTGCGGCGGCGTGTTCCCGCAATTGATCCACGAATGGCAGAACCACGAACAGGGATACATCGTGGTTGGCCTGCCCGACACCACCACCGTGTACAACATTCCCGGGCTGTCCGATCCCGACGCCGATTTCACCGCGGCGCTGGCAACCGCGCTCGGCGACGACGAACCACCCCAAAGCCTGCTGCTGCTGGTCGACGGCCTGTCGAGCCGTATCGGCGCCCTGCTCGACGCGGTCTACGACAACCTCGGCAGCGACCCGGTCTATTTCGGCGGCGGCGCCGGGAGCCTGAGTTTTCGCTCCCAACCTTGCCTGTTCTCGAATCAGGGCATGCTGATGGACCACGCCCAGCTGACCGTCATGCCCTGGCCTTTCGGTCTCGGTGTGGAACACGGCTGGGAGAAGTTCGCAGGTCCGTTCGCCGTCACGAGTTCCACCCGCAACGTGATCCACGCCCTGGATTTCCGACCGGCCTTCGACGTCTACCGCGAGCATGTCGAGGCGGACAGCGGACGCAGGTTCGACGACGCCAATTTCTTCGATATCGCCAAGGCCTACCCTTTCGGCCTGGAGAAGCCCGATGGCACCATCCTCGTCCGCGACCCGATCAATCGGACCGCAACGAATCTGAACTGCATTGGCGAGGTTCCGGCGAACAGCGTCGTCCACCTGCTGAAGGGGAAGGCTACCAACTTGATACGAGCGGCCGCGGCTGGTGCCGCAGCCGTTCCCCGAGGTGCGGGTCCGGCCATCCTCTCGGATTGCATCAGCCGCGTGCTGTTTCTCGAGAACGACTTCCGCCTGGAACTCGATGCCGTGAAGCAGTCCCTCGGCGACCGCCCACTGTTCGGCATGCTCACGCTTGGGGAGATCGCCAACGGCGGCGATTACTGCCTGGAGTTCTACAACAAGACCTTCGTCCTTGCCGCGACCCTTGATTGATACGCCATGGAACCGACCGAAGCGCAAACTTCACGTCTGGTCAATCTCCAGTACCAACTGGCACTGCTGGTCGGTCAGGAACTGCGGTTGCTGCCGATGCTGCGCCACTTTTTCCCGCCGGCACTCAAGGCGCTGGGGTGCCGCGCAGCCCACGTGTGGCTTTCCGGCGACGGCCTCGCGCCGCCTGAACTGCGCTACAGCTATCCGGCCCGGGACAGCTCGGTATGGCAAGACGACCCCCGCTTCGCGGGCACGACAACCGCCTTGCGTGAGAGCCCTGGCCGACCGCAGATGCTGCAGATCGATCACCACACGTATCTCTACCTGATGCCCCTGCAGAGCATTGGGCGCTGCGTGCTGGTGCGCGAGGGCGAGCCCATCGATCCCGTCTTGATCGAGGCCATCCGGCCGATCTTCGACCGCCTTGCCAACGCCTGCCGCGCGTCGCTGGATCACGAACGGATCGAGCACATGCAGGCCATGGCGGCTGCAGGCGAACGGCGACTGCGAACCGTCTTGGAGACGATAGGCGAGGTGATTTTCCAGACGGACGACGACGGAGAACTGACCTTCCTCAATCCCGCATGGCAGCGGGTATCAGGGATGGAGGTCGAGCATTGTCTCGGGCGTCGTTTGATCGACTTCCTGGCTGTCGAAGACGAGACGACGTTCCGCGAAGCGTTCCGTTGCGCGCTCGACACTGGCCAGGAATCCCCGCGCCTGGAGGCTCGGCTGGAGGCGTCGGACGGCAGTTTCCGCTGGGTGGCGATTCGGCTCAGACCAAGTCACCAGGATTCCAGCGACAGTGGCGTCACCGGCACGCTCATCGACGTCACCGATCTCAAGCTGGCTGATCGCCTGAAGCGGGAGTTCACGTCCACGGTGAGTCACGAACTGCGCACGCCGCTGACCTCCATCGCCGGTGCCATTGGCCTGCTCAAGGGCAGTGCAGCGGGCGCCCTGCCTGAAGTGGCTCGCAACCTGGTCGCGATCGCCGACAAGAACTGTCAACGTCTGCAGACGCTGATCGACGATCTGCTCGACATGGAAAAGCTGATCGTCGGCAAAGTGAAGTTCGCCTTCGAAGACCTCGCTCTGCGACCTCTGCTGGAGCAGGCACTGAGCGATCATCAGCCCTTCGCAGAGACCCATGGCGTGCGCCTGACGCTGGCCGACTGCCCGCTACAGGCCCGGGTGCGTACGGCTGCCGGCCGCTTCCAGCAGGTGTTGAGCAACCTGCTGTCCAACGCCGTCAAATTTTCACCCGAGGGCGGCGAGGTGACGGTCACCGCCCAGGCGCTCGATCAGACCGTCCGCGTTGAGGTCCGCGACTCGGGCCCCGGTATCGCCGACGACTTCCAGGCGCAGGTCTTCGAGCGCTTCGCGAAGGCAGACGCCTCCGATTCCCGTCGTCTGGGTGGCACGGGCCTTGGCCTGGCAATCAGCCGCGAACTGGTCGAGCAGATGCATGGTCGCATCGGCTTCGAGTCCACTGCCGGTGCCGGCGCCACCTTCTGGTTCGAACTTCCTGCGGTGTCTTCCGCTTGACCTGAACGTCGGGTCCGCATCATCCGGGATGGCGCGCTCCGCGTCGCCGTCAGTTCGAGCGGTCGCGTCCTCTGCCGCCCGGCGGGAGATGGGGGATTTTGCATTTCGATCACAGTCCGCTCGACTTCCAGTGTTGCAATGCACGAAATCCTGGGACGGCGGCACCATGACACCTATTCTCTACATCCTCCATAGTGGCAACCTGTACGGTACCGAGCGCATGGCCTTGGCGACCATGACCGGCCTGAAGCAGCAGGGCTGCGGGCTCCTTCTGGCGCCCCCGGGTCCGGTGCATGAAGAGGCTCAGGCCCTGGGTATTCCAAGCCGCGTCTTTCGCTCTGGCGCTGAGCTTGTGCGCTGCGCGACCCCCGCTTTCAGGCAAAACAGGCGATTGAATCTGATTGCGACGGGGGTCAGCCATTCACTGCTGGCGCAAGCCCTCTCCAAGACCTTCGGATGTCGCCTGCAGCACCTGCACGTCGTCCACGGAGGCACCGACGAGCGCCTGTCCTACGGCCGCAAGGCCCTCCTTCACCGTTTGCCTGTGACCCTCGTGGCGGTGTCTGATTTCGTCCGCGAACGGCTGCTGGCCCACGGCTGCCACGCCGAACGCATTCGGGTGATCGAGAACTTCCTGCCGGTCGCTGGCCGGCGTCAGCGCGCGGCGGGCGACATCGCTTGCATCGGTCGCATCGCGATCGTCTCACGCCTCGACCCGATCAAACGCGTCGGTCTCCTGCTCGATGCGATCGGGCGCCGGCAAGCCCTGCAGGGCCTGCAGTTCGAGGTGTTCGGCGAGGGCAGCGAGTTCGCTGCCTTGCAACGCCGCAGCAGCGCATGGCCGAACGTTCACCTGCACGGCTATCAGCCCGATGCGGCTGGAAGACTGGCCGACTTCGATCTGCTGTTGCACACCTGCGCCGAAGAGCCCTTCGGGCTCGCGATCCTCGAGGCCATGGCCAGCGGTATTCCCGTGCTGGTTCCGAACGCCGGTGGCGCCGGGGCGCTGGTCGAGAATGATCGGACAGGGTTTCATTTTCCTGCCAACTGTAGCGGCGGGCTCGCGAATCGGCTGCAACAGATCTGCGCGGTGGCAAGTTCGACGCTGACCGCGGTGACCGCGGCCGCGCAGCAAGAAATCAAGACCCGCTTTTCGCCTGAACGCGGCCTCGCCGAGTATGCCGAACTGCTCGCGGAGACGGCTCATGCTTGAGCAGCAGCCGGTGGTTTCCGTGGTGGTCATCGGTCGCAACGAGGGCGACCGGCTGCTGCAATGCCTGCGCTCGGTGCAGTCCGCAGACGCCGGTGGCAGAACCGTCGAGCTGATCTACGTCGACTCCGCTTCTCAAGACGGCAGCCCGGAACGCGCCGCAGCACTCGGGGCCCGCGTGCTGTGCGTGAGCCCTGCCCGGCCGTCCGCGGCGACAGGACGCAACGCGGGTTGGCAGGCGGCCAGCGGCACTTGCGTGCTGTTCCTCGATGGCGACACGGTGCTGGAGCGGGATTTCCTGCCCCAAGCCCTGCGCGAACTCGAGGACAGCCCGGACGTTGCCGTCGTCTGGGGCCATCGCCGCGAGATCGCGCCGTCGGCGTCACTGTACAACCGCGTCCTCGATCTCGACTGGGTCTACCCGGCCGGCGACACAGCGTTCTGCGGTGGCGACGCGCTGTTCCGGCGCTCGGTCCTGGAGCGCAGTGGCGGCTTCGACGACGCCTTGATTGCCGGCGAGGAACCGGAGCTCTGCGCCCGCTTGCGCGCGCTGGGCTACCGGATCCGACATATCGACGTTCCCATGACCCGGCATGATCTGGCGATGACGCGCTGGCGCCAGTACTGGCGGCGGGCAGAGCGCGCCGGCCATGCCTACGCGGAGGTCTCGGCGCTTTTTGCAGGCAGCAGCTCTCCCCTCTGGTCCCGCGAAAGCCGCCGCAACTTCTGGCATGGCGGCCTGGTCCTGACCGGTCTGGTCGCTGTTCCCTTGACGCTTCTGGCTGGCATGCCAGAGGTCGCCATGGCGGCAGTGGTCGCTGCGGCGGCTGTCATCGGCCGCAGCGTCTGGCGCTCACGCTGGAAGAGCGCCAACGCTGGCACCCTCCTGGCCTACGCGCTGCATTCGCATTTGCAACAGGTGCCGATCCTGTGGGGGCAGCTGGCGTGGCGCTGGGCTCGTCGACGGGGACAGGTTCGCAAGCTGATCGAGTACAAGGCGCCCCAATCATGAAGCGCTGGCTGGCGCGTCTACTGTTCCCGGCTGCATGGGCGGCGGAAGCCACAGCGGGGCTGCGCCGGCTCTGGGCCTGGAGTCGCCTCAGCGTCGCGATCCCGGACCTTGCGGAGGACAGCGTGGTGCTTGGTCCGGTCGAGCTGCACGGTAGCCGCCGCATCTCCACCGGACGTGGCTTGCATCTCTATCGCGATCTCTACTTCGAAACCGTGGGGTCAGGCGAGATCGTGATCGGCGATCGGGTCGTCATGTCCCGGGGCGTTCATCTGGTCGCTTTCGCGAGCATCCGCATTGGCGCAGGGACGATGATCGGCGAGTACGCGAGCGTTCGCGACGCCAATCATCGCTATCAGGAAAACAGCCCGTTAAGGGACGCGGCCCATGACTCCCGCCCAGTGACCATCGGCAGCAACGTCTGGATCGGCCGCGGGGCAATCGTGCTGCCCGGGGTCTCGATCGGCGACCGCGCGGTGGTCGGCGCCAACGCTGTCGTCACTCGAGATGTGGCTCCCGGCGCCGTCGTTGGCGGCGTACCGGCCCGCCCCCTTACCGGCGTCCGCGGTCAATGAGCACACTTGACGCCAGCACCCTGGAAGCCAATCCGCTCGCCAGCGCCGCCCCGATTGTCCTGGCGGCATACCAGTGCGCCCCGGGCCAGGGCTCGGTCTCGCAAATCGGCTGGGAGTGGTATCACCGCCTGGCCCGCCGTCGTCCAGTCCTGCTGGTGACGCACGTGCGCAACCGTGAACACATCGAGGCCTCTGCCGACAAGCCGCCACACGCCGACATTCTCTACATCGATAGTGAGTGGTTCGCCGGCCCCCTCTTTCGGCTGGCGCGAAAGCTCTTCCCACGCAGCGAACATGGCGTCTTCCTGGTGGCATCCATCGACTTCTTCCTGTTCGACTGGCTCGCGCTGCAGGCCCTGCGCAGGCGCCTGCGTGTGGCCAAGCGCCCATCACTGGTGCATGTGGTGACCCCTGTGACGTTGGCGGCTCCTTCCGCGCTGCATCGGCTCGGTCTGCCGCTCATTCGCGGACCGCTCAACTGCGGCCTGGAAAGCCCCAAGGGCTTCGATCGACAGCTGCGCGACGAGTCTACCTGGGTGATCCGGCTGCGCGCGCTGCCGCGACTGCTCGATGGCCTGATCGGGGCCACCCGCCATGCCAAGCTGCTACTGACAGCAACCCGGGCGACCCGGCGGGCCCTGCCACCGCGGCACCGCGCCAAGACCCGCATGATGCTGGAGAATGGCGTTGCGCTGGAGCATTTTCCCGCCGCGCCTTGGCCGCCTGCCTCCGGTGAGGCGGAAGCCCCCTTGCGAGTGCTGTTCGTGGGCCGAATGATCGCCCTGAAGGGCGTGGATATGCTGCTAGAGGCGGTGGCCAGACTGCAACACCGCGGCATCCCGGTCGAGTTGATCTGCGTGGGTGACGGGCCAGCACGCGATGACTGGACGCGGCTGACGCGTGAACTGTCCTTGACGGGTCGGGTCCGTTTCAGCGGCGCGCTCGCACGCGAGGAGGTGCAAAGGGAGATGGCTGCGTGTCACGTGTTCTGCCTGCCATCGGTGCGCGAATCCGGGGGTGCCGTATTGCTCGAGGCCATGGCCACCGCGCGCCCGGTGCTCGCCCTCGACCATGGGGGGCCCGCCGAACTGGTCGACGACGAGGTTGGGCGATTGATCCCGCTGCAGAGTGTTGCTCAGGTGATCAGTGACCTCGAACGCACCCTTGCAGAGGTGGCCGCGGCACCCGATACCTGGACCGAACGCGGTCAGCGTGGTCGCGCCCGCGTCGAACGCCTGTACGCCTGGGAAAGCAAGCTCGACGCCGCCGAAGCACTCTACGATCAGTTTGGGCTCAGCAGCCGGCCAGCTCGAGTCGGATCGGTCGACGACGCTGCGAGCAACGGGCGCGTCGAAGGCTTCGGTGACCGCCAGCCAGGCGACCCCTGCCGACACCTCGCCGCAGCCGACGTCACTACGACTCATCGAGACAGAACCCAAGGGAGTAGCCGCAGCTCATGAACACCCTTCAACGCATCCTCTACGTCGAGGACGACCCGGATATCCAGGCCATCGCCAAACTCGCCCTCGAAGACGTCGCCGGGCTCACCGTCCACGCCTGTTCATCGGGAGCGGCCGCCGTACGCGAGGCGGTGGCCTTCGCCCCCGACCTGGTGCTGCTGGACGTGATGATGCCAGGAATGGACGGCCCTTCCACGCTTGCTGCCCTGCGTTCGCAGCCGCCGTTGGCCGCTACGCCCGTGGTGTTCATGACGGCCAAGGTCCAACCCTCGGAGGTCAGTCACTTCATTTCCCTTGGGGCGCTGGACGTGATCGCCAAACCCTTCGATCCGATGCGGCTGGGCGCCCAGCTGCGCGCCATCTGGAAGACGCGGCCGAGCGGGGGGGCATCATCATGAGTGGCATGCGGCCGGAAGCCCGGCTCAGCGCGCTCGACGACATCCCATGCAACGCACTCGCAACTCACGGTCGGGTGCTCGCATCCTCGAGCGTCCGTCACAACGAATGGAGATCCTGGTCATGCGCATTCTGATTACCGGGGGTGCCGGCTTCATCGGTTCAGCACTCGTTCGCCACTTGATTCAAGCGACGGACCACCGGGTGATGGTGGTCGATAAACTCACCTATTCCGGCTCGCTGACGACCCTGGATCCCGTGATCGGGTCAGCGCGCCTGACGTTCCAGCTACTGGACATCTGCGATGCGCCCGGATTTGCGCGCTGCCTAGGGGTTTTCCAACCGGACGCCGTCATGCACCTGGCTGCCGAGTCGCACGTCGATCGTTCCGTCGATGGGCCTGCGGCCTTCGTCCGCACCAACATCGAGGGCACCTTCAATCTCATGGACCAGATCCGGCAGTGGTGGACGAATCTGGACGCTGAGCGCGCGGCATCGTTTCGATTCCTGCACGTCTCCACCGATGAAGTGTTCGGCTCGCTGGGCGCAGAGGGGGTGTTCACCGAGGACACACCGTACGCACCGCGTTCCCCCTACTCTGCCTCGAAGGCTGCGTCTGACCATCTGGTTCAGGCTTGGCACCACACTTTCGGCATCCCAGTTCTGACGACGAACTGTTCGAACAACTACGGTCCCTACCAGTTTCCTGAAAAGCTCGTACCGCTGATGATCACCCGCGCGCTGGGACAGCAGCCGCTGCCCGTTTACGGCAGCGGCGACAACATTCGTGACTGGCTGCACGTCGAGGACCACGTCCGCGGCCTGCTGACGGTATTGGAGCGGGGCATTCCCGGCGAGCGATACGTTCTCGGTGGCCGCTGTGAGCGACGCAACATCGATGTCGTTGAGAACCTATGTGCCGCGCTGGATCGACTGGCGCCTCGGAGTGACGGCAGCCGTCATGCAGATGCCATCGCGTTCGTCACGGATCGTCCGGGACACGACGCACGCTACGCCGTCGATTGCAGCCGCGCCGAGCGGGAACTGGGTTGGAGGCCGCGCTGGCAGTTCGACGCTGGCATGGAGGCCACGGTCAGCTGGTACCTGGAGAACGCCCATTGGCTGCGTAGCATCGAGGGTGCGCGGCATGCGTCGCAGCGCCTGGGATTGGCGAGCACACGGAGGCAAGCATCATGAGTCGCCAACCCATCCTGCTGGTGTTCGGCGGCCATGGTCAACTTGGCCGGGCATTGCTGCGTCGAGCCAGACTGGCCGGCCGTCACTGCGTCGTCCTGCCGCGAGCAGCGGCGGACGTCTGCGCCAGCCTCAGGGTCCATGAGGCCATCACCCGCGTTCAGCCCGATATCGTCATCAACGCCGCAGCCTACACTGCTGTGGATCAAGCCGAGTCCGAGCGGGCATCGGCTTTTGCAGTCAACCGTGATGGCGCGGCCAACGTCGCCTGGGCCGCTTCCGAGGCCGGTATTCCTTGCATCCACGTCTCCACTGACTACGTGTTCGGCGGCGCAATCGGCCGTCCCTACACCGAGCAGGACAGCCCTTGGCCGCTCAGCGTTTACGGCGCCTCCAAGCTCGCTGGCGAGCGCGCTGTCAGTGCCGCCAACGGCAAAGCTGTGATCCTGCGCACCGGCTGGGTATACGATCAGTTCGAAGGTGGCTTCGTGCGCAAGATGCTCGAGCTTGCCCGTAGGCGTGACCGCTTGCAGGTGGCCGGGGATCAGTTCGGCTCACCGACCCATGTCGACGATCTCGCTGACGCCATGCTCACTCTGGCCGCTCGCCTCGTAGCCGGCGAGCAACCGCCAGCGCGACTCTATCACCTGGCGGGCCCGACTGGGCTGTCGCGCTTCGAGTGGATGGAGATGCTGTTTGCGCTGCTCGCGCGCCACGGTGGCCAGAGCGTGGGTTTGCAAGCGGTGGCAGCCAACGCCTTCCCCACGGCAGCGAGACGGCCCCGCAACAGCATGCTGGACAGCACGCGGGTCGAGCATGATTTGGGCCTACGACTGCCGCCGCTGATCGATGCCCTCGAACGCTGCGTCTTGACCTGGCTCGAAGCAGACCCTATTGCCGACGGCGTCAACGGCGCCCCACTGGAGCACAGGCTATGAAGGGCATCATTCTTGCCGGTGGATCCGGTACGCGGCTGTATCCGCTCACGCTCGGGATCAGCAAGCAGCTGTTGCCCGTTTACGACAAGCCCATGATCTACTACCCGCTTTCAACCCTCATGCTGGCGGGTATTCGCGACATCCTCGTCATAACCACGCCGCAGGATCTGCCGGCTTTCCAGCGTGTGCTCGGAGACGGCAGTGAGCTCGGGATCCATCTCGACTACGCCGAGCAACCGAGCCCCGACGGTCTCGCGCAGGCTTTCGTCATCGGCGCCGATCATGTCGGTCAGGATCCCGTCGCTCTCGTGCTCGGTGACAACATCTTCCATGGACATGGTCTGCCTCAGCTGCTTCAGCGCGCAGCCGCGCAACGCCGGGGCGCCACCGTCTTCGGCTATTCGGTACCGGATCCCGAGCGCTACGGAGTGGTCGAGTTTGATGCCGATGGACGTGCCCTCGACCTCGTCGAGAAGCCGGTCACGCCGCGTTCGCGCTGGGCGGTTGCAGGGCTCTATTTCTATGACCATCGCGTGGTCGAGATCGCCGCATCGCTGCCCCGGTCCGCCCGTGGTGAATACGAAATCACCGACGTCAATCGCCATTACCTCGCGCTTGGGGAATTAAACGTAGAGCGACTCGGCCGGGGCTATGCATGGCTCGATGCCGGGACCCACGACTCATTGGTGGAGGCCAGTGAATTCGTCCGCACCTTGCAGTCTCGTACCGGCGTGCAGATTGCCTGCCTCGAGGAAATAGCCTTCGCCCAGGGCTGGCTTGATGTCGGAGCGCTGCGACGGCGCGCCGAGCAGCTGGGTAAAGGCCATTACGCCCGCTATCTAACTGAACTCGCTGCGGCCGCCTGAACGGTGCTGGAAGGAGGAAGACAACCGTGACCCTAGACATCCAGTGGCTTGAACTCGAAGGCGCCGCCGTCCTGCGTCCGCGTCGCTTCGACGACGCCCGTGGCTGGTTCAGCGAGACCTGGAGTGAGGAATCGTTGCGCAACATCGGCATCCATTTTCAGGCGACTCAAGACAATCAGTCGCTATCCCGTCATCAAGGAACCCTGCGCGGCCTGCACTTTCAGACTGGCGCCTTCGCCCAGGCCAAGCTGCTGCGCGTCTTGCGAGGCGCCATCCGCGACGTCCTGGTCGACCTAAGGCCGGAGTCGGCTGGATTCGGCCGCTGGTTGGCCCGCGATATGGACGCAGCTGACGGCACTCAGATCTTCATCCCGCGCGGCTTTGCCCATGGCTTCGTGACCTTGGCTCCGGATACCGAAGTGTTCTACAAAGTCGATACACCCTATGCGCCCGCGCACGCGGGTGCTATCCGCTTCGATGACCCCGAACTCGCCATCGATTGGGGAATCTGCTCTAAAGCTGTCACCCTTTCGCCTGCCGACCGCGACGCAGCCAGCTTCGCGTCCTGGCGCCAACGCAACGCGTGACTCCCTGATGGTCATGCTCACCAGGTTGCCCTTCTCATCGAGATCGACATAGATGTCCTCGGAGATCTCGCGGGTTTCAGCGACGGATCGCTGGGAGAATACAAGCAGCGCCGTGTCTGTGTCCTTGAAGTACATGACATTCATGGCGAGAAGCCTTGGTCGAAAAACGCATTGTGAACGGTCTCTCCGTCTTCAAGCAGTATCGCCCGAAGATATCGTTCCACTTCACCGACGTATACCCATCTCTGTATGTGCCCGTCGGTCTGCAATTTCTCCGCCAATGGCGCATCAAGCGCCCGCATGATCCATTCATCTCGAATCTCACTACGATCTGGACGAAGGCCGGTGTAGTCGAAATACCTTGTCGTTTTCATGCGCTTCCGTGCGGCTTAGCTCAGCTTCCATTGACATCCGTTGAGCATGCCGCCGTGCAGTGAGCAAAGCGATGCTCCGCTGTCTGGGCTCACAGCGACCAGGATCGGTTTCCTACATGGGAGGCAAAGAAGGAACGGTTGGTCCGAGAGCGGCAGTTCAGTTCTGACCCCACTGCGGCACGCGCTTCCCCACCAACGCCGACACCCCCTCTGCAAAATCAGGCTCCCTCATCATCCGCCCCAACCGTTCCTCAGAATCCAGAACAGATTCGCCAACGGTTCGATGAAGATCCGCGTAAATCTGCTGGCGCGTAGCTGTCAGCGAGCCGGGGGAGATGTTGGCAATCAGATCGGCGGCGAAGCCTCGCACATATTCCATGAGGTCTGCTGCCGGCACCACACCATTGAGCAGCCCCATGGCGAGCGCTTCTTCTGCGAGGAACTTGCGTGAAGTGAGCAGAATGTCGTTGGCCCGCGTAAGGCCGACCATCCTCGGCAGCAGCCATGACAGACCATACTCGGCGGGCAGATTGAGCCGGCCATGGGCCGTGGTGAGCTTCGCGCCCTCTGCTGCGAAGCGAAGGTCCGCGTAGCAGGCCAGCGCGAAGCCGACGCCGGCGGCCGGTCCGTTGATGGCGGCGATCACCGGCTTCTTCAGGCCGAAGTGCCAGGCGAAGAAGGCGTCGAATTCGGGGCGCACACCGTAGCCGGGCATGGCCATCTCATCCGGGGTGCCGGGATCGTACCCACCTTTGGTGACGTGGCCTTCCAGTGCCCCGGTGTCCGCGCCGGCGCAGAAGGCGCGGCCTTCGCCGGTGACGATCACCACCCGCACGGCGGGATCGGCATCGGCTTCGGCCATGATCCAGCGATACTCGGCGTGCATGCGCCCGGTCCAGGCGTTCATGCGCTTCGGCCGATTGAGGGTGACGGTGGCGATGCCATCGGCGACTTCGTAGCGGGTCGCCTTGAGTTCCATCAGTCGTCGTCGCGGGCGAAGATGCGGGAGGGGTCTGCGAAGGACTTGAATTCGAGACCATTGCCGGCCGGATCACAGAGGAACAGGGTGCGCTGCTCGCCCGCCTCGCCAGCAAAGCGGACCTGGGGCGGAATCAGGAAGTCGACTGCTGCGGCTTCGAGCTTGGTGGCCAGGGCTTCCCATTCCGGCGGGGGCAGGATCACTCCGAAGTGACGCACCGGAACCTGCTCGCCATCGACCGGATTGGTGGCGGGCTTGGCCTCGGCCGCATCCACCTTGTGGACCGTCAATTGGTGACCGTAGAAGTCGAAGTCGATCCAGTGCTCGCTTTCGCGACCGACGCCTGCGCCGAGCAGATCGACGTAGAAGTGTCGGGCTGCCTCCAGGTCGTCCACGGGGATGGCTAGATGGAAGGGTAGTAGGTTCATGCCTGAAGATTCGCACATTGGGGGGATGCCGTTCAAACGGCCAACCATTCGTAGATGGCGTCGGCACGGGCGGCCAGTTCCCGCGCCAGGCCGAGCTGGTGCTGGGCTCGGTCCAGGTTTTGCCGCGGGCGATGGATGCGGAAGTAGCGGTCGCCGTTGAGAAAATCCGTGAGGAAGCGTACCCCGAGCATGAAGGCCATGCGCGCTGGGGCGGGGGCGAGCCTGGGCGCTTCCGCCCAAGCGTGGGTCAGCGTTTCGCGGTAGCCCTGGGTGGCGGCACGCAGCATGTCGTCATTGATTCGTCCGCCATGGGGATCGTCCTCCGCGCCGATGCTGGCGGCCGAACGCAGCAGGTCACCGAAGTCCATCCACAGGGCGCCGGGCATGACGGTGTCGTAGTCCACTGCGATGGCTGCGCTGCGATCGGCCGTGAACAGCAGATTGGAAAACTTGGTGTCGCCGTGGATGACGCGCTGGGTTCCTGTTTCGGACGGGATCCGATGGGCTTCGCGGTCTGCTGCCACCATTTCAAGGAGCGGTGCAGCCTGTTTGCGGCGCTGTCCGGGTGCAGTGACCGGCGCGGTATCGAAGGTGGTCAGGCGGGCATCGAGATCATGGAATCCGGGCAGAACGGGCTTCAGCTTCGCAGGATCGAGATCGGCCAGCAGGGCCGCGAAGTGGCCGAAGGCACGGGCGCCGATCTGGGCCGTTGCCGGGCTTTCAGGACGTTCGAGCTGGACGCGATCCGGCAGCCAGGTCAGGGCGCGCCAGAGGCCGTGCTCGTCCTGCACGCGACGGCTGCCGTCTGCTGTGGTGACCAGGATCGGCCAGCCGCCATCTGGATCCTTGGCGGCCAGGTGATCGAGGACGCACTCGACGTTGTCAGCGACAAAGTCGGGGCGGGGAAAGACTTCGGGGTTGATCCACTGCAGCAGCAGGGTTCGCCCACCGCTTTCGACGCGGAAGCTCTCGTTGATGTGGCCGCCGGCCACCGGATCCACCCTGCCCTCGATGCCGAAGTGACGCGCTATCCTGCCTGCGGTGTCGACCGAGGGTCGATGGGTCACGATTCGGCGCCGAGCCAGGGGGCGAGAACGTGAATAACCGCCAGTTCTGTCTCGGCCACGGCGGGGGCTGCCCAGCGGGCCCATTCGGTGAAGCG
>JAFIFL010000328.1 GCA_020832055.1 Gammaproteobacteria bacterium
GATCGCGATGACCTCCAGCGAAGGCAGTGCAATCAGCTTCGGCACAGCGCTTCGAAATCGGCCCAATCGCTTTGCGATTAGGGCCTTCCCACAATTGGCGATCGCTGCCAGCTTGTGGGAGAGCGCTATTTCGCACAGCGAAATGCGCCGATCGCGATGACGTCCTGCGGAGGCAGTGCGCTCAGCTCCGGCGCAGGGCCTCCAGATCGGCCCATTTGCATGCGGCAAATAAGGCTCTCGCACAAGAGCGCATCGCAGGCTTCAGGCCCGATGCAGTCTGGCCAGATACTCCCGCGATTGCATTTCGAGCAGGCGGGAGCGGGTGCGTTCGAACTCGAAGTTCAACCGCTCGCCGGCGTAGAGTTCCGCAAGGGGCGCTTCCGCCGACAGAATCAGCTTGACCCCGCGATCATAGAATTCATCCACCAGACTGATGAACCGACGGGCCTGATCCTCCAGCCGGGTCGTGAAACGAGGGACGTCGCTGATGAGCACGGCGTGGAATTCCCGCGCCAGTTCGATGTAGTCGTTCTGGCTGCGGGGGCCGGCGCAAAGCGCGGCAAAGTCGAACCAGACCACGTCGTCGGCCCGTCTGCGGGTGGGAATGGGCCGGCCTTCTACCTCCAGCACCTCACCTTCCGTGGCCGCCATGGGCGCTAGGCTGGCAAAACTCGCCGCCAGACTGGCGTCGGCGCCGTCATCCAGCGGTGTGTGATAGATCTCTGCCCGCTCCAGAGAGCGCAGCCGGTAGTCCGTGCCACCGTCCACATTCAGAATGTCGGTATGCTGCTCGAGCAGGGCGATGGCCGGCAGAAAGCGCCGCCGCTGCAGACCATCCTTGTAGAGGTCCTTGGGCGGGATATTGGAGGTGGCCACCAGGGTCACGCCGCGGGCGAACAGCGCATCGAGCAGTTCACCCAAGATCATGGCGTCCGTGATGTCGGAGACGAAGAACTCGTCGAAGCACAGTACCCGCGTGTCTGCAGCGAACCGGTCCGCCACGCCAAGCAGCGGGTTGCTCTGCCCGGCCAGGGCACGCAGGTCCTGATGCACGCGCCGCATGAAACGATGGAAGTGCATCCGCAACTTCGCCTCGAAGGGCAGGCTCTCGAAGAACAAGTCCATCAGCCAAGTCTTGCCTCGGCCCACCCCGCCCCACATGTAGAGGCCGCGCACGGGCTGCCTGGGTGTCCGGCGCAGCGAAGCCATGACCCGGGTCAACAGCGGCGGCTTGCCGGGCTCTGCCAGCAGCCGCCGATGGAGATCGTCGAGGGCGGCCACCGCCTGCTCCTGGGCAGGATCCCGGGTCATGCCCGGCTCCCGCAGACTGCGCTCGTAAAGTTCCTGAGGTGACATGGGCTCGCATTCGAGGTTGCGGATGGCAGCGGACTATAGTGCCCGCCAGTGGAAGATCCCAGAGCCGGGCGCCACCCCGACGGCCGGCGGGCAGTCCGCAGCGGGATTGCGACCAGCCGATCCAGCGACGGGATGAGTCCCTCGTGGTTTCACCACCCGTTCAGGCCCGGACACGGTAGAATCGCCTCCGCGCCCTGAAGCACGGGACCCATGAGGGGCCCCGCGAGAGCATTGGGCCGGGGAGAGCCGTGTCCAGTCATGGATTCCAGACCATGGTCCGACGCCTGCGGAGGCAGCCATGATGCGCCACTTCCTTCGCGCGCTGCCCGTGATTGCCGGCATCGCCGCCGGCATCCTGATCGGCATGGCCATCAAGCCGTCGCCCGCGATCATCGAGCCGCGTCCAATGAGCTACGCGGACGCCGTCGCCCAGGCCGCCCCGGCGGTGGTGAACATCTACACCACCCGAGTCGTCACCCGACGCGTGCATCCCCTGTGCGACCTGCCCCGCTTCCGCGAGATGTGCGAGCGGTTTCCAGGCAGCCAGCAGCGCATGCAGGGCAGCCTCGGTTCGGGCGTCATCGTCCGCGGTGACGGCCACATCCTGACCAACAACCACGTCATCGCCGACGCCGACGAGATCCTCGTGGCACTGGCCGACGGCCGGGAAGCGCCGGCCACCGTGGTGGGAACCGACCCGGAGACCGACCTCGCCGTACTGAAAGTTGACCTCGAAGGCCTCACCGCCATCGATCTGGCTCCGATCGCGGACCTGCGGGTCGGCGATGTGGTGCTCGCCATCGGCAACCCCTTCGGCATCGGTCAGACCGTGTCCAGCGGCATCGTCAGTGCCTTGGGCCGCCACGGCCTCAATGCCAACGCCGCCTACGAGGAGTTCATCCAGACCGACGCCGCCATCAACCCGGGCAACTCCGGCGGCGCCCTGGTGGATGCCCACGGGCGGCTCGTCGGTGTCAACAGCATGATCTTCAGTCGCTCCGGCGGCTCCCACGGCATCGGGTTCGCCATTCCGGCCAATCTCGCACTCGACGTCCTCGCAGGCATCCTCGAGCAGGGCCGCGTCATCCGCGGCTGGCTCGGGGTGGAAGTCCGTCCGGTGGAGGATCTCGGTGAAAGCGGTGGCCTGTTCATTGCCGGTATCAGTCCCCAGGGCCCCGCCGATCAGGCCGGCATCAAGCCGGGTGATCTCATCACCGCCATCAATGGCGCACCTGTGGGTTCCGCGCGCGAAGTGGGGCAGCGCATCGCCATGCTCGCACCGGGCTCCCAGGTCGAAGTGCAGGTCATCCGCAATGGTGACCGGCAGCGACTGATGGCCACGGTAGGCCAGCGCCCGGATCTGGACCGGAGCTGATCGGGATCGGGATAACCATCTCGATGGCATGCAGCGAAGGCAGTGGCTTCAGCTCCGGCAGAGCGCCACGAGATCGGCCCAATCGCTTTGCGATTAGGGCCTTCCCACAGTTGGCGTCACGCCAGACTCCAGCGACACGCCCTTGTGGGAGTGCGCTATTTCGCGCAGCGAAATGCGCCGATCTGCATGGCGTTCAGCGAAGGCGATGACTTCAGCTTCGGCGAAGTGCCACGAGATCGGCCCAATCGCTTTGCGATTAGGGCCTTCCCACAGTTGGCGTCACGCCAGATTCCAGCGACACGCCGTTGTGGGAGTGCGCTATTTCGCGCAGCGAAATGCGCCGATCTGCATGGCGTTCAGCGAAGGCAGTGGCTTCAGCTCCGGCAGAGCGCCACGAGATCGGCCCAATCGCTTTGCGATTAGGGCCTTCCCACAGTTGGCGTCACGCCAGATTCCAGCGACACGCCGTTGTGGGAGTGCGCTATTTCGCGCAGCGAAATGCGCCGATCTGCATGGCGTTCAGCGAAGGCGATGACTTCAGCTTCGGCGAAGTGCCACGAGATCGGCCCAATCGCTTTGCGATTAGGGCCTTCCCACAGTTGGCGTCACGCCAGATTCCAGCGACACGCC
>JAFIFL010000026.1 GCA_020832055.1 Gammaproteobacteria bacterium
GTGCCGCAGCGGACACTGGCTCAATCTCCTGTTGCTGGGCGAGCGCGCGGCGCGTCACGCGGGGCTGCCGGTGGCCAGTGTCAAGCGCCTGCTGGTCGTGCTGGTGGCGCTGCAGGTCGGCGCTGCGGTGGCCATCACCGGCGTCATCGGTTTCGTCGGTCTGGTGGTCCCGCACATGGTCCGTCTGCTCATTGGGCCCGACCACCGCATGCTGTTGCCTGCAAGCATTTTCGGCGGCGCGGTGTTGTTGCTCACTGCCGACCTCGTCGCTCGCTCCATCGTCGCGCCGGCGGAACTCCCCATCGGCCTGGTGACGACCCTGATCGGGGGGCCGTTTTTCCTGTTGCTTCTGCTGCAGCGCCGACAGCGGAGCGCCTTCGGATGACGGCCGACTCCGGTATGGCTGCGCAGGGAGTGATGTGGTACGGCTACGCGAAACTGGCCGGCATGTGTGAGGGTATCTGCTCAGCGAGTCCATGAAATGACATCAGCTACCGCAAGCGAAGCTTTCACGAATAAACTTGTGGGTAATGGGCAGGGCTAGCCTTCTGCGCAGGCACTTGTAAACCGGGCGCAGGCGCGCAGCGGTAACGTGCCGGTTTGCCCTCGGGTCGCGGGTCATTTCATGGTGGGGAGCAACCGCTTGGCAAGCCGTGCCAGCGCCATGAGGTTCGCCCGCTTCACCTGCTCGGCAGGACGGCATTTCTCCGGCCTGCCCCCCAGCGACAGCCTCCCCGTTAGGTCGGCCACCGCAGCCGAAATCTGCCCGGGGACGTCGGGGTCAGACCAAGGTAATCCACTCTAAGTCATTGATTATCAGCCCGCCTAATTCACGGATATAGCGCAGAAACTGAACGCATTGGGGGCGCAACCCACTTTTCGTCACCATTTAGACTCGCTGGAATCCGCCAGCATGGGGCTTCGTGAATGAGCCGGGCTCATGACCGGCGGCCGCGAAGGCAAACTCCGCCTCGCCCCCTGACTGGCGGAGAGAAGCAAACTGTCCCTGGGCCTATTTTTTGAGGTCGACGACGATCTTGCATTGGTCGGTGGGGGATCGCAGGGCTTCGAAGGCGGCGGGCAGCTCGTCGAGACTCACAACATTGGTGATCATGGCGGATGCGTCGATGCGGCCGGCGATCATCATATCGATGGTGAACTCGAAGTCGGATTTGTCGTAGGCCACTGCCCACTGAATGCGCAGTTCCTTGCCGAAGGCCATCAGGGGGATAATCGTGTCGGGGTTATCGCAGACACCGATACCCATGATGATGCCCAGCTTTGGCGCCCGCTCGATGCACTGCTGCATGATGCCCGGTGCGCCAACACACTCGAACTGAATGTCTGGCGTCGCATCGGTCTCTGCGATGAACTGGGCACCGATATCACCGGATGGGTCAACGAACTCGGTGAAGCCCAGCCGCCTCGCCATGTCGACGCGTGCCGGTGACATTTCGCTGATCACTATGGAACGTGCGCCGAAGAAGCGACACCAGATGGCGCAGGACAGGCCAATGGGCCCGGCGCCGATAATCAGGGTGTTCTTCTCTCGCAGCTCTCCAGCCATCTTGACCGAGTGCAAACCTACTGCCAAGGGTTCGATCAGCGCCGCGTTCTTTTCGTCAAGTTCGGCCGGAATTTTCACCACCAACTCATGGCCGACTTTTACGTAGTCAGAATAGGCACCGGTGATATCACCAAGGCCAATGGTCTTGTCCTTGATGAAAGGCAGGGAGGTCACCCGGTCACCGGGACTGAATTCACCACCTTGGATGCTGGCGCCAACTTCGACGACCTCGCCAGTGAACTCATGGCCAAACACTGTGTTGGGTGGCGCCATAAAAGGGCCTTCACGCGATGCATGGAGATCGGTGCCGCAGATACCACATTGGCTCACCCGCACCAGCATTTCATCGTCAGCTATCGTTGGGACGTCAATGTCCTGGATCTCCAGGGGCTGGCCTGGGCCTTTGAATACGGCAGCTCTCATGCTTCTTCTCCATAGGTGTAGGCTTTCAGGGGCGCTTCCTCGGCCTGGGTGATGTCGGTGGTAATCGAGTCAATGCCCTAACCGATGATCCTGCCTGTGTCTTTGTCGAAAGGCGAGGAGGTCACCGTACGCCCGCGGGTGGCATAGGTCTTCCCGGGGTCCTTGTCCGCCATGGCCATTGATCTGGACCCGCCTGATTAACGGATGTAGCGCGGAAACTGAACGCATTGGGGGCGCAACCCACTTTTCGTCACCATTTGGACTCGCCCGAGTCGGCCAGAACGGGGGGGCGTGAATTAGCCGGGATCAGAGTTGGGGTCCACTTCACTTAGCCGAACCGTTACGCTTCCTTAAAGACCCCCGTTTTCGGGCTAGAACAGGCCGTTTAAGCACGTTAGAGCGAGCGACTGTCCAGCGACAACGGAATCAGCTCAAACCGCGCTTTTGTAGCGCGAAAACGGCCCTCTAAAGGTTTGTTTGGCGCCTCATCGGAGAAAATAATCATTTGAACCAGGGTGTTAGGGAAACGCTGAACTATTGACTTTTTCAGTCAGGCTGAATCGGGAAGCCCACGAACATGCCGAAAAACAGCGATTTTGAGAACTGGAGGCTCGTTTGAGCCCGGTTTTCGTAGCATCTGGCGGCGTTCGCTCCGTCCGAAGCTCGGTTTCCCGAACTTCGGACGCACTTCTCCTACGGTTCGGTAAGCCATCGTCCGGCGAGAAGCAGTAGATTCCCAAGCCCGAGAAGGCTGAATACCTGAGCTTCGTTCTTGGCCAAGCCCTTGTACCGCACCTTCCTGTATCCGAATCGACACTTCATCACGTGGAAGACGTGCTCGACTTGCGCCCGCAGGCTGGCTTTCGCTGTTTCCAGCGCCCCATCGTCAGACGCCAAGAACTCCACTCCGGAATAGCTTTGAGCCGGCCCCGCTTCATCGCGACGCACCAGGTGACCTGATCCAGATGCTTGAGCTCTTCGCAATTCTCGGAACCGGTATAGCCCGCATCGGCGATCACCATGGTTTCATCGCCACGAAGCGGCTCATGAAGGTGAGCGATGTCAGCTTCGTTGGCGGAGCTGACCGCCGCGCTGTGCACCAGTCCGGTAGCCGCGTCGGCACACACTTGGGCTTTCATGCCGAAGTACCACTGATTGCCTTTCTTCGTTTGCTTCATGTCCGGATCGCGGGACTTTTCCTTGTTTTTGGTCGACGGCGCGGCGGCAATCAGCGTCGCATCGACCACGGTGCCCTGACGGAGAAACAGACCCTGCTCGGCCAAGTGGGCGTTGATCACCTCGAACATGCGCTTGGTCAGTCCGTTCCGCTCAAGAAGGCGGCGGAACTTCAGCAGGGTGGTGGCATCCGGAGCGGTCTCCCGGGTCAGATCCACGCCCACAAAGCCGCGCACCGACTGCGAGTCATAGATGGCATCCTCGGTGGCCTCGTCGGAAAGACCGAGAATTTGATGGATCACATACATCCGGAGCACGCGCTCCAACCCGACCGGCGGCCTTCCTCGGCGCCCAGAGGTGGGATAGAACGGTTCGATCTCTGCCACCAGAAGCGGCCACGGCACTCGGTGATCCATCACCGCAAGAAGTCGCTCCCGACGCGTGACTCGCTTCTTTTTCGAGAACTCGGCCTCGGAAAAGCTCACCTACTTCATGCTCGGACCCCTCGGGCTGTGGACTCGCTCCATGTTCTCACGGGAATGCGGCATGGCGGAATCGTTAGATCAATAAATCAGTGTTTCTTTAGCTTTCGGAACCGTGGCCTGACCCCTGGTCCCTTGGAAGGCCAACAGTTCCGTCAGCCGCCCAAATGGAAGCGCACTCCGCCGATGAAGGCACGGCCAATAATCGGTGATTCGTCTTTGAAGAAACTTTGGTGCTGGCGGCCGTCCTCGTCGAGCAGATTGCGTGCGCGCAGGAACAGTTCTGCAGCAGCGAATGCAGCCGGGTTCCAGGTCAGGTCCAACGACAGCATATTGTAGCCGCTAGTGCGATCCTCCGCGTCACCGGTGCGATTCTGTTTGAACACTCGACGATAGTCCGCCGATATGTCCAGCTCGCCGAAGCGTGCGTCAATGCCGATGCCGACCCGGACTGGCGTGATCCGAGGCAGGTTGCCGCCACGGCGCAGGTTGCCGCGAACGCTGTCCGCCGAAAACCGGAGTGACACCGGCGTCGCACCGTTCACGATGTCCGCCACCGCGGCGATTTCCCCGCCCCAGAACTCGGCGTCAGCCTGCTTGTTGAATACGAACTGGTTGCGCAGACGACACAGGCCGCCTTCCCCAGGTGCACAGCTGGCCGCCGCACCTTCCCCGGCCCGGTTGCCGATGTCGTTCACGGCAACCGGGCTACCTGTGCCGTCGTCCTCGGACTGCAGGAAGATGAAATCGTCGACCCGGTTGTAAAAAATCGAGACTTCATAACGCAATGGGCCCGCGTGGCGGTCGACGCCAAGCTCGAAGTTCACGTAACGTTCGTTGCCAAGCGTCACGTCTCCGACCTCGAAGGTGCCGGCCGCCGAATGGCGACCGAACGCATAGAGCTGCTCGGGCGATGGAGCCCGCTCGGCCCGCGTGATCGCGGCCCGGAGGTGGTGCGCGGCACCGAGTTCGACGATGGCACCTGCCGAAAGGCTGAAAGGCGTAAAGGTGCGGTTGCCGGGATCTTCAGGCAACGCCAGGAAATCACCTTCGGGTAGCGTCACGCCATCAACACGAGAACCGATCACGTCGTCGGCGCTCGCCCGTTCCCGCTCGATGCGCGCGCCGACTTCGATGCGTCCGAAGTCCACGGGGCGCTCCCCGACCACGAACAGCGCCGCGGTTCGCGTGGTGGTGGGTCGGACGTAGAATGTACGGTCACCACCGCGGGGATCGTCTGCTTCGAAATCCCGTTGTGAGTACTGGAATCCGAGCACGCTGCGCCACTGCGCGATCGGTTCAGGCACGAGTTCGATGCGCAAGTCGAGCTCGTCGTTTTCGAATACTGCCTCGACCACAGCTTCTTCGAGTTCTCCGCCTTCAGGCGTGCGGGCGAATTGGAACTCCACTTCATCCTGCTCGAACTCGGTGTAGGCCAGTTTGAAGCGCACGGCTTCGATGCCGGCGAAAGGCTGGCGGAGCTCGCCGCGAAGGTCAAAGCGGTTGTAGTCGGCAAACACTCGCTCGAATTCGTCTGACTGGCCACCAAGCTCCCGCGGACGGGCGTCGAAGTTCTCTGGAATGCCGTAATCGGTCTCCCAACGGCTGACGCCTGCACCGACAAAGCCCCAGTCCCTGCGCAGCAGACCGGTGAGGGAGTAGGCATCAGTGCTGATGCTGGAGTTCACCAGTTTGCCGCGGCGCCCTTCCGTCTGGCCCGACTGCTGGAAGCCATCGATGTCGAAGTCGTTGCTCCGACGCCGACTGGCGTCAGCCCGGATCACAACGTCGTCAGTCACGGGAAGGTCGAGCGCGACATAACCCTGGCGATCCTTGCCGTTTGCACCATAGCTGACTTCCCCACGGACGCCAGGCACTTGTGCGAACTCTGGATTGAAGCGCCTGGTGCGAACGTTGACCACGCCACCTGCAGCACCGCTGCCGTAAGCCAGTGTGGAGCTTCCACGGAACACCTCGATCTGGTCCGCGCGGGCCGGATCGATGGCGATGGCATGATCGGCACCCTCCCCGGAGACGTCGGCCGTACCGAGGCCGTCTTCCAGCACTTTGACCCGTGAACCCTGCTGGCCCCGGATGGTCGGGCGGCCGACGCCTGGACCGAAGTCTGCGTTGGCGACACCGGGCAGCCCGTCGAGTAGCGCGCCGAGGGTCGCTTCCCGGCGGCGGTCGAGCTCCGCGCCCGCTACGACGGAGATCGGTTGAATCAGTTCATCGGTCGTCCGGCCTCCGATGGGATCTGCCGTGACCACGATCACCGGCAGCGCGATCTCGGAGGCTGGTTCAGTGGAGCCCTGAGCCTGGGGAGTGCTCGAAGCAACGATCGCGGCAGCGAGCGTCGCCAGGGCCAATCGGGGTTGTTTGATCACGATTTGATCTCACTTTGAGGGCAGGTGCAGGCGAGGTTATCAAATGTTATAACATAACATTATTGCTTGCCCACTACCTGCTTGGAAAGACCTGCTTGGAAAGAGTTACGAAAAGGGGGACGGACGTTTTGTGGGACTGAGCCCCGTTCCATTCGGCGTGACCTCGCCAGGGTTCCTCGGTTCACCGAGGTGCTTGGCCTGCTCGCATGTGCGCAGGAGCAGCGTCTCGTCCTTGATGCGCCCTGAGGAGTTGAAGACGTCATGGACGGCGATGCGCGTAAACCTGTCTTGGATCCGAAGGAGGTATGGCACTGTGAAACGTCCACCTGCCATGGCAGACCTCGGCCCGGTCCGCCGACCGCTGGTGGTCTGGGGATGGTCCACCGAAAAAGCAGGATCAGCCAACGCCAGCGCTGCTCGACGATGACCTCATGCGCTAGACCAATTCCATTGCGGCGCATGGCAACTGGCCCTGAGTTCAGTCTAGGAGCGACGCAGTTGGAAGGTTACGCAGCAGTATTCCGCACCGCGACTTCGCGCGAGGCGGCCCTTGGACTTTTGGAGCAGGCTGATCTCGCGCCCCAGGGGCGCGCTTCGGAGGCTCAGCCGGCGGGTCTCTCTGAGCCATCCGCCTTACTGGTCTACGGTGGTCTCGACCGTACCCTGAACATTGATGTGGCCAGCCGAGAGCTTGGCGCCGCGTTTCCTCATTACCGATGTGTGAACTTGCCGAGTATAGGTCACTTCGTGCCGGAGGAAGCAGGTGACCTGCTGGCTTCACTGCTCGCGGCCTTTCTGCGCGAGGGGGAAGCCGAGTGAATCGAGCAATGACAACGATGAAAAATCCGTATGCATCGGGTGAGTCCGTACTTGATGAACCGCCGGAACGGGATGCCGAACCAAGCGGTCGCCAGGAACCGAAGCTGACGCGGATGCGTCAACAGGTTCTGAATCTGCTTCGGCAGACCATCGAACCGATCGGAGCCTATGCTCTTCGGGATCGTCTCGAGGCGGCGCTCGCGCGCAGAGTGTCGCCTCCGACCGTCTATCGGGCGCTGAACCATCTGCAGCGCTGCGGTCTTGCCGCACGTATCGAGAGCCGCAATGGCTGGGTTGCCTGCGATCAGCCTGATCGGGGGTGTGACGTGCTCTACTGTGTTTGCCGCGCCTGCGGGACCGTCGTCCAGACCCCCGGGGTGGACGCTCGTGCCGCCTTGCTGTCGCTTGCGCGCCGCCGTGGCTTCGTTGCCCAGGACTGCACGCTCGAAGTCAGCGGCCTGTGCGCCCGTTGTCGCGTCGGTGAGGCTTGACCGTGTCGAAGACCTCGCAACCCATTCCGGTCACGGTCCTGACGGGCTTCCTTGGTAGCGGCAAGACGACGGTCCTGAATCGACTGCTCGAAGACAGCGGCCTGAAGGACACGCTGATCCTCATCAACGAGTTCGGAGACATCGGTATCGATCATGATCTGGTCGCGCCGCTGGCGGACGACGCCGTGATCGAACTGATGAGCGGCTGTTTGTGCTGCACCATTCGCGGCGATCTTGCCCGCACGCTGCGCGATGCGCCTTGGCGCTATGCCCGGAATGGAAAACCCTGGTTCCGGCGTGTGGTGCTCGAAACCACGGGTATCGCCGACCCCTTGCCGATCCTGCAGACGCTGGTCGGCGACCCGGCGCTGAGCGGGCGTTATCGGCTCGATCGGGTCCTGACCGTAGTGGATGCGGTTCATGGGCTCGATGCCCTCGATCGGCAGGAAGAGGCCCGAAGCCAAGTGGCGGTGGCGGATCTGCTGCTGATTTCGAAGGCTGATGTCGCCGACGCCACGGCGATCAGCGTGTTGTCGCAGCGACTGGCAGCCATCAATCCAGTCGCGCCGAGACGGCTCACCCGTCACGGGCGAATCGAGGGTGAGGCTTTGCTTCTCGACGCGGCGCCATCCGTGGCTTACGCGCTGGCGGACTTGGAGCTGGCGCCTGCTGACGGTCCTGAGCATCGTCACGACCACGACCACGATCCCAATCGACATGGCGACCACATCAGGGCGGTCACCCTGTGCTTCGAGGCCCCCATCGCCGGGCCGACGCTCGACCTGTGGTTGGAAGCGCTGCTGCAGCTGCGCGGCCCCGACATCCTGCGCGTGAAAGGCATCATCAACGTGGCGGAAACGGATCGCCCCATGGTTATTCATGGCGTCCAGCACCGGTTCGAAGCACCGATTCTGCTGCCGGCCTGGCCATCCGCGGACCACCGAACCCGGATGGTGTTCATCACCCGCGATCTTGATGCGAAGACGCTGGAAGCGTCCTTGGCACCGTTCATGGAGACCTGTTCGTGAAGCCCTTGGAAACCTATGAGGACTGGAAGCACTGCATTGAGGCCGATTGCGGGATACCGCTGACCTTGGCTTTCGTGAAGCGCCGCCTCGATGAGCTAGCGAATCCGCGGCTGCATCACACCCAGCGACTTGTCGAGGTGTGGGGCGATGCGCATCGTCAACAGGTCATCGCCTGGTTTGAGCGCGCTCAGCGCGAGCTGGCTTGAAGGCAGTCAGCGCCGCTCTGTTTCGTCCCTTGCTGGTGCGACCACACAACAGACCGTGAGTCATGCGGTCTATGCGAACACGGCCGCGCGATAGCCGGGCGAAGGGTCTGGATGCTGTGCGCCCTGGATGCGTTGAAGATCCGGCCTGATTGCTGGCCGAGAGCAACACCCTGTGTGCTTCTAGAGATGTTATGTTATAACATCACTTTTTAGCGCGATCGGCTTGGTGAATGCCTCTAGATTCGGTTTCCATGCGATTGGCAGCCAATCGACAGATGGGCCCAGCCGTTTTTTTGGTTCGCCACCTGCCTGTTTGCGTGAGAACGGGTCTTTACTGGAGTTGAAGGATGAGCGCTGCACTCCCCGATGTTTCGATGACTGAGCTTGCCCCGGCGGTCAGCCCCCTTGAATGGGTTGGGATGAAGGACATCGACCTGCCCGTCACGCTGGCCGAGCCCGGTTATCGGCGGGAGTTGCATGCTCGCATCGACGCCCAGGTCGATCTTTCGGCGCCTGATGTCAAGGGCATCCATATGTCCCGGCTCTATCGACTGCTGGACAAGCTGAACAACGGTCAAGCGCTGTCTCCTGTCCTCCTGGCGAACCTGCTGCGAGCGATGGTTGAAAGCCAAGCTGACTGCAAGAGCCACAGTGCCCGTCTACGACTCGCCTTCGACTTGCTGGTCCGCCGCTCCGCGCTGGTCACCGACAATCTGGCTGGTTGGAAATCGTATCCGGTGCGCCTCGATGCGAACCTCGTCGGCGAACGTTTTGCCCTCAGGTCGACAGTCCAAGTGACCTATTCCTCGACCTGCCCTTGTTCGGCGGCGCTGTCGAGGCAACTGATCGAACAGGGCTTTCTGGGCGCCTTTGCCGGACAAGGCCTGTTGGAACCTGCTGCGGTTGCGAGCTGGTTGCGCGAGCAAGCCACCCTCGCCACCCCGCACAGTCAGCGCAGCGAGGCCAGGGTCGAGGTCGCCGTCTCCGCTGATGCGCCTAGCCTTGGGCTGTTCCCCTTGATCGATCGTATTGAGCAGGCGTTGGCCACGCCGGTACAGACGGCTGTGAAGCGTGCGGATGAGCAGGCTTTTGCCGCGCTCAATGGGCAGAACCAGATGTTTGTCGAAGATGCGGCACGCCGGATCCAGGCAGCACTCAGTCCGCACTATGCCGCGCCCCAGGTCTATGTGCGTCACGTTGAGAGCCTGCACCCCCATGACGCGGTAGCGTGGTCGGAGCCCAGCCGCGAAGGCGCCGTTGCGTGAACAACGATGCCTGCGATGACCTCAGTGGGAAGGTGAGGGCGCATCGGTCGGCCGGCCGAAGTCCCACTGGCCGCAACTTGATGACGGAACCGGGGGTGGGTCCGCGCGCGCTCCTGTTGGACAGCGACGAGACCGCCTCATGAAGCCCCCGGTCCATCTCTACAATACCCTCGGCCGGAAGAAGGAGGTGCTTCGAACCGAGCACCGTGACCGCGTAACCATGTATGTGTGCGGTCCAACGGTTTACAACTACGCCCATATCGGCAATGCCCGACCGGCGGTCGTGTTTGATGTGTTGGCGCGTTTGCTGCGGCATGACTACGAGCACGTGCTCTACGCGCGTAACTTCACGGATGTAGACGACAAGATCAATGCTGCAGCTGCTGCGGCTGAGCTCCCCATTGAGAACATCACGAATCGCTTCATCGACGCCTACCAGCAGGACATGGATGCCTTGGGCGTTGTGCCTCCGGACCTCGAGCCCAGAGTCACGGCACACATTCCAGATATTGTTGACGTGATTGGGGCACTGATCGCCCGCGGCCATGCCTATGAGGCCGGCTCGCACGTCCTGTTTGATGTCAAATCTTTCCCCGGCTATGGCCGTCTGTCTGGCAGGCGCTTAGAGGACATGCTGGCCGGGGCTCGGGTGGAAATCGCTCCATACAAACGTGACCCACTCGATTTCGTGCTCTGGAAGCCGTCCAGCGCTGCGTTGCCCGACTGGGATAGCCCGTGGGGGCGCGGCCGTCCCGGTTGGCATATCGAGTGCTCCGCCATGATTGGCAAGCACTTCGGTACCACTATCGACATTCACGGGGGTGGTCAGGATCTGATTTTTCCCCATCATGAGAATGAGATCGCGCAGGGCACCTGCGCCCATGACGGCAGGTTGTATTGCCGCACCTGGGTGCACAACGGCTTCGTGACGGTGGACTCCGAAAAGATGTCTAAGTCCTTGGGTAACATCCTGCTGGTACGAGACCTGCTTCAAGTGGCTCCGGGGGAGGCGATTCGCTTCGCGCTGTTGTCGACCCACTATCGTCGTTCCTTGGATTGGAGCGATAGCCGTCTCGAGCAGGCGCAACGAACCCTTGGGCGTTGGTATTCCAGCCTTTCCCGTGTGGAGCGTGACGGGTTTGCTGAAGGGCCGCAGCACCCGCCGGATACAGTCGTGCTTGAGGCCTTGCGAGACGATTTGAATGTCTCGGTGGCGATCAGGCGCCTGCACCAGCTCTGTCATGCTCTGGAGCAGGCCCGCTCCGCAAGGGATGCGCAAGAGACCGCAGATAGCTTTCGCGCCTCGGCGGCCCTGCTAGGAATCCTGCAGCGGCCGCCGAGTGAGGCCCTGATGGAATGGGCTGTCGCCGACCAGGTTGCTCGATCGCCAGGACTGACCTCCGAGTGGGTGGCCGAAATCCTTGCTGAGCGCGACGTCGCCCGGGCAGAGCGCGACTTCGTCCGCGCTGACGAACTGCGTCAACGTCTTGAGAAGGCAGGGGTACTCATTGAGGACAGGCCTGAGGGTGCTCGCTGGCGCTTCGCCAAGGAGGAATGGGCATGAACCGTTGGTGGGTCCGGGCCATGGTGCTGATCATACGTGGCTACCAATACGCCATCAGCCCGTTGTTCGGGCCACACTGTCGTTTTCATCCAAGCTGCTCGCATTACGCGATACAGGCATTGCGGATTCATGGCGCATGGAGAGGCAGTTGGCTGGCTCTATGCCGTATTGGTCGCTGTCATCCGTTCAGTCCGGGAGGGTTCGACCCGGTACCACCTCGGCACGTTCACGATGGGCAGGACGGATGCTGACGCTCGATCTGTCGGTGTTAGGGGACGGGCCCGGACACGGGCTTCAGCGCGTGCAACGAATCATGCGCGTCGTCCTCGATGAGTGGCCGGTGCTTCAGGCTCCAATCGAAGCATCGTCCTAGACCTTGCCATCAACTTGTCCGGAAAGAGTTCGAGATCATGTCCGTCATTCCTTCCAAACCTAGCATCACCACGACGTTGCCGGATGGATCGCAGCGCGATTTCCTCAAGCCGGTGAGCATAGCGGATGTCGCCGCCGCGATTGGTCCCGGACTGGCCAAGAGCGCCATCGCTGGCAAGCTGAATGGCCGCCTCGTAGATGCTTGCGATCAGATCCAGGGTGACGCAGCGCTGGAGGTCATCACCCCTGGGAGTGAGCAGGGTCTGGAGATCATCCGGCACTCCTGTGCGCATCTCGTCGGCCACGCCGTCAAGCAGTTGTATCCCACCGCAAGGATGGTGATCGGTCCAGTGATCGATGACGGCTTCTACTACGATATTGATTATGAGCGCCCTTTCACGACCGATGACCTGGCGGCGATTGAAGATCGCATGCGTGAGCTGGTTGCCAGGGAATACACCGTTATCAAGAAAGTCGTATCTCGAGATGAGGTTATTGGCGTATTCAAGGAGCGGGGCGAAATCTACAAGCTGCGGCTCATCGAAGACATGCCAGACGAAGCCGAGATGGCGCTTTACTACCACGAAGAGTATGTGGATATGTGCCGCGGCCCGCATGTGCCCAACACACGGTTCCTGAAGCATTTCAAACTGACGCACATCTCGGGCGCCTATTGGCGTGGCGATGCCAGGAATGAACAGCTGCAGCGCGTCTACGGTACCGCCTGGGCGAGCAAGGAAGCATTGAACGATTACCTCCAGCGTATTGCGGAGGCCGAGAAGCGCGATCACCGCAAGCTTGGACGCATGCTGGACCTGTTTCATTTCGAGGAGGACGCGCCGGGGGCCGTGTTCTGGCACCCGCACGGTTGGACGGTTTTCCAGGAACTGATCGCCTACATGCGCCGTCGCCAGCAGGATGCAGGTTACGTGGAAGTCAATTCGCCTGACCTGATGGACCGGAGTCTCTGGGAAACATCCGGTCACTGGCTCAACTACCGCGAGCACATGTTCAGTACTGAGACCGAGGATGGCCGCGCGTTGGCCCTCAAACCGATGAATTGCCCCGGTAGCGTGCTGCTTTACCGTCACGGCATGAAGAGCTATCGCGACTTGCCGATCCGTATGGCCGAGTTCGGCAAAGTGCATCGGTATGAGCCGTCGGGTGCGCTCCATGGCCTGTTACGTGTACGTCATTTCACTCAGGACGACGCGCATATCTACTGCACGCCAGAGCAGATGGATGCGGAGTGCCGAGAGGTCATCGCGCTGGTACTGGATATCTATCACCAGTTTTCCTTCGATGATGTCAGTATCAAGCTGTCCACCCGCCCCGACCATCGCATGGGCAGCGATGCCATCTGGGACAGGCTCGAAGGGGCACTGATCGAGGCGCTGGAAGCCCTGGATTTGTCGTACATCGTCAGTCCCGGTGAAGGCGCCTTCTACGGTCCCAAGCTGGAATTCGTGCTGCGCGATGCCATCGGCCGGCGCTGGCAGTGTGGCACGCTTCAGGTCGACATGAATCTGCCTGACAGTTTCGGTATCGATTACGTGGACGAAGACGGACAGAAGAAGCGCCCGGTGATGCTGCACCGTGCTCTCTTTGGTTCGCTGGAGCGCTTCACCGGCATCCTGATCGAGCACCATGCCGGCAAGCTGCCCGCGTGGTTGGCTCCAGTGCAGGCCGTGGTGCTGTCGATCACCGATGCGCATGCCACCTATGCGCAGGATGCGGCGCACTGGCTGTGCGATGCCGGCCTGCGCGTCGAGACCGACGTGCGTAACGAGAAGATCGGCTACAAAATCCGCGAGCAGACCTTGCAGCGCGTTCCCTTCCTGCTGGTGGTGGGTGCCAGGGAAGTGGCGAGCGGCCAGGTCGCCATTCGTAGTCGGGAGGGTCAGGATTTGGGCTTGCTGACGCTGGTGCAGGCTCGGCAGCGTTTGCTGAATGAGGCGCAGCCGCCGGACCTGGCCGCGCGTCGGGCCGGCCAGGAAGCCCTGCGACACCGACTGAACGTGCTCGGCGCCAGTGCTTCAACTCCAGCGCCGACACCCGAGCCGAGTGCATGACCGCCGTGAACAGCCTGAGCCGTCGGCTGGAACACCGCCATGCCGACTTGCTGGTGCATGGCGGCACGGTTCTCACTCCTAATGGTGCCGAGTGCATCGACGTGGCCTGCGTGGCGGGCCGCATCGTCGCGTTGGGTAACCTGCACGGGCATTGGAGCGCCGACGCCGCCCTCGATGCCTCGGGCTTGCATGTGTTGCCCGGCGTGATCGACAGCCAGGTGCATTTTCGCGAACCGGGCCTGACCCACAAGGAAGACCTGGAGGCGGGCACGCGCGGCGCGGTACTGGGCGGCGTGACTGCCGTCTTCGAGATGCCCAATACGAACCCGCTGACGCTATGGGCGCAGGATCTGCAGGCCAAGCTGGATGCCGCGCGCGGTCGCGCCTGGTGCGACCATGCCTTCTACAGCGGTGGTTCTGCCGTCAATGCTGAGCACCTGGCCGAATTGGAAAATCTGTCCGGCTGCGTCGGGGTCAAAGTTTTCATGGGCAGTTCCTTCGGCGACCTGCTGGCCGACGATGAGTCGGTGCTGCGCCGCATCCTGCGCCATGGCCGCCGCCGGCTGGCGGTGCATGCCGAGGACGAAGCACGGCTGCGCGAGCGCAAGGCCATTGTCGAGGCTAGCTGCGACGTAGGCCAGCACCCACTGTGGCGAGACGAAGCCAGTGCCCTGATGGCCACCCAGCGCATCGTCCGGCTGGCAGATGAAACTGGCCGCCGCCTGCACGTGTTGCATGTTTCGACCGCCGAGGAGATGGCCTTCCTGGCTGGGCACAAGCACCGCGTGACGGTGGAGGTCACACCCCACCATCTGAGCCTGTTCGCCCCGGAGTGCTACGAGCGCTTGGGCAGTCTGGCGCAGATGAACCCGCCGGTGCGCGAGCGGCGCCATCAGGACGCGCTGTGGCAGTCGATCCGCGACGGCGCGGTCGATGTCATCGGCAGTGATCACGCACCGCACACGCTGGAAGAGAAGGCCCTGCCTTATCCGCAATCGCCCAGCGGCATGACTGGCGTGCAGACCCTGCTGCCGCTGATGCTCGATCACGTGCACGCCGGTCGGCTGAGCCTGCAGCGCCTGGTGGATCTGACCAGCGCCGGCCCGGCCCGCATCTTCGGCATCGAAGGCAAGGGCCGCATTGCGCTGGGCTACGACGCTGACCTGAGCATCGTTGATTTGCACGGGCGCCGCACCATCCGCAACGATTGGATCGCAAGCCGCAGCGGCTGGACGCCCTACGACGGCGCCAGCGTGACCGGATGGCCCATCCACACCATTGTGCGAGGCCATGTCGTCATGCGCGACGAGGTGTTGGCTGGTGTGTCCCCAGAAGGCCGACCGCTGCGATTTCTTGGAGCCGCTGTGCCAACCCAACCTCTCGACGACCGCTGGGAAAGGTCCATCACATGACAAACGATACCTCCTCATTCGCTGCATCCCTGTTCGCCCCACGCCAATCCATTGAGCAGGTGGAAGAAGGCAAGCAACTGGCGCCAAAGTTCGACGCGCAAGGCCTGATCCCCTGTGTGACCACCGATGCGACGACCGGCGAAGTGCTCATGTTGGGCTACATGAACCGGGACGCGCTGGAACAGACCCTCCGTACCGGAGAGGCCCACTACTGGAGCCGGTCGCGGCAGCTCGTTTGGCGGAAGGGGGCCAGCAGCGGCTTGGTGCAGACGGTGGACGAACTGCGTATCGATGACGATCAGGATGCGCTTTGGATGCGGGTGCATGTATCGGGGTGTGGTGCGAGCTGTCACGTGGGGTATCGCTCGTGTTTTTACCGGCAAATCCCGGTCGGCGAGGAGCGGAAGTGCAGCGACGAGCTGCTGTTCACGGAAGCGGAAAAAGTTTTCGATCCCGCGGATGTCTATGGAGAAGCACCCAACCCAACGATTCTCTAGCCGGGAACTCTCAAGCTGGCGCCCTCGAAGCTGACCTGCCATCCGTGGACCGCAGGAGGTGCCCAGGAAGAGCTCCACCTACTTCAGCACTTCCCAAGGGCGATTTGGCCTCCTCTCGCGCTTCACCCTCGCCTTACGATGAACACGCGATGGAATGCCTGGATGGAGCGCGGCGCCGAGCGCTCGAGTCTCGAAGCCGCGGTGGCTGTTGATGGGGTGCTTGTTGTCAGTCCGTAATGTTATGTTATAACATCTCTTGTCAAAGATGGGTTGAATCACCTGAGCAGTCAGTCCCCACGACGAACTGGCGCAGCCAAGGCAGAGCCGATGAAAGCGATATCGCGTCCACCTTTCGCCGCTCCAGCGCAGGTGCCTGACCATCCTTCCAGTGAGGCGACTGTTTCCGTGGCTGTGCTTGATCTTCTGATGGGTCGGCGATCCGTGACTCCCCGATTGCTGACAGACCCTGGTCCAAGCGATGCGGACCTGCGCAAGCTGCTCGAAGCAGCCTGTCGCAGTCCGGACCACGGCGCACTCCGACCTTGGCGCTTCATCACCGTCCGCGGCGATGCGCGGATACGGCTCGGTGAAGTCTTTGCCCGCGCCCGCGCGCAGCGGGACTCTAATGCCACCGAAGCCGACCTCGAATCAGAGCGCCGCAAGCCTTTGCGGGCCCCTCTCATCATCGCGGTTGCGGCGGTCGTGACCACCGATCACCGAAGTGTGCGTGTCATCGATCAGGTGCTGTCAGCCGGCTGCGCGGCTCACGCGATTCTGCTCGGCGGCCAGGCCCTCGGTTATGGCGGGATCTGGCTAACCGGAAGCAATTGCCATGATCCGAACGTGAAGAGCGCATTGGGACTTCGCGCCGAGGACAGCATCGTTGGCTACCTGTACCTCGGCACGTTATTCCAAGAGCCGCCGTCGCGAGAGAGGCCGGACCCGGACGCGCTCACGGTTGCGTGGTCCGGTCGGGGTGAAGCCTTTGAACCGGTCTCTGCACCCAAGTGAAAAGGAAATGCGCTCCGAAAGAGACGAACTTGGCGAGCGAAACGATTCCGCTTGGGTACGGCACCCAAGCGCTTCCGATTAGTCTTTGACTCAAGGAATGCGTGAATGCGACAACTCAAGCCGTGGATGACTTCGATCCTGCTCAGTTCCGCGCTGATGGGTCCGGCTGCAATCGTTCAGGCTCAGGCCGTGACGGCCGCAGAGGAATCAGGCCGCGGCTCTGGAACGATCGATGAGATGATCGTCACGGGTGCAGCACAACCACTGCGGACGACGCGAGGCGTTGGCAGCAGGCTGGGGCTCACGACCTTCGAAACGCCAGCCAGCGTCCACCTGATCGATCGCGAGCAGATCGATATTCGGGGAGATCACTCGACCTCAGAGGCCATGGCAAGGGCCCCTGGATTCGCGCCAGTGGGCATGCAGGCGTTTGCGGGCTCGGCCCTCTCGGCCCGGGGATTCTCTGGAAATGCTTCGATCGGTCAGCTCTACGACGGCAATCGCCTGTTTGTGAGCGGTGGTGCCATGAGTTTCCCGATCGACACCTGGGGTTTCCAGCGCGTTGAGGTGCTGTCCGGTCCGGCCTCCGTCCTGCATGGATCTGGAACGGTGGGAGGCGCCGTCAACTACGTGCCCCGATCCATCGAACGTTCGAACTTTGCCCATGAGGCCATGGTTGCGTTGGGCAGCTGGGATACGCGCAGAGTGGGCCTGGCCACCACGGGCCCGCTCGCAGACAACGCAGCGTTTCGCCTCAACGGCGTCTTCAATGACACGTCCGGTTATGTCGAACGGAACGACAACGAACGCTGGGCCGTGTCCGCTGGTCTCGAATTCGATCTCAGCCCGAACCTGACCGCCTGGCTTTTGCACGATTCAGCCAAGATCAGCGATCAGGCCTATTTTGGTACCCCTTTGATCGATGGACGAATCGACCCCAGTACCCGTCGCCTGAACTACAACGTGGAGGACGCCGGGACGACCTTCCGCAATGATTGGTCGCGACTCAGGCTCCGCTGGCAGCCCACCGAATCGATCGAGTCGAGCCACGAGTTCTACTACCTCGATACGGCGCGCAACTTCCGCAATCTCGAGTTCTATACGCACAACCCTGATACAGGTCTCATCGACCGGCGCTTCAACTTCGCGACGGATATCGATCAGACCCAGAAGGGCACCCGCCATGATGTGAGGCTCGATCTCGGGCTTGGAGTCCAGCCAGCGAGCCTGCTGATCGGCTTCGAATACAATGAGGTCGATTACGGAACCGCGACGTTCGCTGCAGGTGGGACGTCCGTCGATCCGTTCGATTTTGAGCCGGGTGTCTTCGACAGTGGCCCGGGCGTCACCCCAGCTTTGGCGACGGACACGCGTCAGTACGCGTTGTTTGCCGAGACCGCCATGGATCTCACCGACACCTTCAAGCTCCTCGGCGGGCTGCGCGTCGAGCAGATCGACATCGACCGCATCGATCGCAGAAGCGGGCTCCAGGTCGATCTCGATTTCAGCCCCGTGACCTGGCGCGTCGGGGCACTGCGCGTCCTTGGTGGCAACACCAGCATCTATGGCCAGTACGTGGTGGGTAACGATGCTGGAGGATCACTCATCAGCCTGCCTGCGGTGGGTGCCGAGAACCTGCAGACGGGCCGGCAGATCGAAATCGGAATCAAGCAGGCTCTCCTCGACGATCGCATCCAATGGACGGCAGCGCTCTATCGCATCACCCGAAACAATCTCCTGTCCAGGGATCCAGCCAACCCTGAACTGGCGCAGCAGATCGGCAAACAGTCGTCCCAGGGACTGGAAATCAGCGTGGACTTGAGCATTACGCAACGACTGCATGTGGATCTCAATGCCGCTTTAATCAGAGCAAAGTTCGATGATTTCAACGAGCGAATCGGTACGGAGATCATCTCCCGCAAGGGCAACAGGCCGGTCAATGTCCCGGAGCGTACCGCGAATCTCTACGCCCAGTATGCGCTGAGCCACGCGTGGCGTGTGGGAGGCGGCGCTCGCTATGTGGGTCGTCGTTTCTCGGACACAGCCAATGCGCGCCGCATTCCCAGTTATGTTCTGGCTGATGCATTCGTCGCGTTCTCGTGGAGGGAGGGCGCAGAGCTGACAGCGCGTGTGCGCAATCTGTTCGATGAGCGCTGGGTCGTTCAGCCCTATAACTCGGGTTTCCAGTGGGCATTGGGCGATCCGAGAAGCTATGAGCTTGCCCTGCGCCTGTCCTTTTAACCCCGAACGGGCCTGGAGACATGGCCAAGCGCGTCAAGCGAGCCCTGGTGACCATTCACCTGTATCTGGGCCTGCTGCTGTCCATTGTATTTGCCATCTGGTTCGTGTCCGGCATCGCCATGATCTATTACCGGACCCCGGTTCTGGACGTGACGCAACGGATTGCATTCGAGCCGTCCTTTGCGCCGCAACTGGAGTTCATGAAGCCCTCCGAGGTGTCGGGGCTGGCCCTGGACTGGCCAGACGTAGAGGATCTCCACGCCAGCACGTTTCAGGGCCGGCCCTTGTATCGGTGGCGCCAAGGCAACGGCCGCTGGAGTTCGGGATGGGCCGATGATGGCTCTGCTGCCTTCTTCCACCCTGAACGTCTCGCTGCGGAAGCTGCCAGGTGGTTCGGTGCGGACGCCGCCTTCAAGTATTCCGGATCCTTCGATGAGAACAGCCAGTGGACCTTCTTCCGCAGCGAGTCTGGTCATCTTCCGCTGTACCGATTTTCGACCGGTCTCGGGCCGCTCAGAAGCGAGGTTTACTTCTCGAGCAGGACTGGCGAGCCGCTGATTGCGACCACGCCAACGAGCCGGCTGCTGTATATCCTCGGCCCGGGTCTGCACTACGCCTCGTTTTACCCGATTCGAAATCGAAACCAGTTCTGGCGGGATCTCGTGAACTGGACCTCTGGCCTGGGCGTCGTTCTGGCTTTGACCGGTGTGGCCATCGGAGTCTGGAGGATCCGTTGGGGGGCGGTGGGGACGTCCCGTAGAAAAATTCCGTTCACGCGTTTCTGGATGCACTGGCACCACCTGCTTGGACTCCTTGTGGCCATCCCAACGTTCACGTTCGTACTGAGCGGTCTGTTTTCGATGAATCCGGGAGGCATGTTCCCGAGTATGGCTGTGTCAGACGAGTTCGTGGTTGCCAAGCAAGGGCCTCGCGGTTCATTGGTCGCGTTGCCCGAGGCCCATGCAGGGCTTGCGTCGCTCCCTTTCAATGCCGTGCGGGTGGACTATCTGCAGCGTGACGGCGGCACTGTTCTGCTCGCGCATTCAAAAGGAGGGAACCGGCAACGCATCGATTTTTCGAGGGGCAGCTGGAGGGCGGAGGCGCCCCATTCCGAAGCGGCGTTGATCGAGGCCTTCGAACGCGTTCATCCCGGACGATTGAAGCAAGCCCAGTGGTTGGAGCACTACGACAATCACTACTACTCACGGAAGGAGCGCTACCGGCCCTTGCCTGTATTGCGCCTGATACTCGATGAGCCGCAAGCGACCTGGCTGTACGTTGAGCCGACGACCGGTGCGTTCCTCCGGCAGACTGATCGCGGCAGCCGGGCCAGGCGGTGGCTTTACAACGGCCTGCATAGCCTTGACCCACAGTTTCTTCTGACCCGTCCCTGGCTTTGGACCGCCGTGATCTGGTCCTTGAGCCTCGGCGGTCTTGCCATGAGCGTCACGGGTGTGGCCCTGACCGTGAAATGGCTCCGACGAAAGCTGGGCACGCGCAGGTCGCGCGGCGAAGAAGGTGCGGATCTCGCTGGGGGCGTTCGCTGATGACTCAGCACCGTGCTCGTTTAGATACTTCCGGGGAGCGCTGAGAGCCTATGTCCTGCGCCATTGCCTGCCAACGTTTGACGCTTCGATACGGTCGCCATGTCGCCGTTGAGGCTTTGGATGCGGAGTTTGAAGCCGGTTCGCTGACGGCCCTGGTCGGGCCTAACGGTGCCGGCAAGTCGACGCTGCTGGAAGCCATCGTCAGCGGCACGGGTACCGCGGAAGGCCGTATCGAATGCCGGGACGGGGAACGGCGCTCCCTCGCCTATCTGCCCCAGCAACCGCAGATCGACCGCGGTTTCCCCATCAGTGTGCAGGGCCTGGTGGCGATGGGTTTCTGGGCTCGGCTGGGCGCATGGCAGCGATTGAAGCGGGCCGAACACAACGAGATTAGGCGCGCTCTCGAGGCGGTCGGGCTGAGATCGCATGCAACCCGGCCCATTGCGTCCTTGTCCGGTGGCGAATTTCAGCGTGCGCTTTTCGCTCGGATTATCGTTCAGCAGGCGCGTCTGATCCTGCTTGATGAACCCTTCGCAGCGGTGGATGAGGAGACCTCCAGGGCACTTCAAGACATCATCCTGCGCTGGCATGGCGAGCAGCGCACGGTCATCGTCGCCCTGCACGACCTCGAGATTGTTCGTGCCCGTTTCCCGGGTGCACTCTGGCTGGACCGCATCAAGCTGGCCCATGGTCGGGCGGAGGATGTTCTTCGAGAGATCGAACGGGCGCGTTCGGTCAGCGGTTTCCCGTCGCGAGTGCACGCGCACCATGACCACGAAGTGGCGTCATGCTAGTCGAAGTCTTCCTGGCGCCTTTTATGGAGTTCGCGTTCATGCGGCGCGCGTTGCTCGGCTACTCACTCCTGGCAGCAGGGGCGGCTCCGGTGGGCGTGTTTCTGCTGCTGCGTCGCATGACGCTCGCAGGCGAGGCGGTTGCCCACGGCATTCTTCCCGGTATCGCGGTGGCCTTCGTCATCAGCGGTCTTTCGCTGTTCTCCCTGACGCTGGGAGGTCTGGCAGGGGGGCTCGTGGTGGCGCTGTCGGCGACGTGGATGGCGCGCAGGACCCTTCTGCGGGAGGACGCCACGCTGGCCACCCTCTATCTGCTGGCCGTGGCCTTGGGTGTGCTTCTGATCAGCAGCCATGGACGCAACGTGGATCTGTTGCATTTTCTCTTTGGCGGGATCCTCGGGCTCGACGACCCGACGTTGCAGCTCCTGGCAGCGATTGCCGCAGTGAGCATCGTGGCCATGACCTTCCTGATTCGCCCACTGACCTTCGAATCGGTGGACCCGGCCTTCATGCGGGTCGTCAGTGGGCGTGGCGGATTGATCCACGGCGGCTTCATGGCTTTGGTGGTGCTCAATCTCGTGGCTGGCTTTCATGCCCTCGGGACACTGCTGGCGCTAGGCGTCATGGTGCTTCCCGCGGCTGCCGCACGCCTATGGAGCCAACGCCTTAGTGTCATCGTCGCATTGGCAGTGCTTGGGGCCTGGTTTGGGGGTTTTTCGGGGTTGCTGTTGTCGTTTCACCTTGATGTTCCTTCAGGTCCCTCAATCGTCGCTGCTATAGGTTTTCTTTTCGTCATCTCTCTCACATTTGCTCCGGCCGGCGGACTGTTCGGTCAAGGCCTCGCAAGGAGTCCAACCGCACCATGACTTTGCCATTCCTGCGCCTTTCAGGCGTCATCCCCATTGTTCTGCTCGTGTGTTTGGCCCCGCTTGCCTGGTCGGAATCGCGGCCTGTTGTGGTGGCGAGCTTTTCGATTCTGGGCGACATGGTCGAGGCGGTCGGGGGTGGCCGGGTCGAAGTTCACACCCTGGTTGGACCTGCAATGGATGCTCATACTTATACCCCGGCCCCTTCCGACGCCCGCCGCCTGTCTGCCGCTGACATGGTCGTCGTCAATGGCCTGGGTTTCGAGGGCTGGATGGATCGGTTGGTGGCGGCTTCCGGCTTCGCCGGACCGAAGGTGGTCGTCAGCCTGGGTGTTGAGCCGATTATGATCGAAGGTGAGACAGACCCTCACGCGTGGCAAAGCCTTCGGAATGCTGAAATCTACGTGGAGAATATTGCCTCGGCTCTGGCAGGGATGGATCCCGATTCCGCGGACTTCTTTGCGTTGCGCGCCTCGGAGTACCGGGCACGCCTGCAGCAACTGGACAGGGACATACATCACTTCGTCAACGCCTTGCCCCCGGAGCGTCGCAGTGTCGTCACCTCCCATGACGCCTTTCGCTACTTCGAGTCGAGCTACGGGTTGAGATTCCTGCCCGTCCAAGGCACCCAACCGGATGCGGACATCTCTGCCCGTGAACTTGCCGGGCTCATTCGCCAGATCCGTCAGGAGCAGGTGTCGGCGATATTCATTGAGAACGTGAGCGACCCCCGCCTGATGGAAACCGTGGCCCGTGAAACAGGAACCCGTATTGGCGGCGAGCTGTATTCAGATGCGCTTTCGCCTGCGGACGGACCGGCTGCAACGTTCATCGACCTCATGCACTACAACCTTAAGACGCTGCGCGCCGCGCTTCGTACTGCCTCTGAATGAAGGAGTCGCACCATGCGCCCCAGTATTCCTGTCACCCTGCTTACGGGATTTCTCGGTGCCGGCAAGACGACTTTGCTTAACCGCATCCTCACCGAACAGCATGGCCGCAAGTACGCCGTGATCGTGAATGAGTTCGGCGAGACCGGCATCGACAACGATCTCGTCGTCGACGCGGATGAGGAAGTGTTCGAAATGAACAACGGCTGCATCTGCTGTACGGTCCGGGGTGATCTCATCCGCATCTTCTCGGGCCTCATGAAGCGGGCAGATAGTTTCGATGCCATTGTCGTCGAGACCACGGGTCTTGCGGATCCCGCGCCGGTGGTACAGACGTTCTTCGTCGATCCTGAAGTGGCCGAGAAGACGGCACTCGATGCAGTGATCACGGTCGTCGACGCCGTTCACCTGGAGGCTCAGCTGGATGCCCATCACGAAGTGGAGGAGCAGATTGCTTTTGCCGATATCGTTCTGCTCAACAAGGTCGATCTGGTTGATTCGCAGTCCCTGCCGGGCCTGGAGCGGAGAATTCGCGCCATGAACCCCTACGCCCGGATTCTGCAAACCAGTCGGTGTAATGCTCCGCTCGAGGCTTTGCTGGAGCAGCACGCGTTCAAGCTGGAGCGCGTCCTCGAGGTCGAGCCTACTTTCCTTGAGGACGATCATGCCCATGAGCACGACGATGAGATCAGCAGTGTATCGTTGAGCGCCGACCGCCCCCTGGATCCGGACCGCTTCCAAGATTGGTTCGGCACGTTGCTCATGCGCCATGGCCCCGACATCCTGAGGGCCAAGGGCATCCTCGAACTCGCCGGAGAAGAACGGCGCTATGTGATTCAGGGCGTCCACATGCTGATGCACAGTGACCATCTGGGGCCTTGGCCGGATGGTTCGCCTCGTCTTTCAAGGCTGGTTTTCATCGGTCGAGGTCTTCAGTCCCTGGGCCTGGAAGCCGGGTTCGCGGACTGCGTCGCCACATGAAGACCGCCGGCCGGCCAAAGCAGACAGCCTTCGAACAGCAGGCGCACGTGCTGGCGACCGGCGCCTATGTGACGGCCGCTGCAGCCATCGGCGATACCATTGTTGTCGCTCACGGCGATGGTTGCCTTCGATTGCTCCATGGTGATGGTGAGGTTGTCGTGGCAGACGCTCACCGTGGGGCCATTCTCTCGCTCGCAGTCGATGCGTCGTCAGCGACCCTGATTTCGGGGGCAGACGACGGGCGGGTGGTTGAAACTGACCTTAAGGGGACGTCGCGCGAGTGGGCAGCGTTCGGGTCGCGGTGGGTCGATCACGTTGCCGTGAACGGGTCCGGCGTTCGCGCGTGCGCATCGGGTCGCGAAGTCCATGTCTGGCGACCGGGTGCGCCGAAGCCTGATGTCCTCGAGCATCCCAGCAGCGTGGGTGGCCTGGCCTTCAGCCCGTCGGGAAACCGCCTTGCGGTGGCGCACTACGGTGGCGTCAGCATCTGGCAGCGGCGGGCCAAACGGGGCTGGCAGCGCAGCCAGCTGTCGTGGGCGGGGTCGCACATTGGCGTCACCTGGAGTCCGAACGGGCAGTACCTCATCTCCTCGATGCAGGAGTGTGCATTGCACGGTTGGCGCATGCGAGATCAAACGGACATGGCCATGTCCGGGTACTTCACCAAAGTGCGCAGCTGGGACTGGTGCGGTGACGAGCCTTACCTCCTGACCAGCGGCTCGGCGCTGCCAGTCTGCTGGCCCTTCGATGGCGCACGAGGGCCCATGGGCCGTAAGCCGCTTACCCAGGGGAACTTGACGGACGGCGCTGTGACCCAGGTCTGCGGGTTGCCCGGTACGCGCGCTTTTTTGGCCGGATATCAGGACGGTTCCGTTGCGCTGCTCGATCTCGACGGCGCCGAGCCCGTCCACGTCCTGCGCTATGCGACTGGCGTGGAAGTGACGGCCTTGAAGACGACCAGCGGACTCGAACTGCTCGCGGTCGGTGACGCCGATGGGCATCTCCTCTGGTCGCAGCTCGCCAGGGCTGGATGATTGGATGGCGGCGCCGGCCGGTGAGCCTGGGGACCGTCGAGGAACTGCGTCATGGGGGTGGTGCCGAGCTCTGAATGTACGTTTTGGTGATAGTCACGTTCGACTCAGGCCTGGGTCGAACGATTGAGCAGTTCCAGGGTGAGTGTGGTTTCGCCTTCGAGCATGGCCATCAGGCGGCCTTCGACGCGGCCCCAGAAGGCCTCCTGCTTCGCGTTCTGGTACGGAGAATAAGGCAAGGTGGTCTGATGCAGGATGCCCAACCGGGCGAGTCCGGCGGTGGTCTCCTCGGCCAGCATGGCGGCGCCATTGTCGGTCATCAGGGCGCGGGGCAGCCCGCGTTTCATGAAGGCCTGGGAGAGCCCGTGGATCAGGACCTCCGCGGTTTCCTGGGTGTACCACTGCAGGTGGCACAGCAGGCGCGACCGATCATCCATGACGCCGAGCAGCAGGGGTTTGACCCAGGCGCCGGCGGCGGTCAGGACCTTGCGCGGTCCGTGGTGAAAGTCCAGATGCCACAGGGCGCCGACATGCTCGACTTCGAAGCTGCGCACCTCGCGTTGCTCGAGCCGGTCGCGGGCGGCCAGGGCGCCTTCGGAAGCGCGCTTGGGGCGGGCCTGTCGGACCATGCCCTGGGCCTCAAGGAAGCGCCGGACGGTGGCATAGGAGGCGACGGCGACCTCGGTGCCGGCGAGTGCGGCGCGCAGGTTGTCCCAGTGCAATTGTGCGGTCCATCCCGGGTGGGCCCGGTACTGGGCGGTCAAGGCGTCGACAGCGGCGGGCGCCATGCTGGGAAAGCCGCCGCGATTGTGGCGGCGGCGGTTGCGCAGCACGGCCACCGGATCTTCAGCCCGGCGTGCGGCGTAGTACCAGCGTTCGAGGGTCGAGACGCCAAAGCTCACGTCCAGCCCCGTCACGGGATGACGCCAAGTTTTGGCGGCGAGTTCGGTCAGCGCCTGCTGCAGGCCGCCGGGTGCCGGCGGTGCTGCCAACAGCGGACCGATGATGGCGAAACGCAGCCGCGCCCAGCGCTCCCGCCGAGGTGCGTCGATGGCAGTCTTCAAGGGCTTCTCCCTTCAGTCGCGCCGGAGGGTCCGGCACGGGTCGGGGCAGCCTACGGAGACGGCCGACACCGACTCCAGTGCCATCCTCTGCGTGCGGCAACGACACCTTGGCCAAGTTGATCACGCGGGTCGTCAGCGGTTGCAGAAAGCCGAGCAACGCACGCAACGCCGAGGCGGCCGGGCCGGCGAATCGACTCAGCAGACTGGCCGGTGCCGACTTCAAGTCGACCGGCGGCATGAAGTCCCCCTGGGCTTGATGCCAGAAAGGCGTCGCGGCCAGCTCCTGTTGCCACCATTGCTGCCAGCGACGCAGGGTTCGAACGGGAATCTGCAATAGCTTCGCGAGTTCAGCAGCCTGGGCGTCATGGCCGCGACCCCGCACCGA
>JAFIFL010000329.1 GCA_020832055.1 Gammaproteobacteria bacterium
GAGCAGGTGGCTTTTAACCACTTGGTCGCTGGTTCGAGTCCAGCACGGCCCACCACTCCCTCGTTCCCTCGTTTGCGCTCAGTCCTGTTGTGCTGCTGGACTCTTCGGCCTGCCGCGAAACGCGGCAGGCTCGCGCCGGCTGGGCACCCAGGCCTCGGACACTGTGTGCTTGCCTCGCCTCTCATTCCAGTATCCGTTCGCAACTCTCCTCATCGAAGCCCACGATCTCGGTGATTGCACCGTCATCCGCCGGGCGCTGCGCGGTTGCGTCAGCGGATGGAGGTCAATAAAATATACGCACATATATTTGCGTCGGAGCCTGCATGTGCCCCAGTTGCATTGTTACGTTCCCGACGACGTCGCGGATTCGCTGAAGCGCCGGGCCGAGCAGGCAGGCATGAGCGTTTCGCGTTATCTCGCTGAGTTGGCCAAGCGGGACATTGGCAAGGCATGGCCGGAGGGCTACTTCGAGCGCGTTTTCAAGCGTGACGATGTCGATCCCATCGCCCGCCCCGATCAGGGTTCATTCGAGCAAAGGCCGGCATTGGACGAGTGAAACTGCTCGACACTGACATCTGTATTCATCTGCTCAATGCCCGGGAACCCGAGCTGATCGAGCGGCTTGCTGCGCATGAACCCCCGGATATCGCAATTTGCAGCATCGTTCGTGCCGAGCTGTCGTGGGGAGCCCGCAACAGCCAGCGCTGCGACGAGAATCTGGCCCGTTTCCGCGCTTTCGCAGAGCCCTTCGTGTCGTTGCCCTTCGATGGCATCAGCGCGGAGCACTACGGCCTCATCCGCGCCAGCCTGGCGGCCCAGGGCCAACCCATTGGACCCAACGACACGCTGATCGCCGCCATTGCGCTGGCGCATGAAGCTGTCCTCGTCACGCGCAACATCCGTGAGTTTTCGCGCGTTTCCGGGCTGGCGCTCGAGACCTGGTAGACACGCCCCGCATCGCCCCCCCACACACAGGCAGCAGCCGAGTCCGGCCCAATTCGTGTCCTGTCGAACCGGACTCGGCGTGGCCTGAAGCCCTTCAGGACGAATGATTCAGCCTTTGCCGAACATCCGTTCGTAACTCTCCTCATCGAACCCGACGATCAATGTGCGACCCACCTTCAGCGTCGGTGCGCGCAGATTGCCGGTGGGGCCGAGCATGGCGGCCGCGGCCGTCTCAGCATCGGTATTGCCGAGCTTGATCTGCTCGACCTTGCGCCCCTTGGCGACGATCAGCTCATCGGCGCCGGTGACGAGTTCGAGAGCGGCGTCGAGGCCGAGCTTGCGGCTGGCCGGAACCTGCTCTGCGATCTGGACATTCCTGGCCCCCAAGACCTTGGCGGCTTTGGAACATCCCGTTCAACCGTTGCGGTGGTAGTACCAGTCGGCACTGTTCGCCATGGTGGTGATCCTTTTGCTGCTGAATGGGAGGCTGCATCTTAGCCGAATGTCGCCTGGCTTCGGGCAAGTGGGGACACGAGCGGCGGCTCCACACCTATGGAAACTCCCAGGTTGTTCCGGGACCTTGGCGAGACCATAGTGCCTGCGCCCATCTGCTGAGGCTGCATCATGAACAAACGTGTCCTGCTCGCCCGTTATCCGTCGGGCCTGCCGGTGGAGGCCGACTTCGTTCTCGACGAGGTCCCCGTTCCCGAGCCCAAGGATGGCGAGTTCCTCATCCGCAATCTCTACTTCTCCCTGGATGCGGGCTTCCGCCAGTGGATGCGGGAAGGGGCCGGGGACAACTACCTCGCGGCCATGCAGATCGGCGATCCGGTCATGAGTCTCACCCTCGGCAGGGTCGAGCGTTCCCGGCATCCGGATTTTTCTGAAGGCACCCTGGTCCTCGGCCGCCATGCCTGGGAAACGTTCACGCTCACCGATGCCAGTGACTTCACCGCCCCGCTCGAAGTCGATCCGGAGGTGCCCTTGCACCTCTATCTGGGGACCTTGGGACCCACCGGCCTGACGGCCTACTTCGGACTCTTGGACATCGGTCAGCCCAAGGCCGGCGAGACCGTGGTCGTGAGCGCTGCTGGCGGCGCGGTGGGCTCGATTGCCGGACAGATCGCCAAGGCCCTCGGCTGCCGGACCGTCGGGCTCACCAGCAGTGACGACAAGGCCGCCTGGCTCGAGGCGGAGGTCGGCTACGACATCGGCATCAACTACAACGCTGCGGACGGGCTCGATGCGGCACTGCAGCGGGCCTGTCCGGAGGGTGTGGACATCTACTTCGACAACGTCGGCGGCGCCATCCTCGATACCACGCTCACCCATCTGCGGCAGAATGCCCGTGTCGTGCTCTGCGGCATGGTGGCCGACTACCATGACGCCGACAAACCCTACGGCATCACCCATCTCTGGCAGGCCATCACCAAGCGCGCCACGCTGAAAGGCTTCATGTACACCGACGAAGTGGCGCGCTACCCGGAAGCCATGGCGCGCATGCGGGGCTGGCTCGATGCCGGCGCCATCCGCACCTTCGATGAGATCCATGAGGGCATCGAGACCACTCCGGCAGCGTTCTGTGGCCTCTTTACGGGTGCGAACCGCGGCAAGGCCATCATCGAGCTCTGAAGTTCGTCCTCGGGTCTCCACACGACCGCTTTCCGTTCGATGATCGGTCAACTGTTGCAAAGACGAACAGTATTTCCGCGCTACAGCCCCCTTTGGGGCTGGCATTCAGGGCCGGCATGATGCTTGCGACCGCTGGGTGGTCGACCTACGGGTGGACGTCACTCGAGTACAGCAAGGAGACAGCCATGAATTCACATGGGCAGACACCTCGCAAACGCACGCAGCTGGCCGGGCTTATCGTCGTGGGCAGCTTCGTTGCCTTCGGCCATTCAGCCATCGCTCAAGCGCCGGCCAATCCGCCTCCAGGTCAGGAGCCCCCGGCAGGTCAGCAGCCCCCCGCAGGGCAGCCTCCGGCAGGTCAACCCCCGGCAGGTCAGCCGCCCGCAGGACAACCTCCGGCAGGGCAGCCCCCGGGCGGCCAGCAGCCCCCCGCGGGTCAGCAGCCACCGATGGGGCAGGCGGCCCAAACGCCGGACTTCGATGACGCAACCGTCGAGAGGTTTGCCCGGGCCTGGAGCGAAGTGCAGGAGATCCGTGACGACTACATGGGGCGGATCGAGGCCGCGGAGGACGCGGAAACGGCTCAGGAACTGCAAAGCCGGGCTCAGGAAGCGATGGTCGAAGCCGTCACGGATGCTGGGGTCGAGGTGAGCGAGTACAACCGCATCGCCGCTGCCATGGGCCAGGATCCAGAGTTGGCCCAGCGCATTGAGGAAATGGCCGGTTCGGGCTGAAACGCCTGAAGTCC
>JAFIFL010000330.1 GCA_020832055.1 Gammaproteobacteria bacterium
GCCCTGCTTGGCGACATGCTCGAACTCGGCGCGGACGAGCTGGCCCTGCATCGCTCCCTGGCGGAGGCCTGCAGCGGTCTCGACGGCGTGTTCTGCGTCGGTGAACGCATGGCGGCCTTGCGCGATGCGTTGCCCCAAGCGCTGCGGGCCGGCTGGTGGCCGGATTGCGGTGCCATGGACATCGACGCCATCGGCGCCGAACTTCGGGCCGGAGACGTCATACTGGTGAAGGCCTCGAACCGACTGTTCTGGAAGTCCGGCAGCGTCGCCGCGCTTCAGGCCGCGCTTACGGCGCGAGCCGGCGGCCCATCGTGACCGGGCGTCATGGCCCGCGTCATGTAATGGGTGCCAGGGCATGGCATAATCCGGGGAGACTGGAGTTCTGAAATCATGATCGTCGACCGTACCGGACGCCGTTTCCGCAACCTCCGCGTCAGCCTGACGGCGGCCTGCAACTACGCCTGCACCTACTGCGTGGAAGACGGCAAGCGCCTGCTGCGCGCCCGCGACGAGCTCTCGGCGGCGGAACTGGCCCATGGGGTGGAACTCCTCATGGAGGTGGCCGGCATCGAGAAGCTGCGGATCACCGGCGGCGAGCCCCTGGTGACGCCGAAGTTCGACGATTTCCTCACCGCCGTCATGGCCATGCCCCTGTCCGACGTCAGCTTCACCACCAATGGCCAGCTGCTGGCCGACAAGGTGGACCTGCTGGCCCGCTGCGGTCTGAAGCGAGTCAATGTGTCGCTGGACACCCTGCATCCGGAACGCTTTCGGCAGATCGCCCGTGGCGGCGATCTCGACAGTGTCCTGCATGGCATCGAGCGCTGCCTTGCGGCCGGGATCCGCGTCAAACTCAACATGGTGCCGCTGAAGACCGGCAACGCGGACCAGATCCTGCCCATGCTCGATTACGCGCTCGAGCGTGGCATCGAGCTGCGCTTCATCGAACTCATGCGCATGGGGCATCTGGCCCATTCGGCCGCCTTCGATCGTGACTTCCTCGGCATGGAAGACCTCCTCGACATCATCGGCGCGCGCTACCGCTACAACCGTACCGACGCCGCCTGGGATTCCACGGCGGTGCGCTTTGATGTGCGCGGTGGCGACGATGCGGTGCTCGGCCAGTTCGGCGTCATCGCCAATGAATCGGAGCCGTTCTGCTCGACCTGCACGCGGCTGCGATTGTCGGCTGACGGTTATCTGCACGGCTGCCTGTCGTCGAGCAACCGCCACGCGGTGAGCGATCTGCTGCGCGGACCGCGCGAGGATGCCGTCGCCGGGCTCGAAGCTGCGCTTTGGCGCGCCATGGGCGACAAGCAGGACGTGGCCTTCACCGGCGGCGCCACGGTCATGAAGCTGATCGGCGGCTGAGCGGCGGGGAAGGCGCGGCTGGACTGACGCTTGCGCACCCCGTTCCTGCTGCAGTGGGCCTGCAGACCGCCAGCATCCTTTCACCTCTTGGCCCTCACATGGAGTCCTGATCTTGCGAACTCCCATCGAGATTACCGAGCTGCTCGGCGACGGCATCGGGCCGGAACTGGCTGAATCCATCGCCACCGTGGCCGATGCCCTGCCCATCGACCTGAAGTTCCGCAAGATCGACTGGTCGCTGCCGACCCGGGAAGCGAAGGGGCTGGTGGCCATCGACGAAGCGGAAGCCGCCATGCGCGCCACCCGCATCGGTCTGAAGTACCCCACGGTCACCGGCTCCCGCTCGCCCAACGCGCTGCTGCGCCGCCGCCTGGATTTCAGCGTCATCTACCGGCCGGTGATCTCCATTCCCGGCATCTCCTCGAACTTCAAGGAGAACGTCAACGCCCACATCGTGCGCATCGCCACCGGCGGGACCTATGACGATCCCGGCCAGCTGATCGGGCGTCACGCGGCCGTCTCCCTGCGTATGGTGGAGCGCGAGCCCTGCCTGCATGCGGCCCACTTCGCCTTCAGGCTGGCGCGGGACAAGGGTTACACGGTGACCTCGGCCTCCAAACACACGATCCAGAAAGTGACTGACGGCCTGTTCGAGGCGGTGGTGGACGAGGTCCACGATCAGTACGACAAGGAGGTGCATCATCACAAGGAGCTGTTCGACGCGCTGCTCGGCAAGCTGATCCTGAGGCCCCAGGACTATCAGGTGATCCTGGTGCTCAACGAGTACGGCGACTTCCTTTCCGACATGGCGTCGGGGCTGGTGGGCAGTCTCGGGACGGGCGCCAGCGGCAACTACAGCTTCGATGACGACCACAATGTGGCCCTGGCCATGTTCGATCCGGCCGGCGGCACGGCACCGGACATCGCGGGGAAGAACAAGGCCAATCCCGCCGCCATGATGCTGGCCTTCGGCATGCTGCTCGATCACATCGGCCGCTACGATCTCGGCCATGCCCTGCGTCTGTCCCTGCTCAACGCCATCAAGGACGGCTGCTGCACTGCCGATCTGCGCGGTAAGATGAGTACCACTGAGTTCACTGCGGAAGTGGTCTCCCGCCTTCCTGGCCACCTCGCCGAGATCATGGAGTCAGAAGATGGCTGAAGCTGGACGCGCCGATGCCCTGTTCCAGGAACTGCTCGACTCCCAGGCGTCGAAGTCCCTGCCGCCGGTGGACAAGTGGCATCCCGAACGCAGCGGGACCATCGACATCCGCATTGCCCGCGACGGCACCTGGTTCCACGAAGGGGCCGAGATCAAACGCAAGGCCATGGTCAAGCTGTTCTCGACCATCCTGCGCCGGGACGACGGCGCCTATTTTCTGGTCACGCCGGCGGAGAAACTGGCCATCGAAGTGGAGGATGTCCCCTTCGCGGCCATCGCCGTGGTCCGCAACGGCAGCGGGGCCAGCCAGCAGCTCCTGTTCACCACCAACGTCGACGAGCACGTGCTGGCGGACGCCGATCACCCCATCGAAGTCCGCGAGCGGGACGGCGAACCCGTCCCCTACATCCACATCCGCAACGACCTCTGGGCCCTGCTGACCCGCAACGTCTTCTACGAACTGGTGGAGATGGCCGAACCCCACCCCAACGACCCGTCCCGCCTCGGCGTCACGAGCTGCGGCCAGTGGTTCGAACTCGGCAAAGTCTGAATCGCCGACGCAACCGCGAGCAGACCTGCAGCGAAGTCAGCCACCTCAGCTCCGGCGAATCGCCTCGAGATCGGCCCAATCGCTGCGCGATTAGGGCCTTCCCACAACAGTGGCGCCACGCCAGAGCGACAAGCCCTTGTGGGAAGCTGCGCAGCGCAGCGGAG
>JAFIFL010000331.1 GCA_020832055.1 Gammaproteobacteria bacterium
CGCACGATGCCGTTGAATCACGGCTCACGAAGCTGACGGGAAGAGCGTGCGGTGGCCAGCAATCAGGAGCAGATCGACTACTGGAACGGGGAGGCGGGGACGACCTGGGTCGAAGCCCAGGAGCGGCTGGATGGCCTGCTTGCGCCGATCTCGGATCGGCTGATCGAGCGCGCGGCCGCAGCCCCGGGGGAGCGGGTGATCGACGTCGGCTGCGGCTGTGGCCAGACCAGCATCCAACTGGCGCAGCAGGGCGCTGCGGTCTGGGGCATCGACGTTTCCGACCCCATGCTGACACATGCCCGCCAGCGCGCCGCCGGCATGGAGCGATTGGCCTTTTCGAGGCAGGACGCCGCCAGTGCGGACTTCACGCCAGACCACGCGCTGCTGTTCTCACGCTTCGGCGTCATGTTCTTCGTCGATCCCATCGCCGCTTTCAGCAACCTGCACACCGCTTTGGCCGGTGACGGCCGGCTCTGCTTCGCATGCTGGCAGGCACCACGGGACAATCCGTGGATGGCCATCGCCGGGCGTGCGGTGCAGCCCTTCCTGCCGGTGCCGGATGTCGAACCCGATCCGAGAGCGCCCGGTCCGTTCGCCTTCGCCGATCCTGACTATGTGCGCGACATCCTCACCCGTGCCGGTTTCAGCGACATCGAACTGGAATCCTTCCGTCCGACCCTGCATGTCGCTGACACCTTGGATGAAGCCATCGAGTTCCAGGGCCGGGTGGGGCCGGTGGCCCGGGCGCTGGCCGAGCTCGAAGGTGAACCGCGACAGGCCGCGCTGGCCGCGGCACGGGAAGCGCTGTCCGGGCACATGACCGACGCCGGTCTGGACCTGGCAGCAGCCTGCTGGATCGTCACGGCCAGACGGTAGCCTGGCCTGGCCCCCAATTCAGGGATGCGGGCTACCTGGTATGAGGCGCTGCCGCAGCGAGAAGCGCCCCCACGCTGTACAGGCGCGTGGGCGTGACCAGCTCTGGCCAACGCAGGACATCCAGCCGTGCGAGGCTGGCGTCATCGACGATGACAATGGCGGAGTCGGCATCCTGGGTGTTCCACAGCAGCAGCCAGACTTCGCTGCCGTCCACCGAGTAGGTGGGTTGCAGCACGCGCTGAGGTCCCTCCTCGATATCGGCCCAGCCGGCGATGGGCAGGCTGCGATAGCCCTCCTCGAGCGCGTCACGCCGATACACCGCCACTTCCCAGCTGGCATGTCCCTCGTCGGCCAGCGGGCTGTCGACCCACAGATGCGGTGATTTCGGGTGGGTGGCGACGAACAGGGATCCCGGGGCCGGACCGTCAACCTCCTCGACGACCGTCCACGGGGCCGGACCATCCGGATCGACCCCCACCACTGCCAGGGTGTCGCTGACCAAGGAAGCCGTCGCCCACACCGGACCATGCTGGCCGTGCTCGTAGATGACGCCACGGCCGCCGCCGCTGAAAGGCAGGGGACGTTCCGCCACCACCCGCCGCTCCTGAAGGTCGAACACCACGAGCCGCTTCGTGTCCGTTGGAAGCAGCAGATAGCGCCCGTCGGGGGTCAGGCTGCCCGCCCGCAACGTCCGCTCCGTTGCGACGGTCGCCACGCTCATGGGCGAAGTTTGCCCGAGCAGGCGGATTTCACCGGTCCCCCGCAACAGCGCCGCGAACTCCGGATGCCGGGGTGAGCCGAGGATGTCGCCGACGCTGGCTGCCAGGCTGTCGGGGCCAGCGGCCTCGCCCACAGGCTGGCTGTCGAGACGCTGCAGCGGCTCCAGGGTCTCGCCATCGAGCAGGACGAACTGGGGCGGCCAGTCGGCACCGGCCAGCAGGACCGGCTGTTCGGGGTCACGGGAAGCGCCCAGGGAACGGGCTTCGAGGCCCACCCGTACCGAGGCCACCCGCTCTGGCAGAGAGGCGTAGAGATCAATCAGCGAGATCATGCCATTGCGACTCACCACCTGCAGGTAGCGCCCGGAGCTTGATGCGGAAATCCGATGAGGGGGACCGTCCACGGCAATCTGGACGATGGGCTCGCGGGTGGAGCCGTCGATGAGCAGCACCGCACCGGGGTCGTGCAGGGCGACGACGAACATGCGGGTCAGGTCGTGATCGTGGGCCGGCTCCGCTGGACGATCCGCCAATGGCCGATGCAGCTGCCAGCTCCCGCGGATGGCTGCCATATCGAAGCTCGCGGGCGGCGGCAGCGGGTGCTGAAGGAAGAGCGCCAGATTGTGGATGTCCTCCGGCGTCAGTCCGTCGGCGTCGAGCCAGGTCGGCATGCCCCGGGCGGTGCCGAAACCGATCACCTGCCGCAGGTACTCCGTACCCAGCTCCCGCATCCATTCCGGATGCAGGGGATTACCCGCAGTTCCGGTCCTGAACACACCGTGGCAACCGGTACAGTACTGCTCGTAATGCCCGCGGGCCGCGGCATAAGCCGCCGGCGACATGGGCGGTGGCGGCCATGCCCCTGGCGGCCGCTGCAGTCCCAACAGGGGCACCCCGCCCGACGCCTCGACGGAGGCGCGGTCATGAAAGTCTTCGAGGAGATCCAATCGCGCCGCACCCACCTCCTCCATCCCCACCGCGTCGCCGCCGGGACCGAAGGCCTCGCGGATGTGGGTCAGCAGCGCAGCCAGGGATTCGTTGCCCAGAAAACCGTGGTCGGGCATGGCAGGGCCGACCAGCCGGCGATGGCTGCCGCCGATGACCTGTCGGACAACCTGCCCGCTGTCGGCCCAGGCCGCCTCATCGAAGTGCAGGCTCGGGTAGCGCTCGTCGATGCCAAGTCCGTCGGCACCGTGACAGCTCGCGCAGTGGCGTTCGTAGAGTGCAGCGCCCTCGCTGACAGCACCGGTCGCTTCCGGCGGCGGGGCGTCAGACGTCCCGCTCCCGTCACAACCGCCCAGGAGTGCCGCCAGCAGCAAGCCCGGCATCAGTACGGCGCGCATTCGTTGCTCCATGACCACCCTTACTCATACTCCATTCAGTCCTTCAGCATAACGCCACCTGGAGTCCCGCGCCTTCGGCAAAGCGCCTCGAGATCGGCCCAATCGCTTTGCGATTAGGGCCTTCCCACAACGGGGGCACCCAGGAGCCAAGCGAGACGCCCTTGTGGGAGAGCGCTATTTCGCAAAGCGAAATGCGCCGATCTGGAGAACGTCCAGCGCAGGCAGCGACTTCCTCCGGCAGGGCGCTACGAGATCGGCCCAATCGCTTTGCGATTAGGGCCTTCCCACAACGGGGGCACCCAG
>JAFIFL010000027.1 GCA_020832055.1 Gammaproteobacteria bacterium
CGCCACTGTGGTGGGAAGGCCCTAATCGCGCAGCGATTGGGCCGATCTCGAGGCGGTCTGCCGGAGCCGTGGGGGCTGCCTTCGCTGAACGGCATCGCGATCGGCGCATTTCGCTTTGCGAAATAGCGCTCTCCCACAAGGGCTTGCCGCTCTGGCGTAGCGCCACTGTGGTGGGAAGGCCCTAATCGCGCAGCGATTGGGCCGATCTCGAGGCGGTCTGCCGGAGCTGTGGGGGCTGACTTCGCTGAACGGCATCTCGATCGGCGCTATTTCGCTGGGCGAAATAGCGCTCTTACACAGGGGGTGTCGCTGGAAGCTGGCGCGGCGGGTGCTGATGACAGTAGTGCATGTCGGTAGGTTGCTCTAATCTGGCACGGGAGCCGGAGGGAGCGCCATGGGGACATTTGACGAGTACAACGACTACGATGCCGTCGGGCTGGCCGAGCTGATCCGATCGAGGGAGGTCAGTGCCCGCGAGGTGGTCGAGGCCGCCATCAGCCGCGCAGAGGACTTTCAGAAGGTCTGCAACGGCTTTGTCAGCACCGACTTCGAAGCGGCCCGCGAGGCTGCGGCCGCACCCGGAAACGGTCCCTTTGCAGGCGTGCCGTTCGCGGTGAAGGATCTCTGGCTCCAATGGGCCGGCGCGCCCCACAGCGCCGGGAGCCGCTTCACGCGGGACATGCGCCACGACCAGGATTCGCCGCTGGCCGCTGCCTTTCGCAGCAGCGGCCTGATTGCCCTGGGCAAGACCACCACGCCCGAGTTCGGCATCACCGGCACCACCGAGCCTGCCCTCACCGGCCCGACCCGTAATCCCTGGAATCCACGTCACATCAGCGGAGGCTCGTCCGGCGGGTCGGCGGCTGCCGTGGCCGCAGGGGTCGTCCCGATGGCCCATGCCAGCGACGGCGCCGGGTCCATCCGCATACCTGCAGCCTGCTGCGGACTGGTGGGGCTCATGCCGAGTCGCGGACGGGTCATCCGCACCACGCCGGCGCTGGATGTGCCGTTCTCGTTCTCCCGCAACTTCGTCGTTTGTCGCAGCGTTCGCGATGCCGCCGCCATGCTCGATGCGGTGGCCGACACTTCGGCTTATGCACCGCCCGCTCCCACCGGAAGCTGGCAATCCGCCGCCCTGATGCCACCGGGGCCTTTGCGCATCGCCGTCAGTACCGCGACGCCGTCCGGCAGGCCGGTGCATCCGGAGATTCAGGCGGCCTTCGATCAGGGGGTTGCACTGCTCGGTGATCTGGGCCATTTCGTCGAGGAACGGGACCTCGACTGCGACTGGCGCCGCTTCTATCGCGCCTTCGGCACCGTCGGGTCGAGTCAGCTGGCGGAGGACGTGCGGGCGCTGGCCGGCACGCTGGGTCGGGAGCCTGACGAGCAAGCGTTCGAGCCGTTGACCTGGCGCAACGTCCGCGCCGGTCGCAACCGTTCCGGCATGGAAGTGATCGCGGCCCTGCGGGAACTGCAGACCTTCACACGGCGCATGGAGCGCTTCTTCGGAGGCATGGACATCTTCATGACTCCAGTGCTCGGCATGCCGGTGCCGGAGATCGGCTGGCTCGACCCGGTGGCCGTGGAGCCGCGGGAACACGACAAGCGCTCCGCCGCAGCGTTCCCGTTCACGCCTCCCTTCAATGCCACCGGCCAGCCCGCCATCAGCCTGCCCCTCGGCGAGGACAGCCAGGGCCTGCCCATCGGCATGCAGTTCATCGGCCGCTATGGCGCCGAGCTGACCCTGCTGCAACTCGCCGCGGAACTCGAAGTCGCCCAGGGCTGGCTCGAGCGCAAGCCTGCCGTGACACGGCCATCATGAACCCGGCCTACGTCTGCGGCACCAGCACCGAACCCCTGATCTGGCGCACCATCGGCGATGCGCTGCGGGTCACGGCGGAGGCCTTTCCCGACCGGGACGCCCTGATCTCACGCCACCAGGGCGTGCGCATGAGCTGGCGCGATCTGGATGGGGCCGCCGACCGGCTGGCGGCCGGCCTGCTGGAACTGGGGCTGACAGTGGGGGATCGAGTCGGCATCTGGTCGCCGAACCGCTACGAGTGGGTGGTCACCCAGTTCGCCACGGCGCGGGCCGGGCTGATCCTGGTCAACGTCAATCCGGCCTACCGGCTGGCGGAGCTCGAGTACGCTCTGAACAAGGTGAGCTGCAAGGCCCTGGTCACGGCAGAGCGCCTGAAGACCAGCGACTATCTGGCCATGCTCAGGTCCCTGGCGCCGGAACTGGCTGCGACGGCCAAGGGTGAACTGAACGCGGCGCGTCTGCCCGCCCTGCGCCATGTCATCACCCTCGGCGAGGCCGGCCATGCCGGCTGTCATCGCTACGCGGATCTCGCAGCCGGCGGCCGCGATGCCGCCCAGCGACGCCTGACGGCAATCGGACCGACGCTGCAGCCGGACGATCCCATCAACATCCAGTTCACCAGTGGCACCACCGGATCCCCCAAGGGCGCGACGCTGAGCCACTTCAACATTCTCAACAATGGCCTGCTGACCGCCCGGGCCCAGGGTTTCACGGAGCATGACCGGCTGTGCATTCCGGTCCCGCTGTACCATTGCTTCGGCATGGTGATGGGCGTCCTCGGCTGCACCGCCTTCGGCAGCGCCATGGTCTTCCCTGACGAGGCCTTCGAACCGCGCAGCGTCCTCGCAGCTGTGGCCGAAGAGCGCTGTACGGCGCTCTATGGCGTGCCCACCATGTTCATCGCCGAACTCGATCATCCCGATTTCGACAGCTTCGACCTCGGCAGCCTGCGTACCGGTGTGATGGCCGGCGCACCCTGTCCCATCGAGGTCATGAAGCGGGTGCAGCGGGACATGCACATGCCGGAAGTGACCATCTGCTACGGTATGACCGAGACTTCCCCGGTGAGCTTCCAGAGCGCCGTCGACGCCCCCCTCGGCAAGCGCGTCAGCACCGTGGGGCACGTACACCCGCACGTGGAGGTGAAGCTCATCGACAGTGACGGCCGGGTGGTGGCGCGCGGCGAGACCGGCGAACTCTGCACCCGCGGCTACTGCGTGATGCGCGGCTACTGGGACGACCCGGAACGCACTCGGGAGGCCATCGACGAGGCCGGCTGGATGCATACCGGCGATCTGGCCGTCATGGACGACGAGGGTTACGTGAACATCGTCGGGCGGCTGAAGGACATGATCATTCGCGGCGGCGAAAACATCTATCCGCGGGAGATCGAGGAGTACCTTTACCGTCTCGACGGGGTTTCGGACGTGGCCGTCTTCGGTGTTCCCGATCTCAAGTACGGCGAGCAGGTGGCGGCCTGGATCCGGCTGGAGCCGGGCACGGTGCTCGACGAGGATGCCATCCTGGCTTTCTGCCGCGAGCAGATCGCCCACTACAAGGTGCCGCGCTACCTGCGCTTCGTGGACGATTTCCCCATGACCGTCACCGGCAAGCTGCAGAAGTTTCTCATGCGCGAGGCCATGATCGAGGAACTCGGTCTTGACGATCAGCGAACGGCGTAGTCGCATCGAGGTGTCGGGTTGTCCTGCGAGGGAGGAGACGTCATCGCCGCCGACACCATGACCGATGGTCAACTCCTGGATGCCGAACAGGCGCTGCGCATTCGCCGCCTCGGCATGGCATCGGTGTCCTATCTGGTCAGCTTCACGCTGATCGCGATCTGTTCCTGGCTGGGCCTTCTGCCCTGGTCGGCCTCGATCGTGTTCCTGCTGTTCTCGCTGACGATCATTGGTGCGTTCCTGTTGGTCTTCCAGAGCGGCATCAATCTGCGCTTCAACGAACCGAGCCTGACTGCGATCCAGATGATCGTATCCATGCTGCCGATGCTGTACGTCATGTTCCACCTCGACGCCGGCCAGGTCCGCGCGATCCTGCTGATGACCGTCATCGTTCCGGCCCTCTACGGCATGCTGGCGCTGGGAAGCCGCCAGATGATCTACGTCTGCGCCATCTTCCTCGCTTTCTACGGGGCCCTGCTCGCAGCGCTGTGGGTCTGGCGGAATGACGTGATCGATCCGTCGCTGGAGCTGATCCAGGCAGTGACCCTGATCCTGGTCGTCTCCCAGGTCGCGATCATCGGCGGCTTCTACAGCGACCTGCGCCAGAAGCTCAAGGACCGCAATGGCGAGTTGAAGGAGGCGATGACCAGGATCAGCGAGTTGGCCAATCATGATGAGCTCACCGGACTCGCCAACCGGCGGCACCTGCTCTCGATCCTCGAACAGGAAGCCTATCGCTATCAGCGCGCTCGCGGACCGTTCTGCGTCGGCATCATCGACATCGACCACTTCAAGGAAACCAACGACACTCACGGGCACGCCGCCGGTGATCTGGTCCTGCGCCGCATCAGTCAGGCGGCTGCGGCGAGCCTGCGCCACATCGACTCCATCGGACGCTACGGCGGCGAGGAGTTTCTCCTCATCCTGCCGCAGACCTCGCTCGTAGGTGCACTCACCAAGGCAGAGCGCCTCCGTGTACTCGTCGCAGAACTGCGCTTTCCGGAAATCGCAGACGATCTTGCGGTGACGATCTCGGTGGGGATCGCCGAATATCGAGCCGGGGAATCCATCGACGAGACCATCAACCGCGCCGACCAGGCGCTCTATCGCGCCAAGGACGCCGGCCGCAACCGCTGCATGGTCGAGGATTGACCACCGGCAACCCGGAGAAGCGCCAAGAACGCACCTCGATCGCGCAGGCGAAGCCCCTCAGGGCAGCTCCGGCCGGGCACGATACGGTGGCAGGTGGATGGCCTCCACCCGGTCCGCCAGGGTGACGATCTGCCCCTGGTAGCGCTCACCCCCGGTGGCGGAAAACTCGAAGTGGTAGGTCCGCCACAGGCACTGGCGCCCGCGCCCGTCACGCTTGATCCAGATCCGGTGCAGCACCAGACCATCGTCGAGGACCTGCAGATCGAGCTCCCCGCAGTAACGCCGCACGGCACCCAGCGCCACTTCACGGGCGGCCAGCGCGCTCCACCAGTACAGGGCGACGACGGTGATCACTCCCACCAGCAGGAAGTGGCTGAACTCGATCATCATGCCCCTCCTTTCATGCAGGTACAGCCGCGACGCAGTCATCGGTACGAGTGAAGCCGCATGATCGCACGTCCGACGGGAGCCGGCATCGACCGCAACTCGCCGGACAAAAGGACCGTCTCATGAACCTCTATGGCCTGCTTATTGCTTTGCTGGCTAAACCACCCCCGATTTGCTGATATCGAAGGCTCCGGGGCCGTCTTCCTTCGAAGATCTTGTTCCCATGACTGAGGATTACCCGTGAGTGCCAATGCATCCCGCCTGCAGGCGATACAGCAGATTGCCAACCGCAAGCCATTGCCCGTCGCCAAGACGGCGTTCCTCGGGGACATCTGGGCCGAGGACGTTTTCAATCTCGACCGCATGGAGTGGGCGCTGTCGAAGACGGCGTACAAGGCCATCAGGAAGACGGTTCAGACCGGTGAGCCGCTCGATCCGGCGACGGCCGATATCGCTGCGGCGGCGATGAAGGAATGGGCGATCGCCAAGGGAGCCAAGTTCTTCTCCCACATCTTCTACCCCATGACCAACATCACCGCCGAAAAACACGACGGTTTCATCGTCACCGACCCCAACGGTCACGCCATTACCGAGTTCTCCGGCAGCCTGCTGATCAAGGGCGAGCCAGACGGTTCCTCGTTTCCCAACGGCAGCCTGCGCATGACCAACGCTGCACGCGGGTACACGGCCTGGGATCCAACCAGCCCCGCGTTCATCATGCACACGGACAACGGCGCCACCCTGATGATTCCCAGCGTGTTCATGTCCTGGACGGGCGAAGCGCTGGACAAGAAGATCCCATTGCTGCGCTCCAATGCGGCCATGAACAAGTCGGCACAGCGCGTGCTGCGCCTCATGGGCGAAACTGACATCGCCACGCTCAATTCCAGCTGCGGGGCCGAGCAGGAATACTTCCTGGTGGATGCCCACTTCGCCAACCTGCGGCCAGATCTGTTGCTCGCCGGCCGGACGCTGTTTGGCGCCCCACCTGCCAAGGGCCAGGAGTTCGACGACCACTACTTCGGCGCCATACCCGCCCGGGTCCAGGTGTTCATGCAGGACTACGAAGACCAGCTCTACAAGCTCGGCATTCCCGCCAAGACCCATCACAACGAAGTGGCACCGGGACAGTTCGAGGTTGCACCCTACTTCGAAAGTGCGAACATCGCGGCTGACCATCAGCAGCTGATGATGACGCTGATGAAGGCGACCGCGAAAAAGCACGGCTTTTTGTGTCTGCTGCACGAAAAGCCGTTTGCCGGCGTCAACGGTTCCGGCAAACATGTGAACTGGTCAGTCGGCAATGCCACCCAGGGTAACCTGCTGGACCCCGGCAGCACGCCCCACGAGAATCTGCTGTTCCTGCTGTTCTGTGGCGCGGTGATCCGCGGCGTCCATCTCTACGGCCCGCTGCTCAGGGCGGTCATTGCCTCCGCCTCCAACGACCACCGTCTCGGTGCCAACGAGGCACCTCCGGCCATTCTGTCCGTCTATCTCGGCGACCAGCTCGAGCAGGTCTTCAACGACATCATGGAAGGCAGGGTGGCCCAGTCGACGGTGGGGGGTGAAATGGACCTGGGCCTTTCGCAGATCCTCAAGTTCGAGCGAGATCCGGGTGATCGCAATCGCACCTCGCCGTTCGCATTTACCGGCAACCGCTTCGAATTCCGGGCTGTGGGTTCCTCCCAGTCAGTGTCCGGGCCGCTGGTCGCCATGAATACGATGCTGGCCGATTCCCTGGACTGGATCGCAGACAAACTCGAGGCCGATCTCGGCACGGGCAGCACGCCGGCACAGGCCGTGCTGACGGTGCTGCAGGAACTGATGGCACAACACGGCAAGGTCATCTTTGGCGGCGACGGCTACTCAGCGCACTGGCATGAGACGGCCGTGAGTGAGCGCGGACTCCCGAATCTGCCCACAACTGCCGAAGCCTTGCCGGCACTGCGGGAGGCATCAGTCGTCGAGCTGTTCTCTCGCACCGGTGTCTTCACGCCGGTCGAGCTGGAGAGTCGCTTTGAGGTCTATGCCGAACAATATCTCCTCTCGATTGCCGTCGAGGCCAGGCTTGTCATCAATATGGCCAAGACCCTGATCTACCCGGCCGCCGTCAGCTACCTTTCGACACTGGCGAGCACGACTTCGGGGCTCGCCGCCATGGGAGTCCAACTCGATCACACCACCGCAGGAACGGTCGCAAAGCACGCCAACGCCATGCTGGCAGCGGTCGATGACCTCAGTGCAGCCCTGGCGAAGAGCGATTTCGGCTCCACCGAGGAGCATATGCGCTTCTGCGCCGGAGAGATCCGCGCGTTGATGGATAAAGTCCGCGTGCATGCGGACGCCCTGGAGATGGAAGTGGCTGATGAGCTGTGGCCACTGCCGAAGTACCAGGAGATGCTGTACATCAAGTAAACGGTGACGCCGCGGCTTCGGGTCTGACCTCGACGTCAGACCCAGTCCCGGCAGAAATACTTGATCTCGGTGAACTCCTCCATGCCCAGGCGCCCGCCCTCGCGGCCGAGCCCCGACTGCTTGACGCCGCCGAAGGGAATGGGGGCGCCGGTCACCTTGGTGCGGTTGACCGCCACCATGCCGAACTTCAGGGCCCGGCCTACGCGATAGATCCGCCGCGGATCCATGGTGTCCAGGTAGGCAACCAGACCGTACTCGGTGTCGTTGGCCCAGGCGATCGCCTCGGCTTCGGTGTCGAACGGGGCAATACCGGCGACGGGACCGAACGTCTCCTCGTGAAACATCTTCGCGTCCCGGGGCACATCGACGAGCACCGTCGGCTCGACAAAGAGCTCCCCGGCCGGGTGGCGGCCGCCGCCGGTGAGCACCTTGGCACCCCGGGCGACGGCATCCTCGATATGCTCCAACTGCTTGGCCACCGAGCCTGCGTTCATCATTGGGCCGATGTCCGGGTCGTCCATGCCCGGCCCCACTGACATCGCCGAAGTCTTCGCCGTGAAGCGCTTGCAGAATTCCTCGTAGATCGGCCGCTCCACCAGAATCCGGTTGGCCGCCAGGCAGTCCTGACCCGAGGTGGCGAACTTGGCCTTGATCGCTTCGTCGATGGCGTCTTCGAGGTCCGCATCGGCGAACACCAGCACCGGTGCGTGTCCGCCGAGTTCCATGATCAGCTTCTTCACCGTGTCCGCGCACTGGCGATAAAGAATCCGTCCGACCCGGGTGGAGCCGGTGAAGGACAGCGCCCGGACACGGGTGTCCTCCGTCCACGGCGGACAGATGGTGGTGGCCTCGCCGGTCACGACGTTGAAGACGCCGGCGGGAATGCCTGCGCGTGCGGCCAGTTCAGCGAGCGCGAGCGCCGAGTAAGGCGTCTCCTCGGACGGGTGCGAGACCACGGTGCAGCCCGCGCCCATGGCGGCCGCCGCCTTGCGGGTGAGCATGGCCGCCGGGAAGTTCCAGGGCGTGATCAGGGCGCAGACGCCGATGGGCTCGCGCCAAACCTCCATTTCCGCGTCCGGCAGGTGTGAGGTCACGTTCTCGGTGTTCGGGCGCTTCGCCTCCTCGGCGTAGTACTCGATGAACGACGCGGCATAATCGATCTCGCCACGAGCCTCGGAAATCGGCTTGCCCTGCTCGGTGGTCATCAGCCGGGCCAGATCCTCCTTGGCGTCCAGCACCAGATCGAACCAGCGGCGCATCAGCTTTGATCGCTCCTGGGGCAGCAGACCGGACCAGTCGTCGAAGGCGGCCTCCGCAGCATCCACCGCCCGCAGGCTCTCCATGGCGTCGAGGGCGGCCACGCGACCGATCAGCTCGCCATTTGCCGGATTGTGAACCTCGACGCAGCGGCCTTCGGCGTTGCCGACCCATTCGCCGCCAATGAACGAGCGGTCACGGATGAGCGCGGTGTCCTGGATGCCGCTGAAGCCGGTGGCTACGGTAGCGGCGTGGATCGAGTCAGTCATCGTTGCCTCCTTCCAAAGCGACGCGCCCGGATTCCGGCGGGCCCGCTCGGAACCACCTCCGGGACGCGCAGTGGAAACCCTAAACGGGTTTCCGCATGTCGTTTCCATCAGCCTAACAGGTTGCCTGAGCGTGTTGCCTGAGAGTCTAGAGGGTGCTTTTTCGGGGGAAAAGTGCTGTTCTAACGACAGAAAACAGCACTTCTAAAGCTCGTTCGCCATTACAATCAATGACTTGGCGTGGTCCGACCCCCGCGCGCTACTGCGCGACGGGATCTTTGTGGTCACCCTTCGTGGTCTCGACCGGGCGAACCCTGTCCGGGAGCTCGGGGCGGCGGCTGCCGACCTTGACGGTAAAGTCGCGGTCGAGTTCGGTGAACAGGGATTCGCAGCCATCCTCGGTGATGAGGATGGTATCGGAGATGCCCACGGTCTTGTCGCCGTCCACGCCCCACATCCAGGGGATGACGTGAAAGGTCATCCCTTCGCGCAGGATCGTGGAGTCCCCCTGTTTCAGGGAGACGATGTAGCCCTCGTCCCAGCTCGGCGGAAAGGCGATGCCAATGGAGTAGCCGGAGCGGGTGATGAGGCGTGCACCGAGGGTGTTCGACGAGATCAGCGTACGGATCAGGTTGTCCACGTCGGAGACCGTCATGCCCGGCTGGGCCTGCTCGTGGAGCAGATCGAGGGCGCCCTTCATCAGCTCCTGGGCCTGATGCATCGAGTCGCTGAGCTCGCCGAGCACCACCGTTCGCATCATCGCCGTGTGATAGCGACGCAGGCACCCCGCCACTTCGAGGAACACGTGTTCGCCCTCGCGCAGTTCCCGACCCTCCCACGTGGCGTGGCCGATCATGGACCGGGGTCCCGAGGTGACATAGGGCATCACGGCGGGGAACTCGCCACCCGCCTTGAACATCGCCGCGCTGATCGCGGCGGCGACGTCGTTCTCGGTCACGCCGGGCACACAGGCATCGATGCCTGCCTGCATCCCCGCCTCGGTGGCACGGGCGGCGCGACGCATGAGTTCGATTTCGTGGTGCGACTTGCAGACCCGGCCTTGCTCGACGATGCCGAAGCAGTCGAGCAGCTTGCCATCGACGAGGGTCGTCCGGATGACGTCCTGATGGTAGGCGGGGAAGTAGTAGCTGTTGCGCTCGTAGCCGAGGCGCTTGTCCGCCAGATTGAACTCACGCAGGGCGTCGACGAGCATCTGGATGGCATCCCCGGTGTCACCGTAGGGGCGGGTCATCTCCACCCAGCTGCGTGCATAAACGTTGGATTCCTCCATCGCCCGCATGACCATGAACGGCTCGTCTTCCACTGGCACCACCAGGCTCTGAAAGAAGGAATAGCCGGTCGTCTGGTAGTTGGTCAGATAAAAGATGTTCTCCGGATCGGTGATGATCACCGCGTCGAGGTGACGCTCGGCGATGCGCATGCGCAGCTCCTCGACGCGCCGTTCGTACTCGCAGAACGGAAAGGTCATGTCATCGCGCTGGATCATGTTCGCCATCTCTGTGCTGCTGGGGGTGTCCCACAGGATATCCGGGAAAAGGATGGAACGGCACTACATGCTCTGGAGGAGATCGGTGATGACTGATGGCTTTCCTGCGACCCTGCACTTACAGACGCCAAGGGCGCGATCATCGTTCGGCTACACCCAGCGCCCGTCGTACCGCGAGGGACCTGCCGGTGAGTGGCTGGCCTCCGCATGACGGCAACGCGGGCGAGCCCACCCGGCTGACACCAACGACTGCTGTCTGCGGCACCGGATCGATCCGGCAGCGGCACCCACATTTGCCCATTGAAAGCGCTGCACATAGGCTGGAAGGCGTGTCCCATCTGCAAGGAGCACGAAGATGAAGCAGGCGCAGACCAACACCATCCGCGAAGCGGTCGGCGTGTTCGCCGATCCCCAATCCCTGGAAACGGCGGCGGACAGCCTCGCCGAGGCCGGTTTCAGTGACGACCGCTTCACGCTTCTCACCACCGACCAGAGCGTGCGGGAACACCTCGATCATCTGTTCGAGTCGGCAGGTGACCCTTCGAGTCCCGCTTTCGAGCCCCGCAAAGAAGGGGACGATGCCACCCACGGCATCGGGCGCGGGCTGGCGTTCACCGGCCAGACGGTGGCCGCGGGCGCGGTGGTCGCCTCGGCTGCGGCCCTCGGTGGCCCCGTGGTCATCGGACTGGCCGGCGCAGCGGCAGTCGGCGCGGCGGGCGCGGCGATGATCGCCATCATCAACCAGAATGATGTGGACGACCTGCAGGAGCATCTCAATCAGGGGCACCTGCTGCTGTGCGCGCGCATCGAGGACGCGGCCGACGAACGGGCCGCGAAGGCGGCACTGTCAGCCAACAGTCTGGACGTGCGCATCCTGGAGTTCTCCGAAGACGACGCGTAACGCTTGCAACCCTTACCTGGAGCATCCATGGATCTCGAACTGACCGGCCATCGCGCCCTGATCACCGGCAGCCATCGCGGCACCGGTGAGGTCATCGCCCGCCGCCTCGCCGAAGAGGGCGCCACGGTCATCATCCACGGTTTCGACGCCGAGGCGGCGGCAGCCGTGGCCGCGAGCATCCCCAACGCCGTGGCGGTGGCTGGCGACCTGCTCAGCGACCATGGCGCGGCCAGGGTCTGGCAGGACGCCAACGACGCCGGACCCGTCGACATTCTCGTCAACAACTACGGCACTTCCGATCGCGGCGACTTCGAAAGCACGGCCGCGGAAGCCTGGCACGCCATGTACGAGCACAACGTGCTGTCGGCAACACGACTGATCGGCCTGGCGCTGCCCCGGCTGCGCCACGCACCCTGGGGACGCATCATCAACCTCGGCACGGCCGGAACCCAACGGCCGGGCGGTCGCAACCCCCACTACTACGCCGCCAAGGGTGCCCTGGTGACGCTGACGGAATCCCTGGCACGCGAGCTCGCAGGCACCGCCATCCGCGTCAATCTGGTCTCCCCGGGCATCATCCACACCCCGGAAGTGGAGACTTCGATGCGCCAGACCGCGGCGCGCGAAGGCTGGGGCGACGACTGGACCGCCATCGAACGCCAGGCCGTCGCCACCCGCTTTCCGAATGCCGCCGGCCGTTTCGCCCGCCGCGAGGAAATCGCCGATCTGGTCTGCTTCCTGGCCAGCCATCGGGCTGACTACATCCATGGGCAGAACCTGTTCATCGACGGCGGTCCGAACTGACCCGCAGGAACACCGGACAACTTCCAGGCGGTCTGACACGGTCAGATCCGGAATCCTCCGCGAGCATCCCCGATCCCCACTTGCATGAACCCTCCATGGGGCCATGACCGCCACGGGACTGCGACGATATGTCGCATCCCGCCCCCGCGGGACACCCACTACACTCCGGCCCCTGCAAACCAACATGGAGATCAGCTTCGATGGCGCCGCGCGCTCTCGCCTTCGCCACCCTGGCCGCCCTGAGTGTCGCCGCCGTCGCCGAGCCCAAGCAGGTCGAGGAGATCCGGGTGGTCGCCGACCGCCTGTTCCAGGACACGACGCTGGTCAGCCCCACTTCGCGCCTGACCGCGGAGGACATCGGCCGCATCAACGTCGCCACCACCGAAGACGCCATCAGCCTCGAACCGAGTCTGGTGGTGCGCCGGCGCTACGCCGGCGATCCCAACGGCGTCATCGGCATCCGCGGCGCCAACATGTTCCAGACCACCCGCAGCATGGTGTTCGCCGACGGCCTGCCGTTGCACTACCTGCTGCAGACCAGTTTCTCCGGCGCTCCGCGCTGGTCCCTGATCGCGCCGGAGGAGATCGCCACCGCGGAAGTGATCTACGGCCCGTTCTCAGCCGAGTACAGCGGCAACGCCATGGGCGGCGTCGTCAATCTCACCACCCGCGTCCCGGAACAGCGCCGCGTCCACCTCGCCGGCAGCTACTTCAGCCAGGACTACGATTCCCTCGGCACGGACGAACGCTTCGGCGGCCACCGCCTGTTCGCGGCCTACGAGGACCGCATCGGCGATCTCGGGCTGTATCTCTCGATCAATCGCCTGCGCAACGACGGTCAGCCCCAGAACCAGTTCAGTGCCCGGCCCTCGGCATCGGGCGCCGAAGCCGTGGCGGTCACCGGCGCCTTCGAAGGCGTCGATGCGGCGGGCCGCGACGTCATCTACTACGGCGACGACGGTGCGGAAGCATCCTCCACCGATCTGTACAAGGTGCGGGCCCACTACGACCTCGCTGCCTGGCAACTGCGCGGCACCGTGGCCTATGAGGAGCGTGACCGCCGCACCAGCGACGCCAGCAGCTTCCTCACAGACCCGGACGGCTCACCCGTCTGGCACGGCCCCGTCACCCTCGACGGCATCCGCTACACCCTCAACGGCGGCAGCTTCGAGGCGCGGCGGCAGGAGCGGCGCTCGCTGCTGCTCGGTGCCGGCGTCAGCGGTCCGTTGGGCGAGAGCGATTGGGTCTTCGACCTCTACGCCACCCACTTCGAGATCCTGAAGGACGACGAGACCCGCTCCGGGCGCAACCCAGGCGATCCAGCCTTCGACGCCGTGAGCGAGAGCTTTGGCGGGCGCCTCATCCGCTACGACGACACCCGCTGGCAGACCCTGGACGTGCAGGCTGGCACCGAGCGCCTGTTCGATGATCCAGCCATGCGCCTGTCCGTGGGCTATCACTTCGACCGCTACGAACTGGGCATCGAACCCTTCGCCTTCGATGCAGCGTCGAGGCAGGCCGGCGCAGCTCAGCGCGCCAGCGGGGGCCGGACCGGGACCCATGCCCTGTTCGCCCAGTGGGGCCGCGGCTTCGGCGACCGTGTCGACCTCGCCCTCGGACTGCGCTACGAGCGTTGGCGCAGCCGCGACGGCTTCGTCGGTGGCACGATGCACCCGAACCGTTCCGAGAACGGCTTCTCGCCCAAGTTCTCTCTGGCCTACTTCCCCACAGGCGACGTCACCATCCGCTACTCCGGCGCCCGCGCGCTGCGCTTTCCGGTCACCGAGGAACTGTTCCAGAACGTCGACCGCACCACGGCCGTCACCAGCGCCGATGCCAGCCTGAAACCGGAGGACGGCCTCCACCACAATTTGAGCATCGAGCGCCGCCTCGAAGCCGGCATGCTGCGCCTGAACCTCTTCCTCGATGACGTGGAGGACGTGATCTTCAGCCAGCGCGCCGTGATCGAGGGCGTCACCGTCAGCGGCTTTCTGCCCGTGGACCGGGTCGTCACCCGCGGCGTGGAGTTCATCTACAACCAGAGCGATCTGATGCAGCTGCCGCTGGACCTGCGCTTCAACCTGAGCTGGATGGACGCGGCGGTCCGCCGCAACAGCCTCGACCCGACCATCGAAGGCAACGCCTTCCCGCGCCTGCCCACCTGGCGCGGGAACATCCTGCTGGCCTGGCGGGTGAACCCGGTGGTCGAGCTCAGCGCCGCACTGCGTTTCGCCAGCAACAGCTTCGGCAATCTGGACAACAGCGACCGGGCGCGCAGGGTGTTCGGTGCCCAGGATCCCTATCGCTTCGTCAATCTGCGGGCCAACTGGCGACCACGGGAGCACCTTCGCCTCTCCGCAGGCGTCGATAATCTCTTCAATCAGGAGGCATACGTCTTTCATCCATGGCCATCACGGACCCTGTTTCTCGAAACCTCGCTGTCGCTCTGAGCGCCCTGCTGCTTGCCGCCGGGGCCTGGGCCTGCGACGACGCGGTCAGCATTCACTGCGGCAGCACGCCGTCGTCAGTCCTGACCGAAGACGGCGAACTGTTGGCGGTCTTCGTCAGTGACGATCACGTCTACTTCACCCGCGCCGAGCGCGAGACCCTGGCGTTCTCACCACCGGTTCGCGTCAGCCGTGAGCCGGCCCGGATCGACCACAATGGCGAGAGCCGGCCGAAGCTGGCGCTGGGCCGTGACCGGGCCGTCTTCGTGACCTGGACGCGGCGCATCGAAGGCCGCTTCGCCGGCGACGTCTATTTCAGTCGCTCCCTGGACGGCGGCGAGAGCTTCGAGACGCCCCGGCTCATGCGCGACACACCCGAGCCCACGAGCCATCGTTTCGATGCCCTGACCGTCACACCTTCCGGACGCCTGTACGTGGCCTGGATCGACAAGCGTGAGCTCGCCGCAGCCGAGGCCCGGGGTCAGGAGGACTTCGCAGGGGCGTCCATCCATTTCGCCGTGTCCGACGACGACGGCACCACCTTCGGCCCCAATCGGCGTGCCGCAACACACAGCTGTGAGTGCTGCCGCCTGGCCATGGTTGCCGCGGACGCCGATCGGGCCAGACTGCTTTGGCGGCACGTCTTCGAGGGCAGCATCCGCGACCACGCGCTGGCGGAACTCGCTCCCGACGGCGCCTCGGAGCTCAAGCGGATCAGCCACGAGGACTGGATGCTCGAGGGCTGTCCCCACGAGGGCCCCCACATGGCGGCCGGGGCGAGTGGTGACCACATGGTCTGGTTCTCCGGGGCGCCGGACGCCGGTGGGGTGCACTACGGCTTTTGGGATCACGCCACCGGGACGACTCGCCACCTGAAACACATCGATGACCGCCCGGGGTCGGGCAAACCCCAGGTGGCCGTTCGCGGCGACCATGTGGATCTGGTGTGGCTGGCCGTGGGTGCCGAGCACAGCGAGGTCCTTCACCTGCACTCTCACGACGGCGGCCGCAGCTGGTCCGAGCCCCGGACCCTGGCCACGAGCGCCGCCACGGTGGATCATCCCCGGCTGCTCGCCGCTGCCGAAGCCGTGTGGCTGGCGTGGCATACCCGCGACGAAGGTTATCGACTGCTTTCGCTTTCCGACCCGGGCTTCGAACGGCCATGATCAGACACGGTCTCACAGTGCTCCTGGCCTTCGCCCTGTCCCCTGCGGCCAGCGGGGCGGTGCAGGCCTTCGGCCCCGGCACCTTCGAGGAGATCAAGGCGCAGTACGCTGCACAAACCGTTCTGGTCCTGCTCTGGTCCCTGGACTGCCACCACTGCAAGGAAGGGATGGCCCAGGCAGGTGCGATGCGCTCGGGACAACCCGGGCTCAACCTCGTTCTCGTCAATGTGGATGGCACAGCGGCCACCGCCGAGATCGAGCGCGCCCTGGAGGGCCTGCAGTTGGCCGATGCCGACAACTGGCAGTTCGTCGACGCCCCGGCCCCGCGGCTGCGCGCCACCATTGACCCCGACTGGTACGGCGAACTGCCGCGCAGCTACCTGATCGATGCCAGCGGCAGCCCGCGGGGCTTCAGCGGCCGGGTCTCACCGGCCCTGCTGGACTACTGGCGCGAGCAGAGCACAAGCGAAGGCAGTCGGGCAGATCCCGAATAGTCGGCCACCGCATCAGCGCCGCACCGGCCGCTTCGCCAGCTTCCGCTGCAGGGTCCGCCGGTGCATGTTCAACGCCCTCGCGGTGGCGGAGATGTTGCCATCATGGTCTGCCAGGACACGCTGAATGTGCTCCCACTGCAGACGATCCACCGAAGGCGGCTCGGCACTCACCGGCAGGGCCGGGTCGGCTCCCCGCTGCTCCAGGGCGGCGAGCATCTCCTCCGGCGTCGCCGGTTTCGGCAGATAGTTCACCGCTCCGAGCTTCACCGCCTCCACCGCCGTGGCAATGCTGGCGTAGCCTGTCAGCACCAGGACCCGCGGCGCCGGGTCGAGGGCGGCGAGCCGGGCCACCAGTTCCAGACCGGAACCATCCGGCAACTTGAGATCGACGATGGCACGCTGCGGATGAAATCCTTCGAGCATGCCACGCGCGGCAGCGACGTCCGCCGCCACCCGGACCTCGAAGCCCCGGCGGCGCAGCGCTGCGCCGAGCACATCCCGGAACACGGCGTCATCGTCCACCAGCAGGAGCCTGAGCCCCCCTGTGCCCACCCGCTCCGTATTCACGAAGCCGGTCGCAGACTGTCCAGCGGCAGGCGGACCGCGACGTGGGCGCCGCCGCCGGGACGCTGGCGGAGACTCACCCGGCCACCGAAGCGTTCGATGGTGGCGTTGGCGAGCAGCAACCCCATGCCGAGGCCTTCATCCTTGCCTATGGGGACGGCTGCGTCGGTCTGGAAACCCGGCCCCTGATCGAGGATGTCGATGTCGATGGCCTGCGCATTCCAGTGCAGCCTGCAATCCACGGGCTGATCGGACACGGCTGCGGCATTGTCGAGGAGGTTCAGCAGAGCCTGCTGCAGGGTGGGCTCCGGGCGAATCGCCGGCGCCGGGCCCTGGCCGTCCGAGGTCAGCTGCAGCCGCGCACGGGGCCGCAGCAGCGCGAGGCGGGCACCGAGTTCCCCCAAGAGTTCGTCAACCGGCAACGGCGGCGAAGACGGCTCGCCGCTGGCAGTCATGCGCAGCCGCCCCAGGGTTTCGCGGCAGATGGCCACCTGGGCCAGCAGCGTGTCGAGCTGCTTCCGGTTCGCCTCGTCGGCCTGATCGGCCAGCTCGCTGGCAATCACCGCAATGCTGGACAGCGGCGTCGAGAGCTCGTGAGCGGTGCCCGCAGCCAGCGTCGCGACGCCGATGATCTGTTCGTTGCGCAGATTCTCCTCCCGCTCGGCCGCCAGCGCCTGCTCGCGGACCCGCAGCAGATTCACCATGCTGGTGCCGAAGTAGGTGATCAGCACCGCCGCCAGGACGAAAGTCAGCCACATGCCCGCCACATGCAGCGTGAAACTGTCCAGAGGGTGATGTTCAACGGCCACGACCGGTCGATGGTAGAGCACCAGCAGACTGTAGCCGAGGACGGTCATGGCCATGATGGCCCAGGTCCTCACTCCGTCGAGCATGATGACCGCCACCGCGATGGGGACGAGGTAAAGACTCACCAGGGGATTGGTCCAGCCGCCGCTGAAGTACAGCAGTGCCGTCAGACCCACCACGTCCAGCGCCAGCTGCCCCGGCAGTTCCCCGTCACGCAGCGCCCCGGCATGCCGCTGCGCACGCCACCAGGAGCCGAGGGTCAGGAGCGCGAGTGCCGCGATGATCAGCAGCAGCGGCGCGAGTGGCAAAGACAGAGCGAAACCGTAATGCACCACCAGCATCAACAGCAGCACGCCCGCGAGCAGGAGGGCACGCACGCCGAGCAGCCGCTTTAGATTCGCCGCAATCGTTACCGTGTGCTGCTTGGACACCCGAACCCCATGGCCCCCGGATCGTTGCTTGCATGACAGGCCTGTCATGGTGATCGCTTGGCACCCGAAATGAAAAGCCTTGGGTCACAATCGAAGGACGTCGAACCCGCCTCTTGCTGCGGCGCGCAGCCGGAACCGGCTCGCGCGATCAGCCTCAGCCGACGTAGGATTCCCGGATGGTCCTGAATCCGCCCTGAAAGGAACGCCAACATGGCCCGAAGCGTCTGCATCCACGCGACTTTCTCCATCCTCGCGCTGCTGGTGATCATCACCGGCGGCTGCAGCGTGGTCGATGACCCCGAGGCAGCGGATGCCGGACAGGATCCGCACAGCCGCTTCCTCGCCGCACTGTCCGCGCACTGCGGTGACACCTTCTCCGGGCAGCTCGTCCTGGAACCCGAGGGCGACACGATGCTGACCGGCACCGAACTGCTGCTGGCCCACTTCCGTCACTGCGATGGGGAGGAGGTGCGAATACCCTTCCACATCGAGATCGAAGACACGGGCGCCTGGGACAGTTCCCGGACCTGGTACGTCATGCGCTCGTCGAACGGGCTGGAACTGCGCCATGACCACAGGATGGCGGACGGGAGCGAGGACAGCCGCACCTGGTACGGCGGGCTGACCATGGGCGCAGGCAGCGCCCAACGACAGGACTTCGCGTCAAAGGAACGGACCGCAGCTGCCGGAGTGCCGGTCGGCTGGCGCATCGAGATCGAACCCGGCGTCCACTACCGCTACGGCACCACCTACGACGGATCGTACGACTGGATGATCGAATTCGATCTCTCCGCGCCGTACGCAGACGAGGTGCCGCAGGCCTGGGGAGCCGACGTGGCCCCGAGCCGCATTCCCGGGCCGCCCTGACGGGGGCCGCCCCGGTCCGCCGCGAGGTTAGCGCGCGAGCGCCTGCAATTCGGCGTTCGCGCTGCGCAGACGCCCGGACATGACCCGGGCGATATTGGCCGTGATCACGGTGACGATGCCGGGACGCTCACGGCCGAGGCTTTCGAGATCACCGACTTCGAGGGACAGTACCTGACAGTCGGTCTCCGCGACGGCGTCGGCCGACCGGCGGCCGCCGTCGAGCAGCGCCATCTCCCCGAACGCGACCCCCGGGCCGACGCTGGCCAGACGGATGGGCGTGTCCGCGGCGCCGGGAATCCGAATCGCCACCCGTCCGCGGCTGAGGAAGAACAGGCTGGACGCCTCATCGCCCTGGCGGATGATGCTGGCTCCGGCTGCAAAGCTGTGCGGCGAAAGCAGCGCCGCGACGCGCCCGAGATCCTCCTTCCCGAGACCCGCGAGCAACTCCATTTCGGTCAGCGGCAAGGCCCCCGCCGATTCGACATCCGCCTGCAGGGAGCGCGCCAGCACTGCCGCCTCGCAGTGTTCGAGGGCGGCATCCAGCGTGGCGTAGAAGCAGGCTTCGGGGAGCCCGCCCGCCGCCATGAAGGCGGCGTGTCCACCGCCACCGGAAACGTAAAGATCGATGCCCTGCGCCGCGAGTTCGCACTGCAGCCGCGCGAGCATGTCCCGCGCCGCCCCGCTGATGCGGACGACGCGATTGAGATCGAGGATCAGGTGCCCACAGGCCTCAGGCGCCGCATTCACCACCCGCGAGGCATGACTCAACACCTGTTCCGCTGCCGAGAATTGCAGCTCGCCCTGCAACTCGAGGACGACGATCTGGCCACCGTGTGCCTCGAGGAGGTGGCGCTCGCGTTCCCGACGCATCACTTTGGAACGTACCTGACTGCCGCGATAGACCCGTGCCACCGACATGGCACCGGGCCGGATCGGGTCGAAGATGTGCAGGTCGAAGCGCCGGGAGAACTCCTCGCAGCAGCGGATCCCGCGCAGGCTGTTGCCCTGCGCATCCAACAGCGGTGAGAAGGTGCCGATCCCCAACTGCCCGGGCAGCACGGCGAGGATGCCGCCACCCACCCCGCTCTTCGCCGGAATCCCGACGCGAAACGACCACTCGCCGGCAAAGTCGTACATACCACAGGAGGCCATGGCCGCGGTGACGAATTTCACGTAGCGCGCATCGAGCGCACGTTCGCCGGTCACCGGGTTGACGCCACCGTTCGCCAGGGTAGCGCCCATCATCGCCAGATCCTCGGCCGTGACCAGCAGCGAACACTGCCGAAAGTACACCTCTAAGTGCTCGTCGACCCGCGCATCCACCATGCCGAAGTTGTGCATCAGCCAGGTGATGGCCCGATTCCGGTGCCCGGTGGCGGTTTCAGATGCGAACACCGCTTCGTCCACGGCCAGGGTGCGTCCGGTGTAGCGGCGGAACATCTCGATGATGCGGCCAGTCCGCTCTCCGGCGCCGTGGCCCTGAATCAGTCCCGTGGTGGCGATCGCACCCGCATTGACCATGGGGTTGAAGGGGCGGTTGGTGCGCTCATCGAAGACGATGGCATTGAAGGCATCGCCGGAGGGTTCCACCCCGACTTTGGCCAGCACGCCCTCCACCCCGTGGTCCTCCAGCGCCAGACCGTAGACCAGGGCCTTGGAAATCGACTGGATCGTGAACGGGATCTTGCTGTCGCCCACCGCGTAGGGCTGGCCGTCGGCCGTCACCAGCGCAATGCCGAAGCACGCGGGGTCGGCCCGAGTCAGCTCGGGGATGTAATCCGCGAGGGCGCCCCCCGTCTCGCCACGATGGGTCTGATGAATCTCGGCGAGAAAGGACTCCATGACCGAGGGGCGCAACGATGGCGCTGGGATGCGGAGAGCGTTCATGGCTACCTTTGCAGTCTCGTTGGGGCCATCGGGGAAAGCAGGCTGTCGACTGCGGGGCCGAACACAGCAGCCGGCACCCGTGTGCGACATCGGAGAGCACGACGTTGCCCCGGGACGGACTGCGGCAGCAGCGTTCCGGCCGCAAGCAAGCGCCTCGAACTGCGCGTTCCGACCAAGCTCCCGGGTTATCGGCCGATGACGCCTGGCCAGGCAGCGCAACGAATCGGCGGCCGGGTTGTCTACACTCTGGTGGGAATGGAAGCAGAAAGCATGCCGGCACCACCCGGGTGCATCACAGGCGGCACCAACTCGACCACGGCGCCGCCAAGCCTTGCCGCAGCGCCGATGGCGGCCACGGCAGCGCTCCCCGGTCTGCGTACGCCCCGACGCACCACAATGCGGCGGGCCACCGGCAACGCGCCCTGCTAGAGTGCAAAGCAAGGGGTTCCAAACTGCCCGGGTGACGGGGCCGCTGCACGACGCTATCGTATTGCGCTCCCTTCAGGAGGAGTCATGGGCGAGCAGGAAGCCGGGGCAACCGGAATCAGCGGCCCCTCGTCTGTAGAACCAGGCGATGCCGCGTTGAGCGAGCGCGTCCGCGAAATGCAGTGCCTGCTCGATGTGTCGCACCTGCTCGGTGACGCCAACCATGACAACCTCGACGCGACGCTGGAAGCCGTCGTCGCCCGCCTGCCCGAAGCCTGGCTGCACCGGCCCCATGCCGGTGCCCGACTCGAAGTCGGTGATCGTCACTGGGGCAGCGGTGCCGGAATCGGCAGCCGGTACCAGGTCGCCGAGTTTCCGAGCGGCAGCGTCAAGGTCGGCTACGCGGACGAGTTGCCGCTGACGGAACCCGTGTTTCTCGAGGAGGAGCAGCACCTGCTCGACGCCGTCGCCGAGCGCATCGGCGAGGCCCTGCGCCGGGCGGATCTCGACGTTCAACTGCGGTTCCAGGCCGCGATTCTCGAACAGGTGGACGACGCCGTGGTCGGCGTCGGTCCCGACGCACGCATCCGCTACTGGAACAACGGTGCCACCCGGGTCTACGGCTGGACGGCGCAGGAGGCCATGGGTCGCCATTCGCGACTGCTACTGCCGCCGGACTTGTCCATCGACCAGTGGCGGGAGCGCCTCGAAACCGGATTGCGCGGCAAACCTGCCGCCATCGAGACCCTGCTGCGGCGCAAGGACGGCACGCTGTTTCCGGGCACCGTCACCCAGTCCGCCATTCGCGATGAGCATGGCCGGATCAGCATGATCATCGGCATCACCCACGATCTGACCGAAAAGAAACGCGTGGAGGAGCGCCTGCGCCATGCCCAGAAGCTGGAAGCCATCGGGCAGCTCACCGGCGGCATCGCCCACGACTTCAACAACCTGCTCACCGTGGTCATGGGCAACGTCGACCTGCTTGCGGAGCGCTTTGCCGATGATGCCGACGCGGCGGAACTCGCCCAGCAGACGCTGACTGCCGCGGCCCGCGGTGCCGAGCTGACCCGGCGCCTGCTGGCATTCTCCGGCCAGCAGACGCTCTCGCCCCGTGCGCTGGATCTCCACGAGCGCATCGATGCCATGCGGGCGTCCCTCGAGCGCATTCTCGGCGACGACATCGAGATCCACATCGAGTTGAACACCGACCGTGCCGGCGAGGCCGGCTCCGGCCTGTGGCCCACCCTGGCCGACCCGGTACAGCTCGAGAGCGCCATTCTCAACCTCTGCCTGAATGCCCGGGATGCCATGCCCGACGGTGGTCGGCTGACGCTGGCGCTGCGCAACGAACAGCTGGCCCCACCACCCGAGGAAGCAGCAACGACCACCGCCCCGCCCCTCGAAGGCGGTGACTATGTCGTCCTCACCGTCACGGATACCGGCGAAGGCATGACGGAGGAAGTCCTCGAGCGGGCGTTCGACCCCTTCTTCACCACCAAGGCCGTCGGCCAGGGCAGCGGCCTCGGCCTGAGCATGATCTACGGCTTCGTCACCCAGTCCGGGGGCGACGTCCGCCTGCGTTCCCAGGTCGGTGCCGGCACCGAAGTGACCCTGTACCTGCCCCGCGCCGGGATCTGAGTCCGTTACACTGCGCTGTCCGCAGTCGACTGAGACCCGGCATGTCCGAACCTTCGCGCGATCCCCGCATGCTGCACACCCGCCCCGGCCCCCGCCTGCTGGCCTTAGCCGGCGTGGCGCTGGTGTTCATCTTCTACCGTCCCGGCGCCGACCCCGGCCTGCTGCAGAGCGTCATGCTGCCGCTCATCGCCCTGCTGTCAGCCTGGTACCTCACCGGTTCCGTGGTCGCCATCGCCTTCGGCGTCATGCTCCTCGCCGCCGCCCACAGCGATCGCGACAGTGCCGCCATGGCCGAAGCGGTGATCTACCCGGGCCTGGCGCTGCTGGCCGGCGCGGTGCTCGTCATCGCCCTCCTGTGGCGCTTCAACGCAGCCATGCAGCGTCGGCGCGCTGAACGACGGCGCGAGCAGGAGGACACCTGAACCAAGGCGGGAAGGCGCGGCATTGCCACCAAACCTGTTTACATCCAGGGGTTAATACTTTTGAATTAAGCGCTTGCCGTGAGAGAGACCGACACGACCGCCCCCGGCCAACCGCTGTGGACGAGGTTCGTGTCTCGATGCCAAACCAGCCAGAGGGGCCCAGGATCCATGAACTTCGAGTTCTCTGAAGACCAGAACATGCTGCGCGAGCAGGCGCAGAACTTCCTGCGCGCCAAGAGCGACAGCAAGGCCGTGCGCAGGATCCTCGAAGGTGACGAGCCCTTCGATCAGGCGCTGTGGAAAGGCATGGTCGACCTCGGCTGGACCGGCGTGACGATCCCCGAGGAATACGGCGGCATCGGTCTCGGCCACCTCGAACTCTGCGTCATCGCCGAGGAACTCGGCCGCACCCTGGCGCCGACGCCGTTCGCATCGTCGGTGTACCTGGCCACCGAGGCCCTGCTGCAGTTCGGCAGCGAGGCCCAGAAGCAGGCCTGGCTGCCCAAGCTGGCCGCCGGCGAGGTCATCGGCACCGTGGCCGTCGGCGAAGGCACTCAGACCACCACCCAGAAGAACATGCAGGTCAGCGCCAAGTCCGGCCAGCTCCACGGCACCAAGCTGCCGGTGGCCGACGGCGACGTGGCGGACATCGCCATCGTCATCGCCAAGGATGCCGACACCGCCGCTTCGCTGTATCTGGTGGAACTCGGCGGCAAGGGTGTGAACCGCAAGGCGGTGAAGACCCTCGATCCGACCCGCTCCCACGCCCAGATCACTTTCGACGGCGCTCCCGCTGAACTGCTCGGTGCGGCCGGTGCTGGCTGGAGCCAGCTCGAAAAACTGTTCGACCGGGCGGCCATCCTCTTTGCCTGGGAACAGGTGGGCGGCGCCGAGGCCAGCCTGCAGATGGCACGGGACTACGCCATGGGCCGCTACGCCTTCGGCCGTCCCATCGCCTCGTTCCAGGCCATCAAGCACAAGCTTGCGGACATGTACATCGCCCACACCCTGGCCCGCTCCAACTGCTACTACGGCGCCTGGGCGCTGTCGACCGACGCCCCGGAACTGCCCCTGGCCGCCGCCACTGCCCGGGTCTCGGCCACAGAGGCCTTCCATGAGTGCAGCAAGGAAAACATCCAGACCCACGGCGGCATGGGCTTCACCTGGGAATTCGACTGCCATCTGTACTACCGTCGTTCCAAGCTGCTGAGCCTGAACCTCGGCAGCCTGCCGCGCTGGAAAGACCGACTGGTGACGCGCCTGGAGGAATCCAACCTCGCGCAATCCAATTCGTGAACGGGCCCTACGAGGAGCATTGATCATGGACTTCAGCGATACCCCGCAAGAGGCCGAGTTCCGCAAGAAGGCCCGCACCTTCCTGGCGGCCAACGCCACGCCCAAGAGCGAGGCCCAAAGCGCGGGAAAGTCGCGCAAGGATGAGCCGGAGGCCGAACTCATCAAGCGCGCCAAGGCCTGGCAGAAGCTCAAGGCCGACAACGGCTGGGCCTGCCTGCACTGGCCCAAGGAGTACGGCGGCCAGGGGGCGACCCCCATGGAGCTGATCATCTGGGGCCAGGAAGAGGCCAACTTTGATGTCCCCATCGGCCCCTTCGCCATTGGGCTGGGCATGTGCGGCCCCACCGTCATCGCCTTCGCCGGTGAGGAACAGAAGAAGCGCTATCTGCCGAAGATGGTGTCCGGCGAAGAGATCTGGTGCCAGCTCTTCTCCGAGCCCGCCGGCGGCTCCGACGTCGCCAACCTGCGCACCCGTGCCGTCAAGGCGGGGGACGAGTGGGTGGTCAACGGCCAGAAGGTCTGGACCTCCGGCGCCCAGTTCTGCGACTACGGCATCCTGCTCGTCCGCACCGACCCCAGCGTGCCCAAGCACAAGGGCCTGACCATGTTCATCGTCGACATGAAGGCGCCGGGCGTGGAAGTGAAGCCCATCAAGCAGGCCTCCGGCCACTCGGGCTTCAACGAGGTCTACTTCACCGACGTGCGCATCCGCGACGACCATCGTCTCGGTGAGGTGGGAGACGGCTGGAAAGTCTCCATCGTCACGCTGATGAACGAGCGCCTGGCAGTGGGTTCCGCCGGCGGCCCGGATGCCGGTGAGTTGCTGGCGCTGGCCCAGAACATCGAAGTGGACGACGCCCCGGCCATCCGGAATCAGGCCGTCCGCGACCGCATCGCCAGCTGGTACTGCGAACAGTCGGGACTGAAGTTCACCAAACTTCGGGTGCAGTCGGCCCTGTCCCGGGGCGGCACTCCCGGCCCGGAAAACTCCATCACCAAGATCGTCTCCGCCAACAAGCTGCAGGGCATCGGCAGCTTCGGCATGGACCTGATGGATATGGGCGGCATCCTGGTCGACGAGCAGCCCATGGACGGCCAGTTCCAGGCGGCCTGGATGTCCGCCCCCGGCTACCGCATCGCCGGCGGCACCGACGAGATCCTCCGCAACATCATCGCCGAGCGGGTGCTGGGCCTGCCCGGCGACATCCGCGTCGACAAGAACGTGCCGTTCAGCGAAGTGCCCCAGGGCGGCAAGAGCTGAAGAACCGCCGGTCCGGTGGCGACACCGGCCCGGCGCCCTTCAAGCCACGTCAATTTTCTGCAATCCACCACCATCGTTGCACTGGCAACCTCCTGGCCACGGTAAGCCC
>JAFIFL010000028.1 GCA_020832055.1 Gammaproteobacteria bacterium
TTCGCACAGCGAAATGCGCCGATCTGCATGACGTGCAGCGAAGGCAACGTCGTCAACTCCGGCACAGCGCTTCGCCATCGGTCCAATCGCTGCGCGATTAGGACGCTCCCACAGAACCGCGACGACAGCTTGGGGACGCCACTCAGCAGCGATTGCGCGCGCTCACAGCCTGCGCAGCACTTCATCGGCGATGGCCAGGGAAGCGGTCAGCCCCGGGGATTCGATGCCCAGCAGATTCACCAGACCAGGGATGCCGTGCACGGCGGGGCCATCGATGCGGAAGTCGGCAAAGGGTTCTCCGGGACCTGCCAGCCGGGCGCGGATGCCACATTGATCCGGCTGCAGCCGCGTCGAGTCCAGCCCCGGATAGTAGCTCTGGATGGCCGCCACGAAATGCTCCCTGGCACTGTCGTCGAAGCCATAGTCCTCATTGTCCACCCAGGCGATATCGGGGCCGAAACGCGCCCGCCCTGCCAAGTCGAGCGTGAGGTGTATGCCCAGTCCACCCCGCTCGGGCAGCGGATAGATCAGGTGCCTGAAAGGCACCCGTCCCGAGTAGCTGTAGTAGCGTCCCCGGGCGAAGTATTGCCGCGGCGCGGCGGCGGCGGACAGCCCCGGGATCGACGCGGCGAGCCGATGCGCGGCCAGCCCGGCGGCGTTGATCACCACTTCCGCCCCGATACGGGCCGGCATCTCACCGCCGGTCGCCACTTCGAACCCGTTGCGAACCTGCGTCACAGCGGTCACCGGCGTCGCCAGGACAATGTGACCACCCGCCGCCTCGATATCGCCACTGAGGGCAACCATGAAGCCATGGGAGTCGATGATTCCGGTCCCCGGAGAGTACAGCGCCGCAGCAGCCCGCAAGGCTGGTTCCTGCTCGCGCAATGCTGCAGCCGAGACCCATTGCAGCGTGACGCCATTGCGGGCCGCCTGCTGAGCAAGGCCCTCGAGTTCGGCAATACCCGACTGATCCGCAGCAACGATCAGTTTGCCGGGCAATCTGTGCGCGACGTGGCGCTCGGCGCAGTAGGCCAACAACGCTTCACGGCCGGCCACGCACAGGCGCGCCTTCAGACTCTCGTCAGGGTAGTAGATGCCGGCATGGATGACTTCCGAATTGCGACTGCTCGCAGCACTGCCGATCCAGGGCGCGGCCTCCAGCACGATGGTGTCGCGCCCACTTCGCAGCAGCGCCCGGGCGCAGGCCAGACCGATGACACCACCACCGATGACGATACTATCGACAGGGTCGGTGGCGACAGGGTCGGTGGCGACAGGGTCGGTGGCGACAGGGTCGGTGGCGACGCGACCAGCGCGGATCATCGGCGGCCGCCTGCCCTCATCGCCGGCACGGCATAGAACGCCGTCAGCGCAACGCGGAAGGCCTCAGCCCGCGCCGGCAGACCCCGCTGCAGGCGCCGCTGCCGTTCCGCGACCAGAGCCGCCTCGAAACGGCCCTTGGAGACACTGCCGCCGTCGAGGTTGTCGAGGCTCGGCCGAAATGGGTAGCCGCAGGCCTCCGCAAACAACCACTCCAGGGCCTGAGGACCGACTTCAGCCTGCTCGAACGCCGCCTGAGCGCTGGCATCGCGGCCGTCAGGAGCATACCAGTAACCGTAGTCCTGCAGGCGACGTCTGCGGGCACCCGCCGTACACCAGTGGGCGACTTCGTGCAGGGCACTGGCAAAGTAGTCTGCGCGAAAATGAATCATGGCAGGGCGATGGCCTGCCGCCGGCTCGTACAGCGGCTCGTCCGCACCGCCGCGAAGGCGCACGTGATGAGCCTCGGCGAAGAGATCGTCGAAAAGCCGGATCAGGTCCCTGCAATCATGCGACTCAGTCATGGCCTTCCGGGTCGACCACAGGCCACTGCGCAAGCCGCGCATGATAGTCAGCACTGAGCCAGGGGCGGCCTGCGAGCAGATGAGCCAGATAAGCGCGCTCCGGGCGGCCGTGAGGACGACGACGCGCCGGGTTGGCAACATACGTCCAGGCCACCACCATGCCCTCGTCCGTGGTCACCTGCACCACTTCGCGGCTGTAGTTGATCGGTGTCTGCTCGAAGGGGTCCATCAGCAGGATCTGCTCCACGTCCACGAGCCGATACAGTACCCCCTCGACCACATCGCCGGGCGCCCAGCCAATGTTGGCGTGGCCGCTGTCGGGATGTTCGTTGGCTGACTTGTCGAACAACAGCCGATAGCCAGGCAGCCGCCCGCCGACGATGCGGTCGAAACGCAACCCCCGCTCGCGCACCCGCGCCGGATTCATGTTGCTGCCGAATGCAAAGTAATGAATGACCGGGTCCCGATTGTCGAACTCACGCACGGGAGCGCCCCTCTCCCTTGCGGAACAGAAACCGGAACTCGCCGTCGGCCTCGTCCCTGGACTCGATGGGATGGCCGAGAAAACGACTGTATTGATCGAAATCACGCACCGAAGCAGGGTCCGTGGCCGTGACGTAGAGGCGCCGCCCGACCGCCAGGGTGCGCATGCGGTTGCGCAGCAGCATCAGCGGCTCCGGGCAACGCAGCCCCCGGGTATCGAGTTCCTCGTCGGCAGCATCACGCAGGGTCGAATGGGATGATTCGTTCATGGGGACTCCGACGCAGGCGGCCGAATTCTCGCCACCGTTCCTGGAACATTGCAAGCCCTGGCAGGTCTCAACAGATTGACGGCCGGTGCCGACGCCGTCCCAGTCTCTCTGATGTCCCCTTGACAATGCCACGTCCGGGGTCATCAATGGGACCTTGGAGGTCTGCATTCGCGACCCTCCGCGCCGCGATCAGCCGCGCCTGAGAACGCAGACCGAAGCGACGGGTTGGAGTCCACAAGGTTCTCCCGGAGTTCCCGATAATGCGTCAACTGATTGTTTCGTTCATCACCATCGCCGTGCTGCACGCGCCACCGACCGCCTGGGCTGACCCCAGCGAGGGCATGGAACCGGACAATCCTCCCGGGGCAGGTCCCCACGCGCCGGTCGCCGGTCCCGAGGCTCCCCCCGCCCCCAAGGAGCCCGAAGGCGCCGGGTCGGACCCCTCGGCCCTGGACCTGTTCAGCCTGCGCCCCGGCGGCACCGGTGGACTGGAAAGCCGGGACAGCATCGAAGCCCTGTTCGCCCTGGCCAGCATCAAGCAGGAAACCGGCGAGTACCACGAAGCCCTCGGCGCCTGGGAGCAGGCCCTGGATCAGGTCCGGGAGCGCCATGGGCGCTGGGACCGGCGCAACGTGACGGCCCTCGCCGGCATCGGTGCGGCTCACCGCGGCCTGGACCAGTTCCAGGAGGCCATCGAGTACTTCGGTCAGGCCATCTACATCAATCGCATGAATGAAGGCCTGCATCACGCCAGCCAGCTGGAATATCTGGATGCGATCGCCGAGATGCACGCCATGCACAGCGACTGGCAGGAGGCTGTCCAGCTGCAGGAATACGCCTACTACGTGCACCAGCGCAAGCATGGCACGGACACCCCCGAGATTCTGCCGGCGCTGTTTCGCATGGCGCAGTGGTACCAGCGCACCGGCGCGCTGCTCAGCGCCCGAAACCTTTACGAGCACGCCGTCGGTATCATCGAGAAGCACTATGGCCCCGACGACATCAGGCTCGTCGACCCGCTGCACCAGCTGGCCATGACCTACCGCTTCGAGCGCTTCCCTGCAGCGGTGTCACAGCGAAGAGAGGAGCCATCGTTCCGCATCAGTGCCGGCGGTCCACCACCGGAACGCGACCTGCACTCGACCCAGATGCAGACCCTGAACCCCTACAGCGTCGGCGAGCGTGCCCTCGTGCGCAGTGTTCAGATCCAGCTCGATCACCCCGATCTGCCCTACCAGGAGCGCGCGGAGGCTCTGACCGGCCTGGCAGACTGGTACCTCCTGTTCGACAAGTGGAACCAGGCCATGGCCACCTACGAAAAGGTCCACGACCTGCTGCGCGAGGCCGGTTGGGACGATGATCAGGTGGCCGAAGCCTTTGCCGAGCCGGTGGCGCTGGAATTCCCGGTTCCCGCTGCCCCAAGCCCTGCGCGCTGGACAGCCAGCGTCCGCAGCCTCGAAGGCTATATCGACATGGTCTACGACGTCACCGATCGCGGCCGCCTCCGCAATCTCGATATCACCGACGCGAATCCCGAGGGACTGCTGGATTTCCGCCTCAGGCGGACCGCCCGCTCAGCCCGGTTTCGGCCTCGGTTCGTGGACGGCGCGCCGGTTGCCACATCAGGCGTCACCTATCGGCATCGTTATATCTACTATGCCCAGTCTGCCGAGCCCGTCGAAGCTGACACCAAGGAGACGGAGCGCAGTGGCGAGCTGCAGGAGACCGCCCGTCGCGACAGCGACTGAGCCGGCCCGGCTCCGCACTGCAACGGGTGCTCGTCGTGAACCCGGGGTATCTGCCGAACCCGCTCTCGATACAGCTGTCCGGACTGAGTCCGCCGCCAGGGAACCGGGCCCCTGTGGCGTGGGTCGAAGCCCGCATGAGACCTATTCAGGGACGATTCATGGCCATCTGCGACCCTCGGGTTCGATGAGGAGAGAGCCTATGCCGACCATCAAGCCACCCTTCGCTGCTGCGGCGCTGCTGCTTGGTGCCTTGGCCTTGGCGGGTTGCCAGAGCCCATCGAGCCCCTCGAGCCCGAGTTCACCTGCGCCGACGCCTCCATCGCCGTCAGGAGCGCCGTCAGGAGCGCCGTCAGGAGCGCCGTCCGCGCCGAGTTCGCCGAGTTCACCCTCGCAGCCGTCCTCGCCGTCGAGTCCGTCCCAGTCGGGCCAGGGACAGCCGAGCCCTGGCTCGGGTCAGCCTTCATCGCCATCTTCATCCCCGCAACAGGCAGGGGGTCCCTCCGCGCCGGGTTCCCCTTCAGCGCCGTCATCGGCTCCCCGACCGGGTTCCCAGGATACGGGCGGGACCGACAGCTCGACATCCACGGGTGACGCAGACCGTGGCGACGCTGCCGCCGGCACGGCAGGCACGACTGCCAGCGGCAGCGTGGATGCCGACGGTGTCCTTGCAGAGGCAGTGGAAGTGTTCCGACGCTCAGCTGCGCGCAGCCGCAGTACTGACGCCCCAGCCGACGGCGACATGGCCGGCGGCACCGATGGCGGGCGTGCGGGCAGTGCCGGTCGGGACGGCGCCAGCGGAGACATGGGCGGCGATATGGACGGCGCCCGCGGCGATATGGACATAGACGACCTCACCCGTGGTGAGCTCGAAGATCTGATCGCCGGTGGCGGCCGACTGCCCCCGGATGCCGCCGGCAAGGAAGGGAAGGACGGATCCGACGATGCCGGCGAAGCCGGATCAGGCGGGGCCGGCAGCCAGGGCGAAGGCGAACAGGCCGGGGGGCCCTGGCATCGGCCGGGAGCCGCAGGCAGCGGCCGCGCGCCCACCTCGGAGGAGGTCTACGGCGACATTGGTGCTGCAGCCGGCAAGCCGGGCTCTGGAAGTGGTGGAACAGCAACCGCTGCGGAGCGGCATGCTGAGCTCGAGCGGGTTCTTGCCGAGGCCATGGGCGACTTCGACGGCCGCATTCTCGACGAACGGGCAGTGATCATTGCCCAGCGCGGCAACCAGCCCGGCAGTGTCGACGGGCCGGACAGCGCGCAGGGTGGCGGAGAAGGCGAAGGCCGGGGCGCATCAGGCACTGGACGCGATCAGGCCGGTCGCCGGCCGGCACCCGCACCGCCGCCCCCGGGCAGTCCCCAGACCGGGACGGCGAGCAGCGGCGGCAGCGTCGGCGGGGGCGCAGCCCCGACCCAGACGGCCGAAGCCGACGTTCCGATTCCCGATGACGTCGGCGACGGCTCCAATGACGATGTCGTCGCACGTCAGCTGCGTGAGGCCGCCATGAACGAGACCGATCCGGAACTGCGCGAGAAGCTTTGGGATGAGTACCGACGCTATGTCTCCGGTCGCCGCTGATACGCGCACCGGTGCAATCAGACGTTGCCAGGAGTCAGGACGATGAATCACAACCCGTTCGCAAGGCCTGCATCAGGCACTTTGCCTGGGCGTCTGATCGGCTGGGCCCTGGTGGCCCTGCTGCTGGGAGGCTGCGTCTCCCAGACCGTGAAACGGGTGGATACCACGCCGGCACGGCAGGCCACCGAAGCCATCCCGGAAGCGCTGCTGCTCGACGTCGGCATTCAGCTCTTCGATCCCAACGTTCCCGAGGAGTGGCGGGACCGTGAGCGCGACGGCATCCTGCCCGAGGTGCGCCGGGCCGAGGCGCGTTTCATGCCCTTCATCCTCAAGGACACGCTGGAGAGCACCGGCAATTGGGGCGCAGTGCGCGTCGTGCCCAGGGAAACCCTGGCCGTCGACCTGACCGTAAACAGCAGGATTCTGGAATCCAATGGCGAGACGCTGCGCCTGGAGGTGGAAGTATCGGATGCCAGCGGTCGGCGCTGGTTCAAGCGCGAGTACAGCTATCAGGCCAGCCGCTATGCCTACGACGAGGCCGCCCCGGCAGGCCTGGACCCGTTCCAGATGGTTTACAACGAAATCGCCAACGACATGCTGGCCTACCGTGAGCGGATGAGTGCCGCCGAGATCGCCCAGGTGCGGGAGATCGGCCGCATGCGCTTCGCCCGGGAATTCGCGCCGGAGGCCTTCGATGGCTATCTGCAGGAAAACCGCGGACGCTACGAGCTACTTCGCCTGCCGGCCGAGAACGACCCCATGATGACGCGCATCGCCCGCGTTCGGGAGCGTGAGCATCTGTTCATCGACACCCTTGATGCCCACTACGCGCATTTCAATGGCCAGATGGACACCCCCTATACCGAATACCGGCGCCATACCTATCGTGAAGCCGTGGCCTTGCGGGAAATGCGCGAGTCAGCCCGCAACCGCACCATCATGGGCGCGTTGGCCGTTGCCGGCGGCATCTATGCGGCAAGCCAGAGCGACAGTTCCTATGGCCGCGCTGCAGGGCACCTCGGCATCCTCGGCGGCGCCTACATGATCCGTGACGGCCTTGGTCGCCGACAGGAGGCGGAACTGCATGCACTCACCCTCAATGAGCTCGCCAACTCGCTGGAACAGGAGATCACTCCGAGCGTGATCGAGCTCGACGATCGGACCATCACGCTCACCGGAACCGTGGACGGCCAATACGACCAATGGCGCGAAATCCTCCATGAGCTGTATCAGTCGGATGTGGGGTTGCCGGTGCTCAGCGACGGTTGAACGCCATCGACCGAATTCAGGGCGCAGACATTGCGCCAACGCTGCGTCAAAGTTGTAAGCTGCCAGGTTGTGAGCTGCCAACCCTGATCCGCCGCGCCTGGCGGCGCCGCAGTCGAACTTTGCCATGAGCGATCGCAAGCCCCCCATTGCCGACGACGACTTCGACAGTATCGCGCCTGCCGAGGTCGCCCTCACCCGTAACGCACCGAGTGCGACGGAGGCGTCACCACGCTCGGGCAGCTTGAACCTGGGTGTCGGCATGGCTGTCGTGCTGCTCCTAGTCGCGGCCCTGGTATGGCTGCTTCCGGGCCTGCTGCGGCCGGACCTGGAGAGCATTGCCGCCGGGCCCGCCACGCCGTCCCCCGGCGTGGTCCGCGAACGCGACTCTCGTAACGGCAGCGAAACGTCACAAGCCGAAGGCGGCGAGCCCGTGGCTCCCTACCAGCAGAGTCGCTTCGAGCGCGAGCGCAGGGCCGTGGAGGATCTGATCTCTCGCCTGCTCGACCTGCAGGACGAACTCGAAGCCAAAGCCGTCGAGCGTTGGGGCGCAGACCGCCTCGCTGCTGCCCGCAGCCTCGCCACCGAAGGCGACGAGGCATTCCTCGCCGAATCCTTCGACGACGCACGGGACCGGTATCAGGCCGCCATCAGCGCCCTCGAGGAGCTCCGGTCCGGCGCCGGCAAGGCCTTCGATGACGCCATCAAACGCGGCCGGTCCGCACTCGAGTCCGGCCAGTCCGTCGCCGCCAAGGAAGCCTTCGAACTGGCCGCCGCCATCCGTCCGGAAGCCGACTCCGCCCGCAGGGGGCTGGCCCGCGCCGCAGTTCTCGATGATGTCCTGGCAGCGATCCGGGAAGCCGAGCGGCTACAGGCCAGGGACGAACTCGAAGCGGCCAAGGCGCGAATCGAAGCGGCACTCGAACTCGATGGAGAGACCGAGGCCGCAAGGAGTGCCCTGGCAGACGTTCGACGCCGCATCGCAGAGCGTGATTTCAATGCCGCCCTCTCCCGGGGCTATGCCGCCCTGGCCGACGGTCGCCTCGACAGTGCGCGCAGCGCGTTCCGCGATGCCCAGCGCCTGCGCCCCGGCGCTGCAGAGGTGGAAGAAGGCCTGCTGCTGGTGGATCAGGGCAGTACCGATCGCCGCATCACAAGCCTGCGGCAGGAGGCCGAGGCGCTGCTCGAAGCCGAGAGGTGGGCCGATGCCGCCGAACGCTACGCAGCCGCACTGGAACTCGACGGCACCCTGAGCTTTGCCCGCCAGGGCCGCAACAAGGCTCTCACCCTGGCAAGCCTCCAGGAGCGGATGCTGGCCACGGTGGCCGCGCCGGACCGCCTGAGCGAGGACGCGATCCTCGAAGAGGCCCGCAGGCTGCTTGCCGAGGCCCGCTCCATCGATCAGCCGCGGCCGGCATTCGCCGCACAGATCGCGGAACTCGAAGCCCTGCTCAAAGTGGCGGCCCGCCCAGTGCAGGTCGTCCTCCGTTCCGACGGTGCCACCGAGGTGACCATTCTGAGGGTGGCGCGCCTGGGAACCTTCGAACAACGCAGCATCGAACTCAGGCCCGGTCTCTACACGGCAACCGGCATCCGGCCTGGCTACCGGGATGTGCGGCTCGAATTCCGCGTGGCGCCCAATCCCTCCTCCAACGAGGTGATGATCCGCACCGAGGAGCGCATCTGACATGGGGTTCTACCGAGCCTCCTCCGTGAAAGGCATGCCATGAACGACCACCCGCGCCGCCCCGAGGACGATCACGGCGAGATCATCGAGCCGATCGATTTTCGCCCCGCCAGCCCGGACGAGTGGCGCGCGCCGACGCGACTGCGCCCGGCCCTGTTCGTCACGGTCGGCGTCCTTGCGGCCCTGGCGCTGGTCGCCGTGTTTCTCGTCACCGCGCGTCCCGTGCTGCTCACCTTCAGCCCCGAGGCCGATTCCGTCAGCGTCAGCGGGGGCATCACCCTGCCGGTGGGCGAACGCATTCTCATGCGGCCCGGCAGCTATCGGGTGCAGGCCGAACGCGAGGGGTATCACCCCCTCGATGAGCGTTTCGAACTCGTTCGCGGCGAGGACACCTCCTTCGCCTTCGAATTCCGCCCGCTTCCAGGCCTGCTCGACGTCGTGTCCGAACCCGTGTCCGGTGCCCGGGTGATGGTGGATGGCGCCGATGTCGGGGTCACCCCGCTGGAAGCACTGGAAATCGAACCCGGCAGCTACGACATCGTGATTCAGGCCGACCGCTACCTGCCGAAACAGCAGGCCCTGGAGATCGAGGGCCGCGGCAGGAGCCAGTCCATCAGCGCCACCCTGGAACCGGCCTGGGCCGACATCAGTCTGGTCACCGAGCCTGAAGGTGCAGAGATCAGCCTCGCCGACGGCACCGTACTCGGCACCACGCCGGCCACCTTCGAACTGCTGCAGGGTGCCCATGTGCTCACCGCCAAGCTCGACGGCTACAAGGCCTGGCAGCAGGAGCTCGAAGTGGTGGCCGGCGAGGACCAGGAACTCGACCCGGTTCGACTCGAACGCGCCGATGGCCTGCTCATGATCAGCTCCCGGCCCGCGGGCGCCACGGTGACGGTGGACGGCAACTTCCAGGGCCGCACACCGCTGGAGGTGCAGCTCGCACCCGGGCGCGCCTATCAGGTGGATCTGTTCCGTCCCGGCCACACCCGGGTGCGCCGGGAAGTGCGCATCGTTTCCGGTGCCGAACAGCGTCTCGCCGTCGATCTGCCGGCGGAACTCGGTGACATCCGCATCGACATACAGCCCTCGGACGCCACGGTACTCGTCGATGGCCGCGAACAGGGACGCGCCAACCAGACCCTGTCACTCCCCGCCGTCGCCCACGCCATCGAAATCCGCAAGGAAGGCTACGTGGCGTACCGCACCAGCGTCACGCCGCGGCCGGGATTCCCGCAGGAGATCAGTCTGCGCCTGCAGACTGTCGAAGAGGCGCGACGCGCAGCCATCCGGCCGGTGATCGAAACTGCTGCCGGCCAGGAGATGCGCCTGCTCCGGCCGGGCACCTTCACCATGGGCGCATCGCGCCGCGAGCCCGGACGCCGGGCCAACGAGGTACTGCGTGAGGTCACCCTCACCCGCCCGTTCTATCTTGCCACCACCGAGGTCACCAACGCCGCCTTCCGCAAGTTTGCAGGCGGCCACGACTCGGGCAGCTGGGAGTCCAACAGCCTGAACGGCGACCGACAGCCGGTGGTGAACATCAGCTGGCAGGAGGCCGCCCGTTTCTGCAACTGGCTCTCGGAGCAGGATGGCCTGCCGCCGGCCTATCTGGTCCAAGGCAATCGCGTCGTCGGCTTCGATCCGGATTCCACCGGCTACCGACTCCCCACCGAGGCCGAGTGGGAGTGGGCCGCGCGGGTCAAGGACGACGGCAGTCAACTTCGCTTTCCCTGGGGCGACTCGATGCCCCCGCCGGAGCGCTTCGGCAACTACGCCGACCGCTCCGTGGCCAATCTCCTCGGCCGCACCATCATGGGCTATACCGACGGCGCCATCGTCTCGGCCCCCGTCGCCAATTACGGTGCCAACCACCACGGCATCTACGACCTTGGCAGCAACGTGGCAGAGTGGGTCAATGACTTCTATGCGGGCTCGAGCGAGGATCTGCCGTCGGGTGTGGTCGACCCCCTCGGGCCGGATGGCGGTGAATACCACGTCATTCGCGGCGCGAGCTGGATGCACGGCACCATCACCGAGCTTAGACTGACCTTCCGCGACTTCGGCCGCGATGGCCGCAACGATGTCGGGTTCCGCATCGCCCGCTACCTGGAGTAACCGTGGCCACGTACGTCATCGAACTCAACGACGCCGGTGTCCGCCTGGCCACGGCCGAGCGGCGCCTCGCCGAAAGTCCGGGCTATGCGCTCCTGCAGGGTGATCGGCTGCTGCTCGGCGAACGCGCCCGGGCCGAGGCACGGCTGCACCCACGCCATGTCCAGAGTCAGTTCTGGTCCCGGCTCTCCACCGACACCCTGCCCCAGCCGGTTCCGCGGGCGCGGACCGTGGCCGATCTGGCCTATGCCCATCTGCTCGACCTCTTTGCCGGTACCGACGCCAGCGAGGCCGGTGCTGGCCGCGCCGAGGTGGTGTTCGCGGTTCCCGGGCAGTTCGACCGCAATCAGCTCGCGCTGCTGCTGGGTATCGCCCGGGAGTGTCCGTTCCGGGCGGTGGGCCTGGTGGACATGGGTGTGGCCGCTCTCGCTGCTGCTGGTGCCAGTCCTGGCACGGCCATGCACGTGGATGGCCAGCTCCACCGCAGCGTGATCACCCGCATCGAAGTCGGGGAGGACCTGGTGCGCGACCGGGTCGACGATACCGCCGCCACCGGCCTGATCAGCCTGCAGGACGCCATGGTGGGGCTGATCGCCGATGCCTTCATTCGCGAAACCCGCTTCGACCCCCTGCACGAAGCCAGCACGGAACAGCGCCTCTACGACTCCCTGGGCTCCTGGCTGGGCCAACTCGCGCTGGCAGGCGAAGCACTGCTGGAATTGGACACGGGGCGCAACAGCTACCGCGTGAGCCTGCATCGGGACCGGCTGGTGGAACGGCTGCGGCCACGCTACGAGCAACTCGCGGAACGTCTGCGGGTCCATGCCGGTGGCCCTGCCGAAATCCATCTCAGCTCGCGGTTGGCGGAACTGCCGGGCCTGCGAGCCACACTCGAAAGCCGACTCGAAGGCTGCACCGTGATCACGGCAGCCGACGATGCGGTGCAGCAGGGAGCCTTCGCGCATCTCGACCGCATCCGCCGCGACGGCGAACGGCTCGCGTTTGTGACCCGGCTCCCCAACGCCGCCAATGCCCACGGCGCCGCAAGCTCCAGGGCGCCAGCCGCCCCACCAGCACGCTCGAGCGAAGAGCCTGCTGCCCCGCCCCAGTCACCACCTGTTCCCGAGGCCCCGAAGCCAGTCCGCCCGACCCACGTTCTGATGGGTCACGAGGCCTGGCCACTCGGTTCGGAACCCCGGACCATCGGCGGATCAAATGGCTATGGCAGTGCCGAGTTCCCGGAACGTCAGTGCACGATCAGGGTCCAGGACGGCGGCATCCGCCTCGACCCCGAGTACGGCAGCGGCATTACCCACCAAGGCGAGGTTGTCGAGCGCACCCTCTATCTGACGGTGGGCGAGCAGGTTCTGGTGGACGACCGGGTCGCTCTGACCCCCATCGTGGTTCACCAGGGCGTCTGACAGAACGACGGCCGGTGCGATGGATAGCCGTTGGGTAGTTCGACAGGAAGTGGTAGATTCAAGCGCTGGCGGCCGTAGTGACGGCGTGCCGAAAGAGGATCCAGCATGCAGTACCGGGTTCCGTCGAAAGCGCCCAGGATCTGCCGGTGGCGGATTGCCGGTCCTGCTTCCCTGCTGCCCACTTTCCTGATCCTCCTGCTCACAGGCTGCGGCACCACGACGGTGCAGGTGACCGGCGGCGACTTCCCGAAACCCATCGTTCCGAGCATGCCCCTGACCCTCGGGGTCCACTACAGCGAGGCATTCCGCAGTTACCGACTCGAGGAGTCGGTACCGCAGCGGGGCGATTGGTCCATCGACATCGGCAGAGCCCAGGTGAACATGCTGCAGACGGTCCTGCCCGCCATGTTCGACCGTGTGGTGGAGGTGGACAGTCTCGAACCTGATGCCCTGCCGCAAGGCCTCAACGCCGTGCTCGTCCCCTCAGTGCAGGAAATGCAATTCGCCATACCCTTCCAGACCCGGAGTAATTTCTTCGAAGTCTGGATTCGCTACGAAATGAGTCTGATGGATCCGAGTGGCGACGTCATTGCCCGCTGGCCGGTCACCGCCTACGGCAAGACGCGCAGCCTGATGCTCGAGACCGCCGAAGCGGCCATGCGCGATGCCGCCATCAATGCCCTGCGCGATGCAGGTGCATTCCTGGCGATCGGATTCCCCAACCAACAGGAACTCAGGCCGTGGCTCGAGCGCGAACTCACCGCCCTCGATCTGCGGCCCTGACGGGAGATCGGAAATGATCAAGTACCTGTTTCTGAGCCTGTTCGCCAGCCTGCTCCTCGCAGGCTGCGTGAATGCCACCGTCGAAGAAGTCCGCTCGGGTGCCACCGGCATCGGCGACAACGAACAGGTCGTGGTACTCGGTCGCCGTCACAACAACGGCTACGAAACCGAGCCGGACTTCGTTGCCTGCGTCGGCAACAGCCTCGGCAGCGGACGCGATCGGATTGCGGTACTGCCGGAACGGGAGTTCGTGGACACCTTGTTCCCGTTCTTCGAACCCCGCACGGCGCCACTGGAGATTCGTGATCTGCCGAGCCTGATGGCAAACGAGATGGTCGCCGCGCGTCTGCAGCAGGAAGGTGTGCGCTACCTGGTGTGGCTCGACGGATCCACCAGCACCAACGACCAGGCCGGGTCCATGACCTGCGCAGTCTCCCCCGCTGGCGGCGGCTGCTTCGGCTTCGTCACCTGGGACCGTGAATCCACCTATGAGGCCTCCATCTGGGACCTGGAAACCATGACCAGCGTCGGCAAGATCTCCACGGATGCGTCGGGCACGTCCTACATGCCCGCTGTCATCCTGCCCGTGCCGCTGATCGCCCGGGTGCAGTCCTCCGCCTGTGGCGGCATGGCCACCCAGCTCAAGGCCTTCCTGCAGGCAAAAGGCTGAGCGGCAGGGGCTGGCAGTCAGCTTGGGTTAAGGCCTCTCAGGGCACCTTCACTGCATTGATCCCCACATGGAGGTGCGCCCATGCGCGTGCTCGTTCTCCTGCTGCTTGTGACGCTGTCGACCCTCGGTCTGCGCGCCGACGAGACCGACCCGGAAGCAGACACCGCAGCAGCGTCTGCGGAGGAACGTCCGCCCGTGACCCCGGTCGAAGCAGGGAGCGGCGACGACAGTTTCCTGCCCACGGACCGGCTGCGCTACGACCAGGAAGTCGACTATCCCACGGACATCTGAATCAGCGTGAGCGGCCCTGCCTGTCCTGATGACGCCCACCGCGCCACCTGGACACGGAGAGCACAGCCACCCCTCCTGCCAACCCGACTGCCAGCTGGGCACCAAGGACTGTCATGAAACAGAACTTCCCGACCGAATTCGTCTTTCAGGTGTCCTCCCTGATCCTGATCGTGATCGTGATCCAGATCCTCTATGCCGGCCACATCCGCCCCACCGCCTTCGAGATCCTCGAGGCCCAGGAAATCCGCATGGGCCAGGATCCCTACTACGTTCCGGAACGCTCCGTGTACGTGCTGGTCAGGGACTTCGAACAGCAGGTGTGCTTCATCCTGATGCTGTGGGCCTTCGGCATCATGGGCTACAAGGCCATGCGGGCGATTCGCGAGCGCGGGCTGCACGAGCAGGATCTGGTGAACGTCCCCGAGGGCATGCGCATACTGCCGGAGGACACCCGCGATTACGCGCGCAACATCCAGGCCCTGCCGGCAGACCAGCGCAAGATGCTGCTGCCGCGAGCGCTGCTCGCTGCCCTCGAACGCTTCGGCTCCACCCGCAACGTCCAGGATGTCTCCGCCGCCAGCCGGGATCTCTGCCACGGCGAAGCCGATCTGCTCGAATCCGAACTGTCCATGATCCGTTACATTGCCTGGGCCATTCCCTCAGTGGGGTTCATCGGCACGGTCCGCGGCATCGGCGAGGCCCTCGGTCAGGCCCACCGCGCGGTCGAGGGTGACATTACCGGCGTGACGACGTCACTCGGCGTGGCCTTCAACTCCACATTCATCGCCTTGCTCATCAGCATCGTCGTGATGTTTCTGGTGCACCAGCTGCAGCAGCTGCAGGAACGCCTGGTGTTCGACACCGAGACCTACGTGGACCACAACCTGATTCGCCATATGAAATCCGACTGATCCGACTCCCGACCGCCTGAGTCCCGCACATGGCCCGTCGCAAGCGCCAATTCAACGTCTTCAGTCTGTCGTTCCTCGACATCATGAGCTGTGGCTTCGGCGCGGTGATCCTGTTCTTCATGATCATCAGCGCGCAGATTGCCGTGGAAACAGACGAAACGGTGCGAGAGGAAAGTGCTGAGATCGAGCGCCTCGAAGCCCGCGTCTCCGCCAGCAGCCGCCAGCTCAACCGCCTGCGCGAAGCGCTGGCAGGCGCCATCGAGAATCGCGCCAGTACGCGCGCCGAAGCAGAAGAGCTCTCCGCAGCGGTGCGCGAAGCCGAAGCCCGCATGAGCGAACGGCAGCGCACCGAAATTGAAAGGCGCGAGGAACTCCGTCGCCTGCAGGAGGATCTGCGGCAGCTGCAGGCGGAGACCCAGCAGCTGGCCGAGGAGGCGATGACGCGGGAGGAAGCCGGCCGCCAGATCCGCGCGCTGACTGGCGACGGCGATCGGGCCTATCTCACCGGCATGCGCATGGGCGGTGACCGCATCCTGATTCTCGTGGACGTCTCCACCAGCATGCTCGACGAAACGCTGGTGAACGTGATCCGCCGCCGCAACATGCCCTTTGAGCGCAAGGTGGCATCGGCCAAGTGGCAGCGGGTGCTGGCCACCATCGACTGGCTCACGGCGCAGATCCCTCCCACCAGCCAGTTTCAGGTGTATCTCTTCAACGATCAGGCGCGCCCGCTCATCGAGGGCACCGAAGGCACCTGGTTGTCCGCCTCCGATCAGGTGGGGCGACTGGACGAGGCCGTCGAGAAGACCCGTCAACTCGATCCTGGCGGTGGCAGCAGCTTGCACGCCGCCTTCGGTGTCATCCGCGACCTCGCTCCGAGGGCGGACAACGTCTATCTGATCACCGACAGCCTGCCAACGGTGGGCGACAGCCCACCCCGCCGCAGCGTCATCTCCGGCCGCGAGCGCGTACGACTTTTCGAGCTGGCGGTCCGCACGCTTCCCACCAACGTTCCGCTCAACATCATTCTGTTTCCGCTGGAGGGCGATCCCCGCGCCGCCCCGGCCTACTGGGATCTGACGTTGCGTACAGGGGGTACTTTCCTGAGTCCGACCAGAGACTGGCCATGAGACGTCGCCGCCGCGAAACCGACACCCTCAGTCTGTCGTTCCTGGACGCCATATCCTGCGGCTTCGGCGCCATCATTCTGCTGCTGGTGATCGTCAAACTCTATGAGCCGCAGCTTCGGGCTGACGCGGTGGATGACACGGAGGCCCGGCTGGCCTACCTGCAGCAGCGCCTGGCCGATATCCAGGACGACACCCGGACGACCTCCGAACGCATGAGTTCGACCGAAGCGGAGCTCGCCCGTGAGCGCGACCGGCTCGAGCGCCTGCGCCGCGAGCTCGCCCGCATCGAAAGCGCCACCGACGACACCCGCACCGATGCCCAGGTGATGGCCGAACTGGAGGCGCGTCTGCAAAGGGCCAAGCAGCAGCTCACGGAGGAGATGCAGCGCCTGCTCGCGGACTTCCGTCCCGCTCACATGGACCAGCAGGTGGGTGGCATTCCCATTGATGCCGAATGGGTGGTGTTCGTGATCGACACCTCACCGAGCATGACCAACTACACCTGGCCGCGCATGATGCAGACCATGGAGGAGATCCTGGACGTCTACCCGCAGGTCAAGGGCATGCAGGTGCTGAATGACATGGGGACGCACCTGTTCCGGGGCCGGCAGGGCGAGTGGATCGACGACACGCCGGCGTTCCGCCGTTCCGTCCTGCAGCGCCTGCAGAGCTGGCGCCCCTTCTCCAATTCGAGCCCCGTGGAAGGTCTGATGGAGGCGGTGCGGCTCTACGGCCGCAATAACGACAACGTCAGCATCTACTTCCTCGGCGACGAAATGCACGGCCACGATCTGCACGGTGCCGCCGAGCGCGTGCGGATCGCGAACCAGCATCCGGATGGTGGCACCTGGGCCCGCATCCACTCGGTGGGTTTCCCGGTGATCTTTGACTACACCGGGGCCGTTCAGGAAACCGGGCTGCGCTTCGCCGTGCTCATGCGCATCATCTGCGAACAGAACAACGGCACCTTCGTGGCCCTCCACAGTGGACGCGACCGGCGCCGTTAATCGGGTCCGCAAATCTGCGTTCTTCGTGTTAAGGTCACTCAGCTCCAGGGGAGTAATCGTCCCGGTTCGAACGAACCGGGAGCCCTGTTCAACACAATTGGCCCGTATGGGCCATGGACAGGGCAGCCGGCGCCTTCTGCGCTCCGGCCTGGTGAGACCTGTGGCATGACGCAGCGATCCGGGCCGGACGCTGGGTCGTGTCGCATGGTTTTTCTCCTGATCCGGCCCGGCCTCCTGGAGCTCGCATGAACAGCTTTCTGCTGGCCTTCCTGGCCATTGCCCTGGCTGAACTGGGCGACAAATCCCAACTCATCACCCTGTATCTCAGCGCCCGGACCCGCAGGCCCTGGGCCGTTCTTGCCGGCATCAGCCTGGCGACGGTGGCTTTGGCCGTGATCGCCGTGAGCCTCGGTACCCTGGTCGGGCAATGGATCGACCATCCGATGCTGGACTGGCTCATTGCCCTGGCCTTTATCGGCATGGGACTGTGGGTCGGCCTCGACCCGGGCACCGAGGACGCCGGAGAAGTCCTGCCTGCGGTATCACAGCAGCGGGCGTTCTGGGGCACCGCGAGCCTGTTCTTTCTGATGGAGATGGGTGACAAGACACAGCTGGCCACTTTTGGTCTCGCCGCCGGCCTCGAACAACCCGCGATGGTGTTTCTCGGATCCGTGCTGGGCATGATGGCGGTCAACGCCCCCGTGATCTGGCTGGGACACCGCTATGCAGCCAGCCTGCCACGTCGCCGCATCAATCAGGTCGCAGCCAGCATGTTCGTCCTGATCGGGCTCGGCCTGATGCTCGGGCTGCTGCTGCGCAACTCATGAGCTGGCCATCGACGTCGAAGTGGTGGCCATTCATGAACATTTGATGACAGCGCGGATCCCAAGGTTGACACCAGCTGGTCATCGGTTAACATCGCCGCGCTTTTCCAGCAACCGAAAGAGGCAGGCTTTGAGTCTTCAATCCGACAGCGACAGTTGCCCTAGCCAGCACTCCCGGTAGCCTTTCCCCTGGTCGTCTGCCGCGAGTGCTCGCGAAACGACCGTCCAGCACATTCAGCATACTCGCTCGCGTCGCCAGCATGGCTATTCGTCGCGATCGTGTGTACTTGTGTCACCAAGCTTGGTTGATGACCGGCCCGCCGTCATGTCCAGACGGAGGTCGATATGCAGAAGTACAAGCTCACCGCGTTGATTACCCTTGCCACGGTTACCGCGCCCGCGTGGTCGTCCGGCGGGCACTACCCCATCGATGACGCAGAACTCGCCGAGCCCGGCGTGCTGCAGATCGAGGCGTGGCATACCCGCATCGACGGCAGCAACTGGGAACTCGCCATCCTGCCAGCCATCACCCTGCCGGGTGCGCCCCTCGAACTGACCGCCGGCTATGCGCGGGTCAAGGACGACGGCGAGGGCTTTCACCGCTTCGAACCCAGCGCCAAGTGGCAGTTCAGTGCCGTCGATTCCGGTCAGGTCGGTACCGCTGTCTCACTGACGGCGGGGCATGAGGACGGTCGTTTCACGGACTGGCTCCTTAACGTTCCGATCACCTACCAGCTCGAGGGGACGAAGCTGACCCTGCTCGCCAACGCTGGCTGGCTGCGTGAGCGGGACGCGGGCTGGAATAACCGCCTCTTCGTTGGCGGTGGCTTCGAATGGGAGGCTGACTCCCGCACCACCGTGATCGGTCAACTCTACCGCGAAGGCTCTTCAGTCAAGCCGGAAGCCCAGCTCGGCCTGCGCTTCGATGGCCGCGCGGCCGTCGAATTCATCGACCTCGCTGTAGGCCGGGAACTCGGCGGCGACAACGACTGGTCCTTCACCTTCGGTCTGACCCTCGCGCTCTGATCGCGCCACTTCCAGAAAAGGAGAAATGTCATGGTTCTCGCTGACATCCGCGATACCGACATCGGCGCCGAGCGCGCCGTCCAGCGCACCCTGCAGCCCGTGGCCCAGTGCATGAGCCAGGACTGCCTGAACATGCCTGACTCCACCCCCGCCGCGGAGGCACTCGACCGGGTCCGTGAATCCCAGCTGCCCAACGGAGCCGCCGGTTACATCTTCGTGCACGGCCCGGACCGCCGGCATATCGGCTTCGTCCGCCTGTCTGCGCTGCTGCGCGCAGACGGCAATGAATCTCTTGCCGCGCTGGTGGAAGGACGCAACAAGCAGGTGAGCTACGACACAGACCGCGAGCAGGCGTCCCGCGAACTGCAGCGCCTCGACCTGCCCATGCTGCCCATCCTGGACGAACATGGCCGGCTGGCCGGTGTGCTGCAGTTCGACACCGCCATGGACATCCTCGAAGAAGAGGCTTCCGAGGACGTCTACAAGAAGGCCGGCATCGGCGACCTGATCCATCAGAAAGAGATCGTCCGCAGCGAAAAGCTGACTTCCGGCGGCATCGGCTACTCGGTCAAGGTGCGCCTGTCGTTTCTCATGGTCACCCTCGCTGGCGGAATCATGGTCGGCGGCCTGATCGACTTTTTCGAGGGCACGCTCGAAGCCCTGGTGGCACTGGCCATCTTCATTCCGCTGGTCATGGACATGGGTGGCAACGTCGGCACCCAGTCCACCACCATCTTTGCCCGCGGATTGGCCCTTGGACACATCGATCTCGGCCAGTTCTTCCGCAAGCACGTCGGACGGGAACTTCTGGTCGGCCTGACCATGGGCGTGGTGCTGGCGACTCTCGGCGGTCTGATTGCCTATTTCTGGCAGGGTGCGCCAAATGGCATGCCACTACTCGGCGTGGTTGTCGGCGTTGCGTTGATGTTCTCAGTGACGACAGCCTGCCTGCTCGGATTCCTGCTGCCCTGGCTGCTGCTCAAGCTGGGCGTCGATCATGCACCTGGTGCCGATCCCTTCGTCACCACCATCAAGGATTTCACCGGTCTCGCCGTCTACTTCCTCACCGCGGTATGGCTGCTCGACTTGACGGTGTGAGTACTCGTTGCAATGCGCTCGGCGCGGCCTGCTTCCAACATCACTCGGGTGCAGGCCGTTCGGCACGGGATCCCTGACTGAACACCCGCGCCTTTCCTTGGTGCTCCCTCACCGGTTCAGGAAACCGCCAGATCATCGAAGCGTCCCTCGTCCAGAAGGATCAGTGTGCAGGCGAGCTGCACCGGCACGCCTTTTGTCTGCAGCGCTGCCACCACTTCCGGATCGTCAGCACCCGGGTTGAGAATCACCCGTCTGGGTGCCAACGCTGCGATATCGCCCACCAACGGCAGCATCCGGTCGCGACCCAGATAGACCGTGATGGTCTGCGGCACCGGCGCCAGATCTTCGAAAGCTACTGTCGGCACGCCGTCCACCTCATCGAAGGCGGGATTCACCGGGATCACGCGGTGACCATGCGCAAGCAGCCTGCGCTGAGCGCGATTGGCAAAGCGGTCAGGCTTGGGGCTTGCGCCCAAGATCACGACATCCATGATTCAATTCCATCGAGGCAGGCGGCGCCCCTGGGGACCAAGCGCGCTCGCCTGCAGAGATTCCGCCACCATGTGGTGGGCCTGCTCACATGGCGTCGACCAGATTGCGCAGCTTTTCGCACTGCCTGATGCGCTCCTCGCGGCTGTCGCCGAACAGAGACACGTTCAACGCATTCACGCCCGCTTCCTTCAGGGCATGCAGACGCTCGGTGACGAAGCCCTCGTCGCCGATCAACGAGGCCTTGGCCAGATAATCGTCGGGAATGGCCGCTTCGGCTTCGTCCTTGCGTCCGGCGAGGAACAATTCCTGGATCACCTCCGCTTCCTTCTCGTAGCCGTTCTTGCGGAAGATCTGGTTGTAGAAATTCTTCTCCTTCGCCCCCATGCCGCCCACATAGAGCGCGATCTGCGGACGTGCCCGATCACGCAGGTACTCCATGCCCTTGCCGATGGCCACACCGCCGCCGGCAAAGACTTCCAGTGGTGCCCGGTTCGGATCCCGCTTCGCCTTGCCCTCCGCCAGCGCCTTGCCCCAGATGTCGTCGGCACCTTCGGCCATGAAGAACGCCGGCAGCCACGCATCGGCCACTTCGGCAGTCATGGCCACGCTCTGAGGCCCCAGCGCGGCCACGCAGATCGGAATGTCGTCGCGCACCGGGTGATTGATCAGCTTCAGCGGTTTGCCGAGACCGGTGCCCTTGTTCTTGGACAGCGGAATCTCGTAGTGCTCGCCTGAGTACTCCACCTTCTCCCGCCGCCACACCATGCGGCAGATCTCGATGGCTTCGCGGATGTGGGCCACCGGCGCCTTGTAGGGTAGACCGTGAAAACCCTCCATGACCTGCGGACCGGAAGCTCCGATGCCGAGCATGCAGCGGCCGTCGGAAAGATAATCGATCCCGGCCGCGGTCATGGCCAGGAGGGTCGGGGTACGGGTATACACCGGCATGATGCCGGAGGCGATGGTGACCCGCTCGGTGCGGGCAGCCAGATAGCCCATCGCACTCGGGGCGTCGAAGGAGTAGGCCTCCGGCACCCAGACCACGTCGAGGCCGGCCTTCTCCAGTGCGACCACCTCTTCCGTCGCTTCACGGAAACCGCCGGCATAACTCAGCAGGGTGCTGATACGCATGAATCATTGCTCCTTGGTGGGTTCTTCAGAACATGTGTCCTTGGGGGTGTCATCAAGATGGGCCTGCAGGCGCAGGATCTGATCGGTAAATATCCAGTCCACGTCGCGGGTGGCCTCACGCCTGAGCGCGCCGCCGAACTCCACGAAGCCGGTGCCGATCTTCTTGCCTTCGTCGCGCAGTTCGCGCAACCGCCTGGGGCCCAGAAACACGAAGGATCCGGAGACACCACCATGACCAAGACGGCGGTTGGCAGCGATGATCTCGCCGGGATTCAGCCAGGCCACGTCCACATAGGCAGAAGGCGGAACGAGCTTGAAACCCTCGAGGTGGTCAGGAACGAGAGACAGCAGATGAAAGTCGCCCCCGGGCGTGAGATCCGCCAGGGCACGGCCTACCACCTCAGGGACTTCGCGCCGCTCCCGCCAGGACTCCTTGATCTCCAGCATCAGATGCATGCGGCCACCGTAACGTTCCACCACCTCGGACAGATGCGGCACATCAGGCGCCGCACGGCGCAGGGTGGCGAAGTCCACATCAGCGATGGTGAGGTCCGACCGTCCGTGCAGGCGGCCGAGGTGGGGATCATGGTGGATCACCGGCTCGAGATCGCGGGTGAGATGGACGTCGAGTTCCACCCCCCACACCCCGCGTTCGAAGCAAAGATCGAAGGCCGCCAAGGTGTTTTCGACGGCGACTCCGTCCGCATGGGCCCCCCGATGCGCGACCAGGCGGACGTCGCGATCATCCAGCGACGCCCGGGCACCGGGAGCCATGCTCCAGATCCGATTGGCAAGCGTGTTGAGGCGACTGACGAGATCTGCCATGGCAAGGACTCGCTGGAGATGACCGCCGGAGTCTTGTCGTTTTTGCCAGCGCGGTCAATTTGCATCCTGCTCAGGCAGCCAATCACATCTTGGCGTTCGAAGTGGTCGCGTTACCCTCTGCCGAGGGCGTCTGCGGCCAGGGAAGGCCGCAGTCGAGCCTCCAGGGAAGGTTCATGGCGTCCCTCGGCAGAGGGTAACGCGACCACGCGGTCCTGGGGTTCACATGATTGGAATGGCTGCTGCTCAGGCAGTGGGTGTGGCATAGGCCGTGATCTCTTCACGATCGTGGTAGAGGTGGCGAAAGGTCAGCGTGAACTTGGAACTTTCCGGGCCCAGAACCCGGAAAAACCGCTGCTCGGCATCGGCAACCGCCTGCCAGCGCCGGCGCATGGGCAGTTTGAGGTTGAACAGCGCCCGGTCGGCCCAGCCCCGACGCAGCCATCGCGCCATCAGTTCCACCACCCGCGCCGGCTTGTCCACCAGATCGCAGACCAGCCAGTCCACCCGGCGCGGAGGTTCGAAGGTGAAGGCGTCGGCACGGATGTGCACCACGTCCGGATCCGACGCCAGACCGGGTGCCATGGCGCCATTGTCGATGGCGTAAACGCCCAGGCCCCACTGTCGCAGCACCCAGGTCCAGCCACCCGGCGCGGCCCCGAGATCCACGGCCATCATGCCTGACCGGAGATCCATGTAGCGCCGGTCCTCGCCCACCATGTAGCGCAGCGCCTCGTCGAGCTTCAGCGCCGAGCGCGACGGCGCTCCGCCCTGCCGCCGCAGGCGCGGAATACCGCCGGGCACGGGCGACGACACCCGCTGCGGCGCAGCACCGATCCAGGCCCGGGTACCGGTATCGAGAATGACGTGCAGGCGCAGCGCGGCAGAGTCCTCCGGGCGCCACAGGCCACGCTCCTGCAGGAGCCCCTTGAGCGGGCCGGTCAGCCGCTGCGTCAGCTTGCCGAGTTCCCGATGGCCGTCCCCTTCCCCGGTCTCCACCAGCGCCTCGGCCACCGGCCGCTGCCAGCCTTCGAGCAAGGGAGTGAGGCGGTCGCTGGCAGGCAGGTCCTCGACGGCAGCCGACACCGCGCAGATCTGCCGGGGAAAGACGTGATGTTCCAGGATGTCCGCCTGCAGCCAGGCCAGAGCATCGCCATGGGCCGGAAAGACTTCCAGCAAGCCCGAGCCATCGCGGGTACGGGCGTGGCCACCGACGCCGGCCGCACCGAGCCGCCAGACCATTTCGGCGGCGGTGTCGCCCTCGAAGCCCGGACGGCACATAACCAGCCAGCGATCGAAGTCTGCGTTCGAACTCAAATGTCCACCTCGAGGGTGATGTGCGCCCGCCGCGGCTGACCAGGGAAGTAGCGGAAGTTGCCGAACGCGAAGTCGGCGCGGTCGGCATGCTTGTTGTCCGTGAGATTCAGCAACCGCAGGGACAGGCTGGCGTTGGGCCGGAACTGCCAGGCCGCCCGCAGGTTGAACAGCAGATGCCCCGGGTAGGTCTCGGTGTTCTCGGCATTGACGTAGTAGCGCCCGAGATACACTGCTTCGAGCTCACCGCTGAGGTCCTCCCCAGGCGCCCACGCCCACTGGGCCGAGCCGTGCCAGCGCGGTGCGGTATCGACATCGTCACCGGAAGTGATGGTCTCACCGCCGCCAATGACGCGCGAGAAGTCGTAACGATGCCGGGCCCAGGTGGCCGCGAGAGACAGGCGATGGGAGTCGGCGGGTACCCAGTTGACGTCGAACTCCACCCCCTCCGCACGGGTCTTTCCGGCCGAGATATTGAAGCCGTTGGCATCCCGCAGGACCTCATCTTCTTTGCGCTCGACAAACACCGTTGCACCCAGCACCACATCCTCGCGCCGGGTCTCGAAACCCAGTTCCACGGAACGCAAGGACTCACTGTCCAGATCCGTGACCTCCTGGCCCGATTGCAGGCGATAGAGTTCGGTAGTCTGGGGCGCCCGGAAGCCGATGCCGCCCGTGAGCCAGAGCCGCGAGCGTTCATTGGGCCGGTATTCGGCGCCGATCCGTGTCGCCAGATCCGTGAAGCGATCGTTGCGATCCGCCGGCCGGGAGTAGAGGCAACCGCCGAATCCACAGGCAGTGCCATCATCACGGGTGTTACCGGTGAGCGTGCGGTTTTTGTAGCCGTAGCGGACCGTCTCCAGCCGCAGGCTATGCACCAGATCCACCTGCGGATGCACGTGCCAGACCAGATCGTAGAAGCCGGCCGCCAGCATGCTGTCCACATCATAGTCGTAGTGGATACCCGGCGGTCGAGTCTCCACCAGGAAGGGCGTTCCCAGCGTCGGCCCATCCTGGGTCTGCTCGAGCCAGGTATCGGCATACTCGAGATGGGCGCCCACGGTCCACGACAGCACTTCGCCCGGATTGCGCCAGCGGGCGATCACGCCGCCACTCCACTGGCCGTTTTCCTCCAGGGGCTGGCCCGGCAGGAAGTGCTGCAGGAACTCCATTGCGCTGACCCGCAGGTAAGGCGTTACGACGAGCGCCGAGTCATCGCCCAGGGATCGCAGCCATTCACTCGACGCGCGCAGGGCCCAGGCCTTGCGATAGGCCTCAGGATTGGGGTTGGTCCTGCGCAGGTCCGGGTCCTTGTAGGCATCCTCGCCGAGCACGAACCCACCGGTGTCCTGATCGAGGCGAGTGGCGGCAATCAGCGTGCTCGCCTGCCAATCGCCGAACGAGGTGTCCCAGGCCAGATTCAGTTTCTGCTGGTCATGGCCGGTATCGTCCCGCCAGCCGCCGCTGGTAGTGGCCTGGAGCAATGCCCGGACCCGCCCGGCTTCCGTCACCGCGGAGACGTCGAGGACGCCGCGGAAGTAGTTCCAGGGGCCGGCTTCCAGAATGACGCGCTGGGGCAGGCCTGGATCAGCCGCGGGTGCCACAACGTTGATCACGCCATGCAGCGCATTGCCGCCATACAGCGCACTGGCCGGGCCACGGATGACCTCCACGGCGGAGGCATGCTCAATATTGAGTTCGAAGAGATTGTTGACGTTGCAGAAGCCCGCCGGGCGGATCGGCACACCGTTCTCCTGCAGCAGGAAGGCCCCGCAGGCGCCGGGACCGGTCAGCACCGCCGAGCGCACCGCCGTCAGGTGCTCCTGCTCGGAACCCCGGGAAATCCATACCCCCGGGACGCGCACCATCATCTCGTGGGCATGCACGGCTCCGGTCCGGCGCACGGTGGCCTCGTCGATGCGCGAAAAGTTGCCGACGCTCTCGAACTCCGGCGCCAGGCTGCGCTGGCCCACCACCCGGACCTCGTCCAC
>JAFIFL010000332.1 GCA_020832055.1 Gammaproteobacteria bacterium
GGCGCATTTCGCTGTGCGAAATAGCGCTCTCCCACAGGGTGGCGCGCAGCCTGCTCTGTGGGAAGTTCCGCAGCGCAGCGGAGGAACGATCTCGGTGCGATCCGCCGAAGCTGACGCCGCGGACTTCGCCGAATGCCTTCAGATCGGCGCACTTCGTGCGACGCATTTCGTTCCAGACGAAATGCGCCCCCAGCACGCCTTCCGAAGAAATGATCTGCCCTAAGTTGGACAACGCACAGACAGCCGCTCACGGATGAGGAATGGTCACCTTTGACACCGCTCCCATGGCGGATCGTCGGTCGTGCCTGCTGATCAGAATAGAGAGAACTAACCATGCGCTTACAAAGTAGCCATTACAGCCTCCGGACATGGGTGATGGCTTGTCTAGTCAGCGCCTTCCTCGCGGCCTGTGGCGGGGACAACCAAGGCCGCGACCCGATCCTGGGCACCGAGGGCAACGTCGCCCAGCGACCCACCGTCACCGCCGTCGATCCCGCTGCTGGAGCTGAAGTCGTTCGCGTCAACCGCGCAGCAGTCACGGCCACGTTCAGCGAACCCATGTCCCCTCTGACCGGAGACGCCAGCTTCACCCTGACCTGCGCCGCGCCATGCACGGCCCCCACCGGGACCGTCAGCCTCGACAGCGCGGGCACCAAGGGGAGCTTCACGCTGGACGGCCGGCTCGAGATCGGGACCGTCTATACGGCCACCGTCACCGGCGCCCGCAGCCGGGCCACGGGGCTGGCGCTGGCAGAACCGTTCAGCTGGAGCTTCACCACCGCCCAGTCACCCACGGTGACGGCAGTCGCCCCGACCGACAACGCCACGGATGTTCCAGTCAATTCCACGGTGATCACCGCGCAGTTCAATGAGGCCGTACAGGCAATCACGGCAGACGCGTTCACGATCACCTGCGAGGCCCCATGCACCGACGCCAACGGCGTGGTGAGCATGAATGCCCAGGGCAACATCGCCACCTTCAGCGTGACCAATCCCGACACGCTGGATCCACTGACCCGGTATACGGCCACGATCCTCAGCGCCACCAGCAGCGCCACCGGCGAGACGCTCGAGGAACCCTTTGTCTGGGGCTTCACCACCGGCGAGATCCCCGATACGACCAAGCCGACCGTCACCGTCACGGATCCCGCGACGGGGGCCCCCGACCCCACGACTGAGGTGTCCATCGATACCGCCATCCGCGCGACGTTCAGCGAGGACATGAACCCGACGACCATTACGGATGCCACTTTCTCGGTCAGCTGCGAAGCGCCCTGTGAGGCGCCGTCAGGCAGCGTCTCCTATGGAGTCGATTCACGGACCGCGGTGTTCACCCCGAGCAACGATCTCGACAGCGATACCCTCTACACGGTGACGGTCGACAGCGCCGTGACGAATCTCGCCGGCAACACGTTGTCCGGCAATCAGGGTCCGGCCGGTGAGACCAGCGACTACGTCTGGAGCTTCCGGACGATCATTCCGCCCCCCCACGGTGACGGCAGTGGCACCGGTCAACAACGCCACCGGTGTTCCGGTCAACAACACGGTGATCACCGCGCAGTTCAGTGAGCCGGTCGACGCTCTCGCTGACGGCGATTTCACGGTCACCTGCGAGGATCCCTGCAGCGACGCCAACGGCATCGTGAGCATGAATGCGGCAGGGACCATCGCCACGTTCACCGTGACCGATCCCGACGCACTCGAGGAACTGACCCAGTACACAGCCACCATCGCCACCGCCAGCAGCAGTGCCAACGGCCAGACGCTGCAGCAGCCTTTCGTCTGGCGTTTCACCACCGGCGTGATTCCTGACACGACGAAACCGCGGGTCATCCTCACGGTACCGCCGACCACCGATCCGGGTCCCACGATGGTGCCCACCAATACCGCGATCACCGCGACCTTCAGCGAAGACATGGCGCCGCTGACCATCACGGATGAGAGCTTCACGCTCACCTGCGAAGCCCCCTGTCTCTCGCCCGCCGGCGCCGTCTCCTACGTGGTCGGTTCGCGGACCGCAGTGTTCAAGCCGGAGGACGAACTCGAATCCGGTACCACCTACACGGCGACCGTGGACAGCAGCGTGACCGACCTCGCCGGCAATCGGTTGTCCGGTAACCAGGGACTGGCCGGGGAGATCAGCAATTACATCTGGACCTTCACGACCGATGTAGCGCTGCCGGCGGACGACCTCTCGGTGCTGTCTACCGAGCCCCTGGCCGACGGCACGCTCCTCGTCTGCCCGGACGAGAGCCTCAATGCCAAGTCCAGCGTCAGCGCCACCTTCGCGGTGCCGTCCTCGCTGCGCCTCGATCCAGTCTCGGTCAACAGCCAGACGTTCCGGATCGTCGAGCATGATGCGCCCGGAAACAGCGTCATCGCGGACTCGGTGGTGCTCGATGTCGACACTGGCACCATCGTGACGTTCACGCCCAAAGAGCAGCTCACGGCGGGCGTGACCTATCGCGCCACCCTCAAGGGCGGGCAGAACGGCGTCAAGGACCTCGCGGTCCCGGCCAACGAAATGCCCGAGGACTTCGTCTGGACCTTCGCCGCTGTGGCGGCTGACCCCGATGACTGCGACAACCCGCCGGTGTCGCTCAACACGGCCGCACCCTTCGGCATCTTCGGCGGCTCCGCCGGGATGACCAATGACGGCCTGCTCACGATCATCAATGGCGACATCGGCACCACTGCGGCTTCCACTTCGGTGACGGGCTTCGTCAGCGAAAGCGGGTGCGAATACACCATCACCCCGTTGAACAGGGGCCAGGTCAACGGCAGGATCTACACCGCCCCGCCGCAGCCCCAGACCCCTCCGACTCCCGATCCAGCCTGCGCCGAGGACGGAACCTCGGTCACCGAGCAGATCGCCATCAAGGCCCGCTCCGATGCCAATGACGCATTCATTGCACTCTCTCCGGCGGCACTGCCGGGCGGCCAGACGCCGTCGGGCGACGGCGAAAACCTGGGTGGCCAGACCCTCGCACCCGGCATCTATCAGGCACCGGGTGGCGCCTTTCTGATCGAGGGCTCTGACCTCACGCTCGATGGTCAGGGCAATCAGAACTCGATCTGGGTGTTCCAGATGGCATCCACGCTCTCGGTGGGCGAGGCTGCGGTTCCCCGCAGCGTCACCCTCATCAACGGCGCCCAGGCCAAGAACGTCTTCTGGCAGGTGGGCAGCGCGGCC
>JAFIFL010000333.1 GCA_020832055.1 Gammaproteobacteria bacterium
ACGCGCGAACTGCTGGCCATGGCCACCGGCATCCGGGACGCCCTGGATTCGACCGCTTGCCGCCTGATCGTGGACGACCGGGCCGATGTGGCACTGGCCGTGGGCGCAGCCGGCGTCCATCTCGGCCGTGACGATCTGCCCGTGGCCACGGCGCGGCGCATGCTCGGCGCGGGCGTGATCATTGGTGGCACGGCCAACTCGTTGGAAGAAGCCCGGGCGGTGGCGGCGACGGGGGTGGACTATCTGGGCGTGGGTCCCATCTACGGCACCCGGACCAAGGCCAATCCTGCGCCGGTGATGGGTCTGGAAACCCTGGCCGCCATTGTTCAGGCGGTCACCGTTCCCGTGATCGCCATCGGCAGCATCACAGCAGCACGGATAGGGGAAGTCATGGCCACCGGTGCCTACGGCGTGGCGGTGGTCTCTGCGGTCGTGACCGATGCCGATCCGGTGGCGGCCACGGCCCGCTGTCGGGAAGCGCTCGATGCAGCCCTGCGGCGGAGTCGCCCGTGAATTCCGCGGAAGTGGTCATTGCGGGCGCCGGCATCATCGGTTTGAGCGTCGCCTTCGAACTGCTCGAGCAGGGTGTCCCTGTGCGCGTGCTCGCTCCAGCGGACGAGACGGGTACCGCCACGCTGACAGCTGCCGGCATGCTGGCTCCGGTATCCGAAGCGGACGTGGAACACGTCGACCTGATCCCCCTGGCCTTGGACAGCCTTGCGCGCTATCCGGATTTCGTCCGCCGGATCGAAGCCGCATCCAACATAACCTGTGGCTATCGCAGCGAGGGCACCCTGTGGGTGGCCCTGCAGCGCGATCATCGGGCGGAGCTCGATCACCTGCTGGACTTCATGGCGGATCGCGGCATGGCTGCAGAGCGGCTCGATGCCCGCAGTCTCAGGCGCCTGGAACCGGCGCTGTCCCCCCGCGTGGTCGCCGGCTGCCGGATTCCGGGGGACCATCAGGTGGATCCCCGCGCCCTGCGCGAGGCCCTGTTCGCTGCGGTCAGGCAGCTCGGCGGTCAGGTGGATGCGGCGAGCGCCTGCGGTGTCGATACCCGGGACGGACAACTGGCCGGCCTGTGGATCCGCCGGCAGGGTAAGGATGAACCCGAGTGCCTGCCTTGCGAGCGCGCGGTGCTCGCCACCGGCGCCTGGCTGGGCAAGGACTTCCAAGGCGCCCTTCCCGCCTGCGGGATGCGTCCGGTGTGGGGGCAGGTGCTGCGCCTTCGCGGTGAGCCCATTCTCGATCATGTCATCCGAACGCCGGATGTCTATCTGGTGCCGCGCGCCGACGGCCGCCTGATCATCGGCGCGAGTTCCGAGGAACGAGGCTTCGATGCCAGCGCCCGCGCCGGCGCCACCTACGAACTGCTGCGCCATGCCATCGCGGCGGTGCCAGAGATCGCGGAGCTCGAATTCGAAGAGGTCTCAGTGGGTTTCCGGCCGGCCACCCGCGACCATCTGCCGGTCATCGGCGCCAGCGGAACCTCGGGGCTCTATCTGTGTGGCGGCCATTTTCGCAACGGCGTCCTGCTCGCTCCCGGCAGTGCCGCGGCGCTGGCCGCATCCATGGTTGCAGGACAGGACCACGCTGAGCTCGCACCTTTTTCACCGCGACGTTTCGAGACTGCAACATGACCGACAGCTATCTGATCCTCAACGGCAAACGCCACCCCTATCCGGGCGAAGCACTGATGCTGCTGCTGGCCGAGTTTGACGTCGCGCCCGATGCCCGCGGCGTGGCCGTGGCCGTGAATGGCGAGGTGGTTCCACGGCGGGACTGGCCCGACACCCAACTGGCACCCTTTGATGAAGTGGAGATCGTCGGTGCCGTTCAAGGAGGCTGACATGCCCTCGACTTCCCCCTGGCAGGTGGCCGGCCTGACCCTGTCCTCACGCCTGCTGCTCGGCACGGCCCGCTATCCGAGCCGGCAGATTCTGCTCGACGCCCTGGAAGCTGGCGGTACCGAACTGGTCACCGTATCCGTGCGTCGCGTCGGCTTCGACAGCGGTGCCGAGAATCTCTATGACGTGCTGATCGCCAAGGGCTACCAGCTGCTGCCCAATACTGCCGGCTGCTTCACCGCTCGGGATGCCGTGCGCACGGCGGAACTGGCCCGGGAAGCCCTGGAAACCAATCGGATCAAGCTCGAAGTGATCGCTGACGAGGATACCCTGCTGCCCGACGTGGAGGCCCTGCTGGAAGCGGCGGCCACCCTGGTGGAGCGTGGCTTCGAAGTGTTTCCCTATACCAACGACGACCCCGTCGTGGCGCGCAGACTGGAAGATCTCGGCTGCGTGGCGGTGATGCCACTCGGTGCGCCCATCGGCTCCGGGCTCGGCATCCAGAATCCCTTCAACATCGATCTGATCTGCAAGCGGGCCTCGGTGCCCGTGATCGTCGACGCCGGCGTGGGTACGGCATCCGATGCCGCCATCGCCCTGGAAATCGGCTGCGACGCCGTCCTGATGAATACCGCGGTGGCACGTGCTCGGGACCCGGTGCGCATGGCCGCAGCCATGAAGCATGGCATCGAGGCCGGCCGTCTGGCCTTCGAAGCCGGGCGGATGCCGCGCAAAACCCTGGCGGAGGCTTCGAGTCCCTGGGAGGGCCGCATCGGTACCCGCGACGAGGGTGGCGGATGATGGACCTGCCCCGCCTGCTGCTCATCGCCGATGAGCCTCGGGAACGTCCCGGTGCGCTCGAAGCGGCTGTGACCGCGGGAGCTCCGTTCGTGCAAATCCGCGACAAGAACATGGATGACGAAACTGTTCTGGTTCGTTTCGAGAGCGTCAAGGCGCCGTGGATCTGCATCAACAGCCGCCCGTCCATGGCCCGGAAACTCGGTATCGGTCTGCACCTGCCGGCGGCGCATGAGGCGGTGCCGCGCGAAGGTATTCCGCTGATCGGACGATCCGCCCATGACGAGGAAGAGGTCCGGCGGGCGGTCGCCGAAGGCGTCGACTACCTGATCGTGGGCACCGTATTCCCCAGCGCGTCCAAGCCCGGTCGTGCAGCGCTGGGGCTCGACGGTCTCGCGCGGCTGACCGCCCTCGCCGCCCCCCTGCCGGTGTTCGCCATTGGCGGCATCACGCCGGAACGGGTGGCCCCGGTGCTGGCGACATCCGCCCACGGCGTGGCTGTCTGTTCTGCCGTGCTCGACGTGGCCGATCCCGC
>JAFIFL010000334.1 GCA_020832055.1 Gammaproteobacteria bacterium
GTGGCTGAATCCTCCAGCGATGTCTCTGGGCTGATGGCGAGGTAAGCGGGGCGCTCGCGCAGGCGTATGCGCCCCTGCTGCATGGCGTTCAGATTCCGGTCCTCCTCCTTGCTCCACTAGGGCATCCGGATCGCCGGGACGGATGCGTTCGGCTGCCCAGGGCAGACCCTTCTCCGCCAGCACGAACTTGACCTTGCTGGCGTGTGTGGAGCGCAACAAACCCCATGGGTAAAGCCTTTCGGTGGTGCCGAGTTTGATCGTGACGTCTCATCGGCAGGATCAGGAGCCGTTATTCTGCGTGATCGTCAGGGGCAACGGCAGTGACGCTGTCCGCAGCAGTTCGCCCAGACGCAACGCGCAGGGGCCTGCGCCGTCCGGATCGGCGAACACCAGGTACAGGGCGCCGGCCCGCTCTGCACCGTGGGCCAGCGGTAACGGCAGCAGCTGACCACCAGCCAGTTCCTCGCGGATGATCTCCTCGGGATACCAGGCGAATCCCAGGCCCATGCAGGCTGCGCGGATGGACGTGGCCTTGTGACTCAGCGTCCAGCGCGTCTGGGCGCCCTGCCAGGCGACGGTCCGGCTGCGGCTGCTGCCGGAATCACGGATCAGCAGGTGCCGGTGCCGGCGCAGGTCTTCCAGGGTCAGGTCCCGTTCGAGTTGGTGCAGGGGATGGTTCGGCGCGGCCACGGCCACGAACTTCACCGGCATCAGCAGTTCCCCGAGAAAGCCCGGCGGGACGTGGGTGCAGACGGCAAGGTCGACCTCGCCACCGAGCAGCAGTTCATCGGTGCCGCCGAGTACCGACTCGTAGAGTTCCAGCTGGGTGTCGGGATGCTCCCCGCCGAAGGTCTGCAGGCATTCCAGCAGGCGCCAGGTGGGGAACACGATCTCCACCGCCAGTCGCAGCTCGGCCTCGAAGCCGGCGGCGAGGCGACCGGCGGTCTGCTCGACCCGTGCCGCTTCGTCCACCAGATGCCGCGCCCGTCGGCAGAGGATCTCGCCGGCAGGGGTCAGAACGGCCCGGCGGCCCTGAATCTCGAACAGGCTGACGCCGAGTCCACTTTCGATCTTGGAGACGGCATAGCTGACGCTGGACTGGGTCTTGTGGACCACCTCCGCGGCGGCTGCATAGCTGCCGGCGTCGACGACGGCGATGAAAGCCTGCCATTGATCGAGGGTGATGCGCGCCATGATCTATCGATTTTATCGATGAGTTAAGGCAGATGATTCCGCTTTTTGATCGAAATGGAAAGGGTTTTAATGCCTTCCCATACAGCACCTGACCCATCAGACCATCGACGAGGAACGCCTCATGAAGACATTGCTGCAGATCAAGGCCAGCATTTTTGGCGACCAGGGCCAGTCCAGCCAGCTCGCGGAGCGCTTCGTGGCGCGCTGGCGCGAGGCCCACCCTGAGGGTCGGGTGATCGTGCGCGATCTCGACGCGAACCCGGTCCCGCACCTGACCGCAGCCCGCTTCCAGGGCTTTTTCGCCAAGCCGGAGGAGCGCACGCCGGAGCAGGTGGAAGCCACACGGGAAGCGGACGAACTGATTGCTGAGCTGAAGGATGCCGACGTCGTGGTGCTCGGTCTGCCCATGTACAACTTCAGTCTGCCGTCGACCCTGAAGGCCTACTTCGATCACGTGGCCCGGGCGGGCACCACGTTCCGCTACACGGCCAAAGGTCCGGAAGGCCTCGTCGGTGACAAACCCGTGCACGTCTTCGCGGCCCGCGGTGGTCAGTATGAGGGCACGGGCATGGATACCCAGACGCCGCTGGTGCGGACCTTCCTCGGCTTCCTGGGCATGAAGGATGTCCGTTTCGTTTACGCCGAAGGGTTGGCCCGCAGCGGTGATGTCGCGGACCAGGCGCTGGGCACTGCGCGGGCGGAGATCGATGCCATCGCGGTCTGAAGTGAAATTCCTGTGAGCTTCGACCACGCCGCCGGATCACGTGCCGAGTCCAGCGTCAGCTGCGCCGTCGGGCGCGGACTGAAGTCCGCTCCGACGACAAGGCATGGCCCAATCACAGGGATACGATCATTCCACGCTGGCCGATGTGTTGAACATCAAGGAGTCAGGACCGTGAACGCTACGAGAAAACTGCTGCGGCGGGTGGCCTCAGTTCCCACTTCCGATGGCGCCGGGGTCAAGCTCCGGCGCAGTCTCGGCGCCCGACCGGACCTGCGTCTTGATCCGCTGCTGATGCTAGACGAGTTCTACTCCGATGATCCCCGTGATTATCTGGCCGGATTTCCGCCGCATCCCCACCGTGGCTTCGAAACTGTCACTTACATGCTCGATGGTCACATGCGTCACGAGGATCATCTCGGTAACCAGGGCGATCTCGGTCCGGGTGGGCTGCAGTGGATGACCGCCGGTCGCGGCATCATCCACTCGGAAATGCCCCAGCAGACCGAGGGCCGGATGCGGGGCTTTCAGCTCTGGATCAACCTGCCGGCGGCGGAGAAGATGCAACCGGCTCGCTATCGGGACATTCAGGCCGACGCGATTGCCGAGCTGACGATTGAGCAGGGGCGCATTCGCGTGCTGGCCGGTCGCCTGACGCTGGCGGGCAGGGCGGTCGCGGGTCCGATCAATGGCGAGCCCGATACCCTGAGCACCGACCCGCTCTACGTGGACGTCCGACTCGGTCCCGATGAACGGCTGGACCTGCCGGTGCCGCGCAGCCACAACGCGTTTCTCTACGCCTTCGAAGGGCAGATCGCCATCGGTGGCAGCCGCGACGGCAAGGGCGAAGTGCTCGACGCCCACGAGGGGGCGATTCTCGGTGCCGGCGATCACGTGACGCTCGAGGCCGGGCCCGACGGGGCGAGGCTGCTGCTGATTGCCGGCCGGCCCATCGGCGAGCCCGTGGCCCAGTACGGACCCTTCGTGATGAATACCCGGGAGGAACTCGAGCAGGCGCTGGCCGACTACCGTGACGGGCGGCTTGCCGAGCCGGTCTGACCCCGTACCCGCTGCGTCTGGACCCGGTGGATGAAGCGCAACGGCTTTGTTCGGCCGGTCATGAAGCCCTCATCGCGCAGCGATTGGGCCGATCTCGAGGTGCACTGCCGAAGTTGACGTCGTTGCCTTCGCTGTATGTCATGCAGATCGGCGCATTTCGCTGTGCGAAATAGCGCTCTCCCACAAGGGG
>JAFIFL010000335.1 GCA_020832055.1 Gammaproteobacteria bacterium
GCCGCCTTCGCTGGATGACATCGAGATCGGCGCATTTCGCTGCGCGAAATAGCGCTCTCCCACAGCGGGCGCGCTGCCAACTTGTGGGAAGGCCCTAATCGCAAAGCGATTGGGCCGATCTGAAGGCGATCTGCCACAGCTGAGGGCGCCGCCTTCGCTGGATGACATCGAGATCGGCGCATTTCGCTGCGCGAAATAGCGCTCTCCCACAGCGGGCGCGCTGCCAACTTGTGGGAAGGCCCTAATCGCAAAGCGATTGGGCCGATCTGAAGGCGATCTGCCACAGCTGAGGGCGCCGCCTTCGCTGGATGACATCGAGATCGGCGCATTTCGCTGCGCGAAATAGCGCTCTCCCACAGCGGGCGCGCTGCCAACTTGTGGGAAGGCCCTAATCGCAAAGCGATTGGGCCGATCTGAAGGCGATCTGCCACAGCTGAGGGCGCCGCCTTCGCTGGATGACATCGAGATCGGCGCATTTCGCTGCGCGAAATAGCGCGCTCCCACAGGGCGCCGTGCCGCGTCCATCGGATCATGTGGAAGGAGGGGCTCGAACATGCCTATGGACAGCGACCCGCATCGGCTCGCCGAGCGCCTCGGAGCCCTGCTCGCAGCGCGCAGCTGGACCCTGGTCACCGCTGAATCCTGCACCGGCGGCGGCATCGCCAGCGCCTGCACCGACATTGCCGGCAGTTCGGGCTGGTTCGTTGCCGGGCTCGTGACCTACACGGAAGCCATGAAGCAGCGCCTGCTCGGTGTCCCTGCCGACCTGCTGGCCCGTCACACTGCCGTGAGCGAGCCGGTGGCCCGGGCCATGGCAGAGGGCGCCCTGGACGCCACGGATGCCGATCTCGCGCTGGCCGTGACGGGCATCGCCGGCCCCGGTGGCGGTGAGGTGCTGCAGCCCGTCGGAACCGTCTGGTTCGCCTGGGCTGAGCGGGGTGCCGCCACGACCACCGCGGTGGAGTCATTTGCCGGTGATCGGCACGCCGTGCGTCAGGCCGCGGTGCTGCGCAGTCTCGAGGGTGCGCTGGTCCTGCTGGCGGACTGAGCTCACAGGCCGGGGTCCGATCGGCGGCGGCTGCAGGGGGTTGATCTCCCACGCTAGAATCCGCCCTGGCTGACACGCCGGGGCTGGCATCGGTCGCCATGCCGTGGTACTGTTCAAGCATCCAGTTATTGGCGGTACGGCCGCCACCGCCCACCCAGCTCAGACGGGGGATCCAATCAGATGGCTCAGGACGCGAACAAGGACAAGGCACTGAGTGCCGCGCTTTCCCAGATCGAGCGCCAGTTCGGCAAGGGATCCATGATGCGGCTCGGTGATCGCCAGCAGGTCAACGTGCCGGCGATCTCCACCGGCTCTCTGGGGCTGGACATTGCCCTTGGTGTCGGCGGCCTGCCCAGGGGCAGGGTGGTGGAGATCTACGGGCCGGAGTCCTCCGGCAAGACCACCCTGACCCTGCAGGTCATTGCGGAGGCCCAGAAGCTCGGCGGCACCTGCGCCTTCATCGACGCCGAGCACGCCCTCGATCCGGTCTACGCCGGCCATCTCGGCGTCAATACCGACGACCTGCTCGTCTCCCAGCCCGACACCGGCGAACAGGCGCTGGAGATCTGCGACATGATCGTCCGGTCCGGCGCGGTGGACGTGGTGGTGGTGGACTCCGTGGCCGCACTCACGCCCAAGGCCGAGATCGAAGGCGAAATGGGCGACTCCCACGTGGGCCTGCAGGCCCGGCTCATGAGTCAGGCCCTGCGCAAGATGACCGGCAACATCAAGAATTCCAACACCACGGTGATCTTCATCAACCAGATCCGCATGAAGATCGGCGTCATGTTCGGCTCCCCCGAGACCACCACTGGTGGTAACGCCCTGAAGTTCTACGCTTCGGTGCGCCTGGACATCCGCCGCATCGGTGCGGTCAAGGAAGGCGACGAAGTCACCGGCAACGAAACCCGGGTCAAGGTGGTCAAGAACAAGGTGGCGCCGCCGTTCAAACAGGCCGAATTCCAGATCCTCTACGGCAAGGGCATCTTCCGGCTCGGTGAGATCATCGACCTGGGCGTCAAGCAGGGACTCATCGAGAAGTCCGGGGCCTGGTACGCCTACAAGGGCGACAAAATCGGCCAGGGCAAGAAGAATGCGGCCGACTTCCTGGCGGAGCATTCGGAGATGGCAGCGACCATTGAAGCCGGTATCCGCGAACAGCTGCTGCCCGGGCTCGGCCGGCCGGAACCGCTGGGCGCCGGCGCGGCGGGCGCTTCCGTGGAAGCGTCGGCAGCGGCAGAAGAAAGCTTCTGAAACCACTGCTGGCTGACGGGAGGGCATGAGCATGGCTGATCCGTCCGAACAGTCTGCACTGCGCCGCTATGCCATGGATCTGCTGGCGCGCCGCGAGCACAGCCGCCAGGAACTCGCGGAGAAGCTGCGGCGTCACTGCGGCAGGGTTGCGGAGAAGGTCGCTCGCAGGGCTTCGGGTAAGGCTGAAGACAAAGCCGAACCGTCCCGCAGCGCTGTCGACGCACTCATCGAAGAAACCCTCAATGCCCTGGCTGAAGACGGCCTGCAATCCGATGCCCGCTATGCCGAGGTGCTGATCCGCAGCCGGGTCAATCGGGGGCAGGGGCCACTGCGGATCCGGGCCGACCTGCGTCAGCGTGGCTTGGACTTCGATGCCGTCGAGCCCCTGCTCGAAGACTACGCCGACCAGTGGCCGGAGCTGGCCCAGCAGGTCGTCGAGCGGCGCTTCGGCAGCGATGCCGCCGCCGACCGCGGCGAGTGGGCACGACGCGCCCGCTTCCTGGCCGGCCGAGGTTTCCCCGAAGGCCTCGTGGGGCGGGTGCTCGGTCCTCTGCCGTGAGCTTGGCTGCTTGATTGTATATGCTGGTAATATACAGATATGATCGACTGGTCGCGGGTCCAAGGCTTTGATTGGGATGCAGGTAACCGTAGCAAGAGCCAGGAGAAGCACGGCGTCCGGCCGGCAGAAGCTGAGCAGGTGTTCCTGAACGAACCGCTGCTGGTGGTTCTCGACAGTGAACACAGTTCCACCGAGATCAGGCTCCACGCCTTGGGCGTGTCGGATCACGGGCGTCGTCTCCACGTTACCTTCACGCTGCGCGACGCGGGCACCCGAATTCGGGTGATCTCGGCAAGGGATA
>JAFIFL010000336.1 GCA_020832055.1 Gammaproteobacteria bacterium
TCGCAGTCCCATCTCCTGTCTCCTTGCAGTTGTGTCGGCAGTTGTGTCGGCAGTTTCGTCGGCACTAGTTTCGGCAATCGTTGCAGACGGTTGTTCCGCCATCTCGTAGTGCCCAACATAAGCGCCGCGGGCGGCTGCGCCAAGTCCAGCCGACAGCAGCGTCACGATAGCTCACGTCCCGTGATGTATCCTCACCCTACATGGCCAGCGTGGAGCCTGCGATGTTCGGTCAAAGAATCGCCCTGTTCACCCTTTTCGGCCTCGAAGTCCGGGCCAACACCAGCTGGGTGCTGCTCGCCGTTCTGGTGTTCTGGTCCCTGGCCACCGGCTTCTTCCCGGCCCGGCTGCCGGGACTGGCGGTGCCGGTGTATTGGCTGCTGGGTCTGACCGGCATGCTCGGCGTGTTCTTTTCCCTGCTGTTCCACGAGTTCGCCCACTCCCTGGTGGCGCGGGCCAGGGGCATGGAGATCAACGGCATCACCCTGTTCCTGTTCGGTGGCGCCGCCGAAATGGCGTCGGAGCCACCTACACCTCGCATCGAATTCGAGGTGGCCATTGCCGGTCCGCTGGCCAGTCTCGCACTGTTTCTCGGATTCGGGCTGATCGCCGGTCTGCTGGCACAGACCCCGCTGCCGGAGTATCTGGCAGCGCTGTTCGGCTACCTGTCCCTGATCAACCTGATTCTGGCCGTGTTCAACCTGTTCCCCGGATTCCCGCTGGATGGCGGTCGGGTGCTGCGTGCCTGGCTCTGGCACCGGCGCGGCGATCTGCTGTCCGCGACCTTGACGGCTTCCCGCATGGGCCAGGGCTTCGGCCTCGCCCTGGTGCTGATCGGTTTCTGGACCCTGCTCAGCGTCGGCGCCCTGGGCGGCCTGTGGTGGATCCTCATCGGCATCTTCGTCATCGGCGTGGCGCGTGCCGCCTATGAGCAGACCGCCCTGCGCGTGACCTTCGAAGGTACACCCATCCGCCGCTTCATGGCGGAGCACCCGGTCAGCGTCTCACCGGACCTCGATCTCGCGAGCTTCATCGAGGATCACGCCTATCGCGATCACTACAGCGCCTATCCGGTGACCGATCATGGTCGCCTGATCGGCCGCGTACGCACCCGGGACGTCAAGCAGATTGCGCGGGAGGATTGGACGCAACAGACCCTGCGCCGCATCATGACGCCGCTGGAACCAGACCAACTCGCCCATCCGGATGACGATGCCCAGCAAGTACTCGACAAGATGCAACGCAGCCGCAGTGGCCAGATCATCGTAGCTGATGGTGACCGCGTACTCGGTATCGTGACCCTCGCCGATCTGTTGAACCATCTTGCCCTGAAGCGGGATCTGGAAGCCTGACCAAGGGAATCCACGCATGAGCAAAGCAACGACGGCACCACCGGAGCCCGCGCTCGAACTCGAACAATGGCTGCGGGACACCGACGAGGTGACCATCGCTGCGGAGCTCGATCACCTCGATGTCGAACCGCGCACCGAGATCTTCCGCCGGCTGTCACCCGATCGGGCTGCAGAGATCTTCGACTACCTGGAACCGGCCATTCAGGCGCAGATGCTGACGGCCATGGACAGTGGCGAGGCCTTCGCCCTGTTCGAGGAACTCGAGCCCGACGACCAGGCGCGACTGCTCGAAGAGTTCCAACCGGAGCAGGTCAAGACCTTCCTCGATATTCTGAGCCCGAAAGACCGGACCGCCACCGCCCTGCTGCTCGATTACCCGGCCGAGTCGGCAGGCCGCATCATGAGCCCGAACTTCCTCGCCCTGCGCGCGGACATGACCGTGGCCGAAGCGCTGGCGCTGGTCCGCAGCGAAGGCGATGACGTGGAGACCATCTACTTCCTGCCCATCGTCGACGACAGCGGTCACCTGCTCGGGTCCATCGAGCTCGAATCACTGGTCATGGCCGACATGACCAGCCGTGTCGAGGATCTGGAATACCTGAAGTCGGACTCCTTTTCGGTGCGGGACGATCAGGAGGAGGTGGCCCGCTACATCCAGTCGGCCGACAGCATTGCGGTGTCCGTGGTGGAGGATGACGACACCCTGGTGGGCATCGTCACCGTCGACGACGCCATGGACATCATCCAGCGCGAGGAGACCGAGGATATTGCCCGGGCGTCGGCCGTGGCCCCACTCGGCAAGCCCTACTTTGCGGTGTCCAGCCTGCAGCTGGTGAGAAGCCGCATCGTCTGGCTGTCCATGCTCGCCATCGCCGCCACCCTGACCGTGAACGTGCTCACGGCCTTCGAAGCCACCCTCGAGCAGGTGGTCACGCTGGCCCTGTTCATTCCCCTGCTGATCGGCATTGGTGGCAATGCCGGCGCCCAGTCCGCCACGACCATCGTCCGCGCCCTGGCGGTGGACGATGTGCGAACCGGCGACATCGTCCGGGTCGGCATGCGGGAATCAGGCGTTGGACTGCTGCTCGGCAGCAGCCTGGCCATCCTCGCCTACTTCATCGTCTGGGCCGTGTTCGACAAGGACATCGCCCTGGTCGTTTCCCTGACCCTGGTGGCCATCTGCACCCTGGCGGCGCTGGTAGGCTCGCTCATGCCGCTGCTTGCGCGCATGGTCAACGTCGATCCGGCCGTGATCAGCGCGCCCTTCGTGACCACCATCGTCGACGCCAGCGGATTGATCGTCTACTTCATGATCGCCACGGCGGTGCTGGGGCTGTAGGCACGCACCTGGCGCCCGCCATTGTGACAAGCCGCGATCTGGACCGCGGCCAGCGAAGGCAACGGCGTCAGCTTCGGGAGAACGCCTCGAGATCGGCCCAATCGCTGTGCGATTAGGGCCTTCCCACAAGCGAGGCACCGCCAGCTTCGAGCGACACGCCTGTGGGCGCATTTCGTCCGGAACGAAATGCGTCGCACGCAGTGCGCCGCGAAGCGGGGCGCGCCAGGGATGGCGCGCAACCGAGCGCTATTTCGCGCAGCGAAATGCGCCGATCGCGACAACGCTCAGTGAGGCAGCGGCGCCTGCTTCGGCAGAGGGCCTCGAGATCGGCCCAATCGCTGTGCGATCAGGGCCTTCCCACAAGCGAGGCAACGCCAGCTTCGAGCGACACGCTATTGTGGGCGCATTTCGTCCGGAACGAAATGCGTCGCACGCAGTGCGCCGCGAAGC
>JAFIFL010000337.1 GCA_020832055.1 Gammaproteobacteria bacterium
GGGGGCCTCGGGTTCAGTCGGGGTCGCCGAGGCGGTCGGACAGGGCTTTGCGCATGATGAAGTAGAGGACGTTCTGTTCGTAGACGCCGCTGACGAGGTCGGCGCCGGGGCCGCGGGCGAAGACGGGGACGTCTTCGCCGGAGTGGGCGCCGGATGACAGTGGCACGCGGGATTCCTGCAGGATGGCGGGATCGGTGACGTCGACGCCGGTGAGGTCGGCGCGGCCGTCCGGGTGGGGGCCGATGGTCTCGAAGCGGTGGGGAACGCGCTTGGGGCCGGCTTCCTGGGTATTGGTCAGGCCGTGGTGGCCGGGACCGGTGGCGTAGCCGAGGGTCTGATAGGGCAGGCCGAAGCGGTCCAGGCTGAGTTCGTCGCTGGGGACGCCTGAACTGTCATTGCCCCGGACCAGCCCCAGAATCGGGTTGCCGCGGGTGGCGTAGCCGGCGAAGGTCAGCGGGTGGGAGTGGTCGGCCGTCACCAGGATCAGCGTGTCCTCAGCGGAGGTCATGGCGCTGGCCACGCGGATGGCGTCGTCCATGGCGATGGTGTCGGTCAGGGCGCGCCAGGCGTTGTTGGCGTGATGGCCGTGGTCGATGCGGCCGCCCTCCACCATCAGGAAGTAACCATTGGGATTGCGGGCCAGCCGCTCGATGGCGAAACCCGTCATTTCCGCCAGCGACGGCTCGCCGGCGCCATCATTGGCGCGATCCACCTCGAACTGCATGTGGGAAGGCTCGAACAGGCCCAGCACCGGCATGGCATCGGGGGCCAAGGCATCGAACTGGGCCTGATTCCAGACATAGGCGCTGTTGCGGCCGAGCTTGAGCCACTCCGCCACCAGATCGCGTCCGTCCGCGCGCCGGCCCTCGCGGTGATCGTATTCCGGGTCGGTCGCGCCGGCGGGCATGAACATGCTGCGCCCGCCGCCCAGCACCACATCGAGGCCACCTTCGGCCGCGAAGGCAATCAGCTGGCTGGCAATGTCCGTACAGCCGGCCTCGATGGCCGCTTCCGGCATCGCGGAATCCACTTCCCAGTGGCGCTCGGGGGCATGGGCATAGGTGGCAGCCGGTGTGGCATGAGTGACGGTGGTGGTGGTCACCACCCCGGTGCCCAGGCCGGCCGCAGCCGCCTGCTGCAGCAGGGTGGGCACTTCGGCCCCCATGCTGCTCTCGCAGTCACCGCGGCGAGCGCGGCCGTCGAGGCTGATGACGCCGGCATGGGTCTTCACGCCGGTCATGATGGCGCTCATGGTGCCGGCGGAATCGGGCACCTGCTGATTGACGTTGTAGACCTTCGCCAGTCCGGTTCGCGGCAGGGTCTCCATGTACAGCTGATGCTCCTCCCCCGACCCGCCCGCGAGCTGGCCGGCCAGGATGCGGGCCGCCGTCACGGTGGACACCCCCATGCCATCGCCCAGGAACAGGATGACGTTGCGCGCCGGCGGTGGCGGCGAAGGCTGGCCCAGGCCCTCCACGGCCGCCCGCCCCCGCTCGCGCCAGTACGCGGCGTCGCGCTCGGTGAGCGGTGCGGTCTCGGGGACCTCCTCGGGCAGCGGAAACAGCTGCATCGCGACCCAGAACAGGGCCATGGCGGCCAGCAGGGCCAGGGGTACCACCAGTGACTTACGCTTCTTGGATACTGCGGTCATCAGGACTTCCCTACTGCTCTGAAATCAGCTGCGCACCGGCTCGCGCATGGTGACGAATTCCTCCGCCGCCGTGGGATGGATGCCCACCGTGGCGTCGAAGTGGGCCTTGGTGGCGCCGGCCTTGATGGCCACCGCCAGCCCCTGAATGATCTCGCCGGCGTCCGGACCCACCATGTGGGCCGCCACCACCCGGTCATCGGCGGCAGAGACGATCAGCTTCATCAAGGTGCGTTCCGCAGCCCCGGTCATGGTGTGCTTCATGGGCCGGAACTGGGATTCGAACACCTTGATGTGACCATACCGTTGCCGCGCCTCGGCCTCCGTCGGCCCCACCGTACCGATGTTGGGCTGGCAGAACACGGCCGTGGGAATGGCCTCGTAATCCATCTTCACCGGCTCATCGCGAAACAGCGCCCGGGCCACCGCCATGCCTTCGGCCAGCGCCACCGGCGTGAGCTGGTAGCGGTCGATGACATCACCCAGGGCCAGGATGTTCGGCACCGACGTCCGGAAGGCGTCGTCCACGCGGATCGCACCCCGCTCATCGAGCTCCACGCCGGCGGCGTCCAGCCCCAGGTCGTCCACCAGCGGCCGCCTGCCCGTGGCATATAATACCAAGCCGGTATCCAGTGTGCTCGCCGCAGCGCCCTTCAGATGCAATCGCCGCTGCCCGTCCGGCAGCGCTTCGATGCGGGTGACGTCGGTGTCGAACTGCAGCTTGACGCCCTTCTTGCGGATCTCGTCGGCGACGAAGCTGCGGATGCCATCGTCGAAGCCGCGCAGGAACAGGCTGCCGCGATAGATCAGCGTGGTGTCCACACCGAGACCGGCGAGAATGCCGGCGAACTCCACCGCGATGTAGCCGCCGCCCACGACCACCGCCTGCTTGGGCAGCGCGTCGAGGTGGAACATCTCGTTGGATGTCACCGCCAGCTCCGCGCCCGGCAGGTCCGGCACGAAGGGCCAGCTGCCGGTGGCGATGAGCACGTAGCGGGACCGGACCGTGGTGTCACCGATGGCCACCGTGTGGGCATCGAGCAGCCGCGCGCGGCCGTCGTGCAGGGTGACGCCGGCGCCGTCGAGCAAGCCGCCGTAGACGCCGTTGAGACGCTTGATCTCGGCATCCTTGTTGTCGCGCAGCCGCTGCCAGTCGAAGCCGGGGGTCACCGGTTCGAAGCCATAGCCCTCGGCATCGTGAAAGTCCTCCCGGTAATGGGAGGCGTAGACGAACAGTTTCTTCGGCACGCAGCCTACGTTGACGCAGGTCCCGCCGAGATAGCGCTCCTCGGCAATGCCCACCCGGGCGCCGTAGCTCGCAGCCATGCGGCTGGCCCGGACCCCGCCGGAGCCAGCACCGATTACGAACAGGTCATAGTCGTATTCAGCCACGGGTGGCCTCCTGTTTCGGGATAGTGGGCGTATGCCAGGAACGCCTGTTCACGCTGTCGCGAACAACAAACGATCCGCCGGACGCGGCAT
>JAFIFL010000338.1 GCA_020832055.1 Gammaproteobacteria bacterium
GCACAAGAAGCCGGCATTGGCGCTCACGATGACGTGTCCCATTCAGGCCGGCACCCGTCCAAGACAGCAAACACGAGCGAGCGTAGACTTTGAGTTCAGAGCGGAGGTAAGACATGCCAGCTTCCTTGAAGGACATTGAAGAACAGGCTCATGCTCTGGCGGCAGAGGAGCAAGCCAAGCTCGCGGAGTCACTACTGGAGTCCTTGCACTCGCCGCTGGCCCGAATCGAAGCGGCTTGGGAAGAGGAAATCGAACAGCGGATTGCGGCATTCGACCGCGGCGAAGTGCCGTCTTACTCCGCCGACGAAGTCTTTGCCGAAGCCCGCCACATCTTGAAGTGAAACGCGTTCGATTCATCGCGCCGGCGCGCCGTGAATTCATTGCTGAAGTTGTCTACTACAATGACCAAGCACAGGGACTTGGCGCACGGTTTTCCGCGGCTGTAGAGACTGCCGTCGCACGTGCAGCCACCTTCCCACTTGCAGGTTCGCCCGCCTCTTTGGCAATTCGCCGGAGTTCTGGTTGAACGCCCAGCGGGCCATTGACCTTTGGGACGCGACCCAGCCCATCCGGAAAGAGGTGGCGCGGATTCGCCCCCTCGATGCTGCGTAGCACGTACTCATTCCCGCATACCTGCTCAATCGCATCGCGAGGCCATTGAAGGTGGATGACAAGTCGAATGCGGAACGCAAACTCACCGGTGAGCAGGTCGGCAAGAAGCTGCTGGAATCGATTGCAGAGATGAAAGCTGGGAAGGCGGCACGGCTCCTCAGCGGCCCCCTGGACCACCAGCCTGGGAGCCGCGTATCGTTTAAACTGGGAAGCGCGACAGGCTGCCGGGAAAACGCCATGAGCCAGACTGACCTTCTGGGCCGAATCAAAGTAGAGCCGGAGAAGTGCGGCGGTAGGCCTTGTGTGCGCGGACTGCGCATGCGGGTGATCGACGTATTGGAACTCTTGGCGGCGGGCGAGACTCCGGAGGAGATTCTCTCGGAATACCCCTATCTGGAGCCGGAAGACATTACTGCCTGCCTCCTGTACGCAGCGCGACAGCTCGACCATCCCATCCTGGCTGCCTGATGGGCAGAAGCACAGGGTGACGGAAACGTCGGGGCTGCCGACGTTGGAGGTGTCGGCTGCGGTACCCACAGGACCTCACCAGATGACCTTGCAGCAACTCCTCGGGACAGACCTCCCAATCATCCAGGCCCCCATGGCTGGCGTCCAAGGCAGCGCGCTCGCCATCGCGGTCTCCAACGCAGGCGGTCTCGGTTCCCTCCCCTGCGCCATGCTCAGCCCGGACGCCATGCGCCGGGAACTGGAGACGATCACCGCGCAGACCAGCAAACCGTTCAACGTCAACTTCTTCTGCCACACGCAGCCCGAGGCCGACGCCGAACGCGAAGCCATCTGGCGGAAAGCGCTGGCGCCCTACTTCGCCGAGTTCGGCATCGATCCGGACACCATTCCCGCCGGTCCGCAGCGCCTGCCCTTCCGCATTGAGGCCGTCGAGGTGCTGGAGGCGTTCGAACCCGCCGTCGTCAGTTTTCACTTTGGGCTGCCGGAACCTGACCTGCTGGCGCGGGTAAGACACTGGGGCGCGAAGATCCTGTCCTCGGCCACGACGGTCGACGAGGCGCTATGGCTTCAGGCCCATGGTGTCGATGCCATCATCGCCCAGGGCATCGAAGCGGGAGGGCATCGCGGTCACTTTCTGTCGGACGACCTCAACGCGCAGGCCGGCACCTTCGCGTTGGTGCCTCAGATCGTGCAGGCGGTGAAGATTCCGGTGATCGCTGCGGGCGGCATCGCCGACGCCAAGGGTGTCGCGGCGGCCATGGCGCTCGGTGCTGCCGGCGTGCAGGTCGGCACCGCTTATCTGTTGTGCAGGGAAGCCACCACGAGTGTCGTGCATCGCGAGGCCCTGAAAAGCGACGCCGCCCGCGTCACGGCGCTGACGAACCTGTTCACCGGGCGCCCGGCGCGGGGCATCGTCAACCGGCTGATGCGCGAACTCGGTCCCATGAGCAGCGCCGCTCCGGTGTTTCCCCTGGCGGCGACAGCCATAGCGCCCTTGCGCGCGAAAGCTGAAAACCTTGGCAGCGGTGAGTTCTCGCCCTTGTGGGCCGGACAGAACACGAGCGGATGCAGGGAAGTCTCCGCGTCGGTGCTCACCCGGGCGCTGGCTGGCGGAATCGGCGTAGCATGACCACCGTGCTACCGTGATAACATGATCATTCGATTCAAGGACAAAGGCACGGAAGATATCTTCAACGGCGTAGCCTCCAAGGCCGCCCGCAAGACATGTCCGCAGTCCTTCTGGCGAATGGCGTCAAGAAAACTCGAATTGCTGGATTCTGTCATCAGCCGGGATGAGCTCAGGGTCCCTCCAGGCAACCGCCTGGAAGCTCTGTCTGGTGACCGAAAGGGACAGCACAGTATTCGCGTGAACGAGCAGTACAGGATCTGCTTCAAATGGACTGATGCTGGGCCCGACGAAGTCGAGCTCGCTGACTATCACTAAAGGTGCATCATGATCCGTATTCCTACGCATAGGCAGCCCACTCATCCCGGCGAAATGCTGGTAGAAGAGTTTCTGCGTCCAATGCACATTACACAGCGTGAACTGGCAGATGCCATTCATGTACCTTATCAACGGGTGAACGAGTTGGTGAATCAGAAGCGTGGCATTACACCCAGCACGTCACTTCGCTTGGCTCGATTTTTTGGCGTCTCCGCCGATTTCTGGCTGAACCTGCAAATGAGGTGGGATCTGTATAAGACCCAACAAGCCGAACAGGATGACTTGGCTGAGATTCAATCGGCGCTCCGAAAGGACCTGATGTCATCGTAGTAGCCGCTCAAACAGCCCCATAGCGCATCAGCGTCTCCGACCCTCTGGGGTCAGACCACGGCAAACTCATGATTTACAGACGGTTTTCCCCAAAATAGCCTCGCATTTTGCGCTTAGCGCCGCCATTTCACCCGCAAAAGCATCGCTCTAAGCAAACCCTATGCAAGCCTCGGCGAACGTCGATGGATTGGGTCCATCCCCTCCTTCGGACCGAGTTCGCCGTACGCTGGCGCCTTATCTCGGTG
>JAFIFL010000029.1 GCA_020832055.1 Gammaproteobacteria bacterium
CACCCGGGTCGGATCAACAGGTGGAACCCCCGTCGAGCACCAGCACGGCGCCGTTGGCGTAGCCGTTGCAGGCCAGGAACAGGATCGCCTCGGCCATCTCTTCGGGTTCACCGGGTCGCCCGAGCGGGCAGACGGCGAAGCGCATGGCGTCATCCGCGAAGGGATTCGCCTCGCTTTCCAGGACGCCCGCCACCATGTCCGTGGCGACGAAACCGGGGGCGAGGACGTTGGCGCGAACACCGTTGGGCCCGTAGGTCCGCGCCAGAGACCGGGTGAGGTTGATCATGCCGGCCTTGGACGTGGCATAGGCGTGGGCATCCGCCATGCCCTGGGTGCCCCCGGCGCTGGACACATTGACGATGGCGCCGCCACCTGCCGCAATCATGCCCGGCAGCACCCGTCGGCACATGAAGTAGGCCGAGTCGAGGTTGATGCGCATGACCTCGTGCCAGTTCTCAGGCGTCGTATCCACCAGCGCCGCCATGGAACCCGGGCGGGTGGCCTCGAAACTGTAGCCCACACCAGCGTTGTTCACGAGAACGGACACTTTGCCGAACTGTTCGGCCGCCGTGAGCACCGCATCCGCTCCCTCTTCGGTGGCGCAATCAGCAGCCACTGCGCAACCGCGGCCACCCGCCGCTTCAATGGCTTGCACGGTCTCCTCCAGACGACCGAGCGTGCGCCCCGCCACCACCACAAAGGCCCCCAGCCCGGCGAATCCCAACGCCGCTTCGCGACCGATGCCGGCGCCGCCACCCGTGATGACCACAGCTCCTTCGATACGCTTCATGCTCTCTCCCTTTCGTGTCGGACGGCCCGGATGGCCCCGCCGCACGCCGTGTATCATCGGGACTCGATCCTCAGCAGGCAACTTCAAGTGTCGTGAAGCCGAATCCGCTGGCCGCCTTCCATCCCGAAATCGCCGCCTGGATGGGCAGCGAACACGGCGTGCCCACGACCATTCAGCGCGAAGTCTGGCCGCTGATCGCCAGTGGCGCCCATGTGCTGGCCAGCGCTCCCACCGGCTCTGGCAAGACCCTCTGCGCCTTCCTCTGGGCCCTCGACCGTCTGCTCACCGGGGCCTGGCCCGCCGGCACCATCCGCGTGCTCTACGTCTCGCCATTGAAAGCCCTGAACAACGACATTCGCCGCAACCTCCTGTTGCCGTTGACGCAGCTCGAGCAGCGCTTCAGGCAGCTCGGGCTCTTCTGCCCGGAGATCCACGTCGCCACCCGCAGCGGCGACACCCCGGCCGCCGAGCGCCAGCGCATGGCGCGCCAGCCACCGGAGATCCTCATCACCACGCCGGAGAGTCTGAACCTGTTGCTGGCGTCGAAGTCCGGACGCCAGATGCTCACCGGCGTGAGGACCCTGATCACCGATGAAGTCCACGCCATCGCCGGCAATCGCCGCGGCGTGTGGCTGGCTGCCGCCGCCGAGCGGCTGGTGGATCTGGCCGGTGAATACCAGCGTGTGGCGCTGTCAGCGACGGTCCGGCCCCTCGAGTTGATCGCGCGCTGGATCGGCGGCTACCCCGCTGACACGGACGGCGCACCGGGCGCTCACCCACGCCCGGTGCGCATCGTCAGCAGCAGCGAACGACCACGGCTCGATCTGCGCATCGAAGCGCTCGCACCGGATCCACTGCCGGAGGACGGCGGCCTCGATGCCCTCTCCCCCATTGCCCGCGCCGTGGCCTCCGGCTGCGAACGAAACCGGTCCACCCTGGTGTTCTGCAACAGCAGGCAGATGGCCGAGAAGCTGGCGTATCGCATCAACGATCATGCCGGCAGCACCCTGGCCTGGGCCCACCATGGTTCCCTGGCGCGGGAACTGCGGATGACGGTGGAGCAGCGCCTCAAGGAGGGACGGCTGCGGGCCATCGTCGCCACCAGTTCCCTGGAGATGGGCATCGACATCGGCAGCCTCGACGAGGTCGTCCTGGTGCAGAGCCCACCGACGGTGACCAGCGCCCTGCAGCGCATCGGTCGCGCCGGCCACAGCGTCGGTGCGACATCGCGGGCGGTGCTGCATCCCACCCATCCCCATGACCTGCTGGAAGCGACTGCGGCGCTGCATGGCGCTGCCTCGGGCGACATCGAGGCCATCGAACCGCTTGCGGACTGCCTCGATGTCCTGGCCCAGATCATCATCGCCTCGCTGCTGGCCGCACCGCGGACTGCGGCAGAACTGTACGCCGAGGTCTGCCGCGCCACGCCCTACCGCAACCTGTCCAGGAAGGCCTTCGACACGGTGGTGGACATGCTTGCAGGGCGTCACGCCGGCAGTCGGATTCGGGAGCTTCGACCGCGCATCCACCTCGACCCGGACAGCGGACGGTTGGTGGCCGGCCGCGGCGCAGCGCTGGCCTTCTACGCCAGCGGCGGCATGATTCCCGATCGCGGCTACTTCCAGCTTCGCCACGCCCACAGTCAGGTCCGCATCGGCGAACTCGATGAGGAGTTTGTCTGGGAGAACGGTCCCGGACGGGCCTTCAGCCTGGGCTCTCAGCAGTGGCGGGTGCAGCGCGTCACCCACAACGACGTCTTCGTCCTGCCCGCGCCGGAAGCCAGCCATGCGCCGCCATTCTGGCGCTCGGAGGAGCGCGAGCGCGGCAGCCATCTCTCGACACGTCTGAAAGGGCTCCTCGAAGGCTGGGAGACCGCCCTGGCAGGCGGCGACACGGATCTTGGCCAGGGCCCGGAGTTGACACCCCTGGACGCCAGGGCCAGAGCGACCCTGGTGGAGTACCTGATGAAACAGAGGCGGCACACCGCCGCCCCGCTACCCCATCGCCGGCACCTGCTGGCGGAAAAAGTCCGGGCCGGTCCCGGCGGCACCCCGAGCAGCGCCGGCCAACTGCTGTTCCATACCCTGGCCGGAGCGCGCATCAACCGGCCCTGGGCCCTGGCTCTGGAGACCGCCTTGAGTGATCGCTTCGGCGACCAGGCCGACATTCACGCTGGCAACGATGCCCTGGTGATCCAGCTCGAGGCGGATCTCGATCCACTCGAGGTGCTCTCGATGGTGACCTCGAGCAATGTGGACGCCCTGCTCGAGCGGCGCCTGACCGGCAGCGGGTTCTTCGGTGCCCGCTTCCGCGAATGCGCGGGTCGGGCCCTGCTGCTGCCGCGGCGCCGCCCGGGAGAACGTCAGCCCCTGTGGATGAATCGCCTGCAATCCCAGCGTCTGCTCGGCCGTCTGCAGCACGAGCCGGACTTCCCGGTCCTGATCGAGACCTGGCGGACCTGCCTCGAAGACGAATTCGAACTGCCCGAGCTCCGGGCGCTGCTCGATGAACTCAGCGACGGCATCATCAAGGTCACGGTCTGCGAGACGTCGAGCCCCTCTCCCTTCGCCGCCCAGCTCGCCCGGACGCAGATCAACCGCTACATGTACGCCGACGACCAGCCCAGGCAGGCCGGCGACAGTACCCGCCCGACGCTCCTCGACGATCTGCTCGACGACAGCGAGCGGCGCCCCCGCCTGGATGCGGCCACCATCGATCTGTTCTGGCGACGGCGACGGCGGCTGGAACCGGGCTGGGCGCCCACCGATGCCCTCGACCTGCTGGACTGGATCGGTGAACGACGCCTGCTCGAAGCCGGCGAGCTGACAGACCTCGAGCCTCACCTGCCAGCCGACGCTTGGACAAAGGCGCAGTCGTCCTGGGTTCGGCTCGAACACGAACGCGGCAGTTGGATCACGCTGGCCAAGGATGCTGCGGTGCTCGAGGCCATCGCACCGGAGCTGCACGCCTCCATCGCGGTGCCGCCGAGCCCGGCCGAAGCGGAGCCAGTCATCGACACCGCCATCCGGCTGGAATGGCTTCAGGCCTGGCTCAGTGCCCAGCGGCCCCTCACCATGGCGCAGATGATCCAAGCCTGGCCGGGCCCGGCTGACAGCCTCCGCGAGGACGTCGAGACCCTGCTCGGTACGGGCCAGCTCATTCGCGGCGAGCTCCTCGCCGGCGACGACGGGCAGTACCTGTGCCTCCGCAGCCACTTCGAGGTCATGCTGCGCCAGCAGCGGGCCCGCCGGCGCCATCTCGACCCGCTTCCCGGCAGCGAAGTGGCCGATTACCTGCTCGATTGGCAGCGTGTCGGCACCGCCGCGGACATGCTCGAAGCCCTCGAACCTCTGCGCGGCCTCCCACTGCCAGCGGAACGCTGGGAAAACTTCGTGCTGCCGGCAAGACTGGGCGGCCAGCACCCGGCAGAGCTCGACCGGCTTCTCGCCAGCGGCGATCTCCTCCTGTACGGCCACGGAGTCGGCCGCATCGGCTTCGCGTTGCCGGAAGAAGTCGCGGCCCTGAAGCTGCAGGCTGCGGCAGACGCACTGGCTGCAACCGTCGAGAGCACCCATGAACCCGAAGGGCCACCCGGGCTGCCCGCAGCGCTGTCACTGCCCGCCGGCGCACGGCTGCCTTTCTCGAGCATTGTCGAGGCCTGTGGCGATGATCCCCGTCGCGCCGCAGAAGTGCTGTGGCAGGGCATCTGGCGAGGAGAGCTCACCCTCGACGGCTTCGAGGCACTGCGACGCGGCATGGCTTCGAAGTACAGCCTTCCCGCCCTGTCCCAGGCCGACGCTGCACCCTCACCCAACCGCTCGCGGCGGGGCCTGCGGCAGCGCCTGCAGGCCCGTGTCCGCGGCTATCCGGGCCACTTCGCGGCCCTGCCAGAAGCGCCCCCCGGCGATGGCCTCGACACCCTGGAGCAGGCCCGAACGCGCGCCCGCATGCTGCTCGACCGCTATGGCGTCGTCTGTCCGGAGATCTGCCGGCGCGAAGCTCGTGGCATGACTTTCTTTCCCGTGTTCCGGGCCCTGCGCTGGCTGGAGCTGAGCGGCGAGGTGATCGGCGGCTGGTTCCTCGAAGACCTGGGCGGCCCTCAATTCGCCCTGCCCGAAGCCCTCGAGTCCATCCGCGGCTGGCAGTCCGGCGTGGCGCCCCCGCGCTGGATCCATGCCCAGGATCCGGCCTCTCCCTGCGGCCTCGGTCTGCTCCTGCCCGGTTTACCGCTGCCTGCTGCACGCTCCGGCAACGAGCTCGTCCTCGGTGCCGGGCGGGTCCTGTTGACCTTCTGTCGCGGCACCGGGGAACTGGCCATCGATCCGGAGCCGGCCACCGAACTTTTCGCCGGCGCACTCGCTGCCTTGAGCGATTCCCTGGCATGGCGCCCGGGGCGCCGGCAGCAGCTCGTGGTCCAGCGACTCAACGGTGAACCGGCAAGGGGCCACCCGGGTCTGAGCCCACTGCAACCCTACTTTCGTATCAGCGCCGATCATCGCGCGCTGACCCTGCAACCCCTCACCGCGGAGGTCGGGTGAACTTTGCCGATCAGCCCATACGCCTGCACCTGCTCGCCCTGGCCGACACAGCCGCGGCGCAGCAGCGCCTTGAAGCCTGCGGCACCGGGCTGGCACGGCTGACGACGGATGGCGCGACCTGGCACACCGAAGTGGTGCTGCGAACGGAAGATTTCCTGGCCGCACTCAGCGCAGGCCGTGCCGATGCCCTGCTTCTCGATTGCGATGCAGCCGAGATGGAGGCGTTGCTGCAACAGCTCCGCGAACGCGACATGCTGACGCCGATACTCGTCGTCACCACCACGGCCCAACCGGATGCGGTCCAACCGGATGCGGCCCAACCGGATGCGGCCCAACCGGATGCGGTGGAAAGGCTGCTCGCAGCCGGCGCCGATGAATATCTGCCAGCACAGGAGCTCACACCCCTGCTGCTCGAGCGCAGTCTGCGTCTGTGCACCCGCACCCAGGCGCTGGAGAGCCGGCTCGAGTACCTGGCCCAGCATGACCTGCTCACGGGCCTACCCAACGCCAGTCTCTTCGAACGCCAGCTGGACATGGCTCTGCACACGGCCGAGCGCCATGGCCGCTGCATGGCGGTGGTGTCGCTGCAGCTCGATGATTTTCAGGACCGCGCGCGCAGGGAGGGTCAGAAGGCCGCCGAAACCCTCCTCGAGCAGTCCGCGCAGCGACTGCGATCCCTCCTGCGGCGCTCGGATCTCGTCGCCCGGAGCCAGGGCGAGGAGTTCCTGCTCCTGCTGGAATGCTCGGCTGACCTGAGCGACCTCGCCCTGACCGCCAGCCGCATTCTGGAGTCCCTGGCAGCCGCCGACGGCATCACCGAGGGCTCCAGTGCCAGCCTGGGCATTGCCATCTTCCCCCGCAGCAGCCAGGAGCCCCGCCAACTGCTCGAACAGGCCCGCGCCGCCCTGAATCAGGTCCGCGATGCCGGCGGCCACGACTTCAGGGTGTATGACGAGAGCCTGGAGGTCATCTCCCGCCGGCGGGTGCTGATGGAGCAGGCGCTGCCCGGCGCCATCGCACGCGAGGAGTTCGACGTCCGCTACCAGCCAAGATTCGATCTCGAGAGCAGGAGGATCGCCGGGGCCGAAGTCCTGCTGCGCTGGCACTCACCCGACTTCGGTGCGGTGAGTCCGGATCAGTTCATTCCGGTGGCTGAAAGTACCGGCGCCATCACCCGTATCGGCGGCTGGGTCCTCGAGGAGGCGATCCGCGCCGGCCGCCACTGGATGGACGCAGGTCACGCCGTACGTCTCGCTGTCAATGTCTCCGCCGGCCAATTCCGCAGGGGCGACTTCAGCGGGCAGTTGAGCGGCCTGCTGAAGACCCATGGCCTGCCTGGCGAACTGCTCGAACTCGAGCTGACCGAGGGCGTCTTCGTGGCCAACGTGGTGGCCCACCGGGAGCTGTTTGCATCCATCAACGAGCTCGGTGTCGGCCTGTCGGTGGACGACTTCGGCACCGGCTATTCCGCCCTGGCCTATCTGCGCCACTTCCCGGTCCATGCCTTGAAGATCGATCGCACGTTCATCACCGGTCTGCCGGACTCCGAGGACGACTGCGCCATCGTCCGCGCCATCATCGCCATGGGTCACGCCCTCGATCTGCGCGTCGTCGCCGAGGGCGTCGATGCCATGGAACAGCTGCGTTTCCTGACCGAAGTCGGCTGCGACGAAATCCAGGGCTATCTCGTTGGCAAGCCGATGACGGCCGAAGCATTCGGTGAAGTGCTGGCCAACAAGACTGCTTTGGAGCCTGACGTCCGGTCCCGCTGAGGAGGACTGTCCAGGCATCGCTGTCGCGGTGTGCAGCTGAAATTCACAGCACTGTGAGCTTCGGGCTCAGGTCAGTATATTGACCGCTCCGATTCGAAGGAGCGTTCCCGATGCGCACAGCCCTCCTGCAACACCCGGACGATGCCCTGCATCGCATGCAGTCCCGGCATCCCGAGTGTCCGCAGCGGACCGCCGTCATCATCGAGCGTCTCGAGGCCAGTGGTCTCGCCGACGACCTGATCCGGCCGCCGGCGCCACAGGCAGTGGGAGACGCTGATCTCGCCCGCGTTCATCCCATCGCGCATCTCGCGTGGCTCCAGCAACGGCTGCCCGCGGAAGGACTCGCGCCCGTCGACGGCGACACCTTCCTCGCTCCGGGATCGATCCGCGCCGCGCGCGCCGTTGCAGGCACGGCTGTCGCGGCCACCGACGGGGTCATGGATGGCTCGTTCGAGCGCGCCTTCTGCGCCATACGACCACCCGGACATCATGCCGAGACCAGCCTGGCCATGGGCTTCTGCTTCTTCAACAGCATCGCCATCGCTGCCCGTCGTGCCCTCGAAGTCCACGGACTCGACCGCATCGCCATCGTCGATTTCGATGTCCACCACGGCAACGGCACAGCGGAGATCTTCGCCGACGATCCTCGGGTGCTGTTCTGCTCGAGTTTCCAGCACCCCTTCTATCCGGGGCGCGGCACCGGCATCAGCGGCGAACACATCGTGCTCACCCCGCTTGCCGCGGGCACCGGATCGCTGGCCTTCCGCCAGGCCATCGAGCGGGACTGGATACCCGCTCTCGAGCGCCATCGCCCCGAACTGATCCTGATCTCAGCCGGCTTCGATGCTCACCGCGACGACCCGCTCGGAGGTCTCGAGCTCGTCACCGACGACTACCGCTGGATCACCGAACTGATCAGTGCACTGGCCCACGACAGCGCCAACGACCGCGTCGTGTCGCTGCTGGAGGGCGGCTATGACCTGAAGGCACTCGCAGATTGCGCCGAGGTCCACGTCGGGGCCCTCCGCGACAGCTGAGCAGCCGCCGATGGGCGAACCGCCTTGCCGGCCGGCGCAACGCACGGATCCGGCCATGGCGGATGGCGTTGCAGTCCCCAAGGGAAACCCGAACGGCTGGGACGGGTGCGGTGCCTCCGAACCCAGCGTCATCGCCCCCTGATTCCGTTATATTTCCTGGCACCGAGGGGCGAATTGCCGAAGAGACCGCTGCAAGCCGGTACTGGCAAGGGGAGACCAACATGGCACGGCCGGACAATGTCACGCGTACCTATCAGAATCACACCATCGACTCGACACGCTGGCAGGGCTTCGAGCCCCGTGCTGGTGACGTCATCGTCACCACTTCCTACAAGTCAGGGACCACCTGGACTCTCGGCGTGCTTTATCAGCTGATCGCCCTGAAGGAAGGCATGCAGCCGCCAGCCATGGACTACTGGCTCGATGCGCGCATGTTTCCGGTGGAACTCGCAGACCAGCTCGCCGAACTGGCCGCCATGTCCCATCGCCGGGTGCTGAAGTCACATCTGGCTGCCGACGGCCTGCCGATCTGGGACGACGTGCATTACGTGGTGGTGGGCCGCGATCCCCGCGACGTTTTCATGTCGCTGGTGAACCACTACGAACAGTTCACGGATCTGGCCTACAGCGCCTTCAACGACACCCCCGGTCGCGTCGGGCCGCCCATGCCCCGCTACGATGGAGACATCCATGCGCTGTGGCACAACTGGCTGACGAAGAGCTGGTTCGACTGGGAACAGGAGGGTTATCCGTGGTGGGGCAACATGCATCACGTGGCCAGCTGGTGGTCACTGCGCCACCGGTCGAACATCCTGTTCGTCCACTACAACGATCTACAGCGCGACCTGCCGGCGGAGATCCGCCACATCGCCGCCTTCATCGGCCACGAACTGACCACCGCCGAGGTCGATGCCATTGCCAGCGCATGCAGCATCGACGCGATGCGGCAGGGTGCCATCGAAGCCGGAGATCCACTCGGAGCCATGTTCAAGGACGGCGCCCGCGGCTTCTTCTACAAGGGCACCAACGCCCGCTGGCGTGGCATTCTCGATGCGTCAGAACTCGAACTCTACGAAGACGTGAAGCGGCGCGTACTGCCTGCTGATTGCGCCGCTTGGCTGGAGAACGGCGGCCCCCTGCCTGCCTGACGTTCCGGATCGGGGGCGGTGGCCGAGGCGCTGGCCGATACAAGCCAGCGCCACCTGTTCAGACGTGAATGGCCAGGACGTCGCAGGGCGCCGAGGCCAGGATGAACTCCGCGCTGTTGCCCAGCAGGAAGGTACCGATACGTCCACGTGCGCCGGTACCCACGACCAGCACATCGACTGCCTTGCTTCGGGTGACTTCCGCCAGGGCAGGCCCGAGATGCCCCACCGCCAGATGCACATTGGCAGGCTCCACGCCATAGGGCTTCACCAGCGCTTCGAGCAGTTCCCGGGAACGGAGTTCCGCATCCGCAGCCAGCACCTCGACCTCGTAACCTTCGAGGCTGTCAGGAAACCCCGTCGTCTCCACCACGTGCACACTGTGGGCGGGAGCATCGAGAACCCCCGAAAAGTACCGCGCCGCATCGAGGACCCGCTGGTTCATCAGCTGATGCTTGTCGTCGCGGTGTTCGAGATCGATTGTGGCCAGGATGCCGCGCGCCGCCGACGTGCCCGTTGCGAACCATACCGGCGCGTGGACGGTCCTCAAAATCTGCCAATCGAGGGGCGTATGCAGAAGCGTTCCGCTGCTGCGATGCACTGACTTCACCACCAGATCAGCCTTGCCGGACGCGGCCTGCTCCGCGACCCAAACTGAAATGTCCTTGGTCCAGACCACTTCCGTGGAGACATTCGCGGCCGTCAGTCCTGCATCGAGGACGACCCCATCGAGCCAGCGGCGACGTTCATTGAGCGCACCCTTCTGCAGTGCCAGCCGCTGGTGTGTGTCGAAGACCTGTTCGTTCTCGGCGAGGGCCACCCAGCAGAAAGACGCGAGGTGCAGATGGGCACCCGTGGCGGCCGCCAGCGCCTTGCCCCGCTCCAGGGCCCACTGCTCGCTACCGGGGCGATCCAGGATCACGCAAATCGTGCGGATGTCGTCCATGTGTCCTCCAGAAAATTCCAGCGACGCCGACTATTCGATCGCCGCGTTGACCAGGGTGCGGAAGGTCTCTCGCAGTGGCTCCGCCTGAAAACGCTGGATCATGAGGATCGCGATCACGTCATACTCCGGATCGATCCAGAACAGGGTTCCCGCCGCCCCGGCCCACCAGTATTCCCCCGTTGCACCCACGCGCCCCGACCACCCGGCCGCATCGTCGATGACGGCAAAACCGAGGCCGAAACCGATGGCTCCAGAGCGGCCGAACACGCCTGCACCAGCGAGATCATGGGGCAGATGGTTGCGGGTCATCCAGTCCACCGTCTTCGGACTCAGGATCCGCACGCCCTCCAGGCTGCCTCCGCCTCGAAGCATGCGCGCAAACCGCATGTAGTCACTGGCGGTGGAGACAAGTCCGCCACCGCCAGACAGCAGCCCGACTTCCTGCCAACGAATGCCAGCCAGGGCACCATCCGGAACGACCTCGAGTTCAGCGGTTTCTGGATTCAGCCTGTGGTTGGTGCCGAAGCGATCGAGCTTGTCCGCCGGCACTTCGAAAAAGGTATCGACCATGCCCAGCGGCTCGAACAGGCGCTCCGCGAGGAAGTCGTCCAGACCCTGCCCCGACACCACCTCGACCAGCCTTCCGAGGACATCGGTGCTGAAGCCATAGTGCCAGCGGGACCCGGGCTCGAAAGCCAGCGGCAGCGTCGCCAGCCGCTCACTGAACGCAGCAAGATCGTCCACCGCGAACAGTTCGGCTTCCCGGTAGAGCGCGTCGACGCCCTCGCGGGTGAACCCGTAGCTGAAACCCGCCGTGTGAGTCAGCAGGTGGCGAATCGTGATGGGTTTGCGTGCCGGAACGGGTCCGTCGTCCCCAAGCACCTTCATGTCCACGAACTCGGGCAGATAATCCGCCAGTGGCTCATCGAGCCCGAAGTGGCCTTGCTCATGCAGCATCATCACAGCCACCGACGTCACCGGCTTGGTCATGGAGTAGATGCGCCAGAGCGTGTCGTGGGTGACTGGCGTTCCGTCCCGCCAGTCACGCACCCCGAATACCTCGTTGTGAACGATCAGGTCGTTGCGGGCCAGCATCACCTGCGCGCCCGCGATCTGACCGGCCTCGATCTGCTCTTCGATGAAGGCGTCGATGCGCTGCAGACGATCTGCGGCCATGCCGGCCGCGGCCGGCTCAGCCGTTTCCGGAACCAGGGCCCGCCCGTCCAGCAGATCCTGTTCGCAGCCTGCGAGGAGCATTGCCACCACCACGGCCACAGCGAGCCCCAAGATCGATCGCGTCATACTGCCCTCGTCAATCCGCAATTCTGCGACCACTGAGCGGCCCGCCCCCATCACAGAAAATCTTCTCTCCGGTCACGTAGCTGTTGCGGTCCGAGACCAGGAAACGCACCACGTTGGCCACGTCCTCCGGCTGACAGACGTGCCCGAACGGCATCTCCGCATCAAGCTTGCGCAGATCATCGATGCCTGCGGTGGCCTTCATCAGTCGGCGGCCCATTTCTGTTTCCACCAGTCCCGGAGCGACGATGTTGACCCGGATGCCATGGGGGCGCTCTTCCTTGAACAGCGTCAATGCCAGGGCCTCCAGGGCCGCCTTGCCCATGTTGTACGGGGCGCCGAAGGGCCCCATGCCGCGGGTCGCGGCCGAGGAGATCATGATGACATCACCACGGCCGAGTTCCCGCATGGCCGGGACCGTCAGCCGGCACAGGTAGTGGGCACCAAACGCATGGGTGCCCACCACCCGCAGCAGTTCCGCAGGCTCGGTCTCCGCCACCGCCAGTCCGCGACTGGCGATGCCGGCATTGTTGACGAGGATGCTCACCGGACCCAGGTCGGCACGGATCTGCGCCACCATGGCGCGGTCAGCCTCGTAGTCGTCGATGGAAGCCTGACAGGCCATAGCCCTGCGGCCCAGCGCCCGCACTTCCTCCGCCACGGCCTCCGCTTCGTCCCTGTTGCGGCGGTAGTTGATGGCCACGTCGGCACCGTCCGCGGCAAGGCCGAGCGCAATGGCCCGGCCCACGCCACGGCTGGATCCCGTGACCAGCGCGACCCTGCCCTGCAGCGACATGGTCAGCGTCCCTGGAACTGAGCGTCGCGTTTCCCGAGAAAAGCGGAAACGCCTTCCTTGAAGTCGGCGCTGCGGCCAGCTTCGTTCTGCAGCCTCGCCTCCAGGTCGAGCTGGGTTTCGTAGCTGTTGCTCCAGGTCTGCCAGTAGGCCTTGCGGATCAGCGCCAGGGAGCGCGGGCCGTCCGCCAGCTTGCGGGCGATGCCCATGGCCTCGTCGACCAGCTGCTCATCGGCCACCACGCGGTTGATCAGGCCCCACTCCAGCGCCTTCGCCGCCGGCAGGCGCTCCGCCAGCAGGGACAGCTCCATGGCACGACCCCAGCCAATCAGGCGCGGCAGCAGGAAGGTGGCTCCGCCGTCCGGGATGAGGCCGATGCGGGCAAAGGCCTGCAGGAAGAAGGCACTCTCGCCGGCCACCACGATGTCACCCATGAGGGCGAAGCTCATGCCCACGCCGGCCGCCGGGCCGTTGACCGCGGTCACGATGGGCATCTCGAGATCACGCATCGCGCACAGCAGCGGATGGTAGCCGCTGCGCAGGCCGTCGCCCGCACCCTGGGTTTCCCGCTGTTTGGTGCGGTCGGCATCCGCCAGATTGGCGCCGGCACAGAATCCGGCACCCTCGCCGGTGATCATGAGGCAGCGCACCTCGTCGCCGCGATCACGCACTTCGCGGACTGCCTCACCGAGCTCGGTGAGCATCTTGGCGCCGACGGCATTGCGCACCTCGGGGTGATTGAATTTCAGGACCGCGACTTTGCCGTCATAGTCGAGTCGGATGCGTTCGTAACCCATGGTCTCTCCTGGATGCTGATTTGTGGACCGGCGAACCATACCCCAGGACAGCGGTTCCCCGCACCGTCAGCGCGAAGGCATACGGATGCTGCGCCCATCAGACCCGCAGATTCCACGCATCAACTCTGGCAGACTTCAGATGAGAGCGACGGAGGGGGTCTGCAGATGAAATTCGGCATTTTCTACGAACACCAGTTGCCTCGGCCCTGGGACGAGGACTCCGAGTACCGGTTGTTCCAGAACAGTCTGGATCAGGTGGAACTCGCTGACCGGCTGGGCTACGACTATGCCTGGGAGGTGGAGCACCATTTCCTGGAGGAGTACTCCCACTCCTCGGCGCCGGAAGTGTTCCTGGCCGCCGCCAGCCAGCGCACCCGCAACATCCGCTTAGGCCACGGTATCGTCCAGCTCACCACCAACCATCCCGCCCGGGTCGCCGAGCGGGTCTCGACCCTGGACCTGCTCTCCCACGGCAGGGTGGAGCTCGGACTGGGGGAAGGCTCGTCGGTGACGGAACTGCACCCCTTCAACCTGCGCTTCCGCGACAAGCGGCTGGTGTGGGAGGACGCGGTGCGCTGCACCCTGCCCATGTTCTACAACCACGGCTGGGAGTACGACGGCCCGTTCTTCAAGTTCCCACTGCGGGCGGTGCTGCCGAAACCGAAGCAGAAGCCGCACCCGCCACTGTGGGTGGCCTGTTCCCAGCTCGAAACCATCAAGTACGCCGCCCACCGCGGTATGGGTGCCCTGTGCTTCAAGTTCGTCGACCTCCAAGCAGCCCGGGCCTGGGTCAATGCCTACTACAACCATTTCGTCCACAACCAGGAAAAGCTCACCGACTATGCCACCAACCCCAATCTGGCGGTGGTGGGCGGCTTCATGTGCGCAGAGACCGACGAGGAGGCCTGGGAGAAGGCCGACGGCTGGACCTTCTTCCAGTTTGCCCTGGGGCTCTACAACAAGGAGGGTCCCTTCGCCCCGGGCGAGGTGAACATCTGGGAACGCTATCAGGCCTGGAAGCAGACTCCGGCCGGCCAGCGCCGCTCCGGCAGCGAACTCATCGGCTCGCCGGCGACGATCCGCGACCGGCTCGAGGAGCTGCAGGCCGCCCACGTGGATCAGGTGATCCTCCTCAATCAGGCCGGACGCAACAGCCACGAAGACATCTGCGACAGTCTCGAACTGTTTGCCCGCGAGGTCATGCCGGAGTTCCAGGCCGACGAGGCCAACCACCAGGAGTGGAAACAGGGCGTGCTCGCCGGCGACATCGCACTCGAGGTCATCGACACCGAACCCTTCAACATCACCAGCCGCCAGGCTCCGAGTCAGGCACCCAGCGAGGAAGCCCGGGACATGATCTCAGGCACAGCCGGGCGCCCAACCGCCCGGCGCGCACGATGATGCCGGCCTCCCGGGCCGTTCTGGTCGACGGCCCCCCGGGAACCGGCCGCACCCGTCTGGTTCAGGAACTGGCCCTGCAGTGCGAGGCGGCGGGCCTTTCCCACGAGTGGTGGCCGGCCACCCGCGGCGGCCACCCCCTGATGCGCAACTTCGATGCAGCGGTCTACCCCAGCGTCGAAGCCTATGGCAGCGTCCTTCAGGTGCAGTGGCACAACTTCGCCATCCGCGCCGGAACTACAGACCGGTTGTACCTCTTCGACGGCGCGCTCCTGCAGGCCGGCTTTCGCACCCTCCTCGCCGCCGGCGCCGATGCCGATACGATCGCCAGCATGGCCGTGCGTCTGCTGGCTGCCCTCGAAGGTCTCGAACCCACCGTGCTCTATCTCTCCCGACGAGAAGCCCCGCTGGATGCCGATTCCGACTGGGCGCCCTGGCGGGACTGCTGCGACGGCGTCTTTGCCGGACTCTCACAGCATCGCCTTTTGATCAACGCCACTCGGTCAGACGCCCGCCAGCGGCTGCAGGATGCCCTGGATTTCCTCGACCTGCGCCACCGTTCGCTGGCCGTGGATGCCGATCTGCTCGGGCGCATGGTGGGGCGCTACGGCAGCGGCGACGAACAGATCCGGATCGGCCTCGGCAACAGCCTCGGCAACCCTGAACCCAGCATCGCACTGCCGGGCCGGACTGGTCTGCGGCCTCTGCTGGCCGCCAGCGATGGCAGCTTCCTGGTCGCCGGCTCCGACCTGAAAATCCAGCCCCGGGAGCAGGCCGGAGCCATCACCGGCCTGCTGCTCGAAACCGGCGACCCGCACTTCGCCACCCTGCCCACCTGGCTGCCCCGCAGCGAGGATTGACCACAGCAGGTGGCGGCGGATGGATCCGCGAACAGCCACGCGAAATCTCGGCGACCACATTGACCTGGGAAACAGCTATCCTCTGAAAGAAGTATTGCCAGGGGAGCCATAGATGAGCGCATTGGAAGCGGCGGTGGGAGACATCGCCAGGGAGGCCCGCGACCGCGCCGCGGATATCGAGGCCGCGCGATCGTTGCCGGACGATCTCGCACTGACCATGGCACGGGGGGGCGTGTTCCGGGCCCTGGTACCCGAATGCTTCGGCGGCCTTGAAGTCCATCCCGGCACCTTCGCCCGCATGCTCGAGTCGTTGGGCCACGCCGATGGCGCCACCGGCTGGTGCGCCATGATCGGCTCCACCACGGCACTGCTGTCGGCCTCGCTGCCGGAACACTGGGCGCGCACCATCTACGGCGACCATCCGGATGCCATCACCAGTGGTGTCACCGCCCCCATGGGACGCGCGGTCTCGGCCGGGGACAGCTGGCAGGTGAGCGGCCGCTGGCCTTTCGGCAGCGCCTCGCGCAATTCGGCCTGGATCTGCGGTGGCTGCCTCATCGTCGATGCCGACGGCGAGCCGGTTGCCGGCCCCAACGGCGCCCCCGATGTGCAGCTCATGTTCTTTCCCCGCGCTGAAGTCACCATCCACGACAACTGGCATGTCTGTGGCCTGCGGGGCACCGGGTCCAGCGACATCGAGGTCAGCGGCGTCGAAGTGCCGAAGGACCGCACCGTCGTGCTCGGTGGTCGAGCCCGAATGGATCGTCCCCTCTACCGCTTCCCCACTCTGGGGCTGCTGGCCATCGGCGTGGCCAGCGTGGCCCTGGGCATCGCCCGCCGCGCTGTGGACGAACTGGTGGATCTCGCCGGCGGCAAAGTACCCACCGGCGGCCGCAGAAGCCTGGCCCAACGAGCCACGGTGCAGGCCGACATCGGGCGCGCGGACGCGGCGTTGAAGAGTGCCGCAGCCTACATTCATGCAGCCATCGACGGCGCCTGGGACGTGGCCGCAGGCGGTCAGCGGCTGGGTGTCGAACACAAGACCGAACTGCGCGCAGCTGCCGTCCATGCCACCTGGGCAGCGGTGGACGCCGTCGATCGGGCCTACCACGCCGGCGGCGGCAGCGCGATCTACGCCTCCTCGCCCCTGCAGCGCTGTTTTCGCGACGTGCACGTGGCCACCCAGCACATCATGGTGGCCCAGCCCATCTTCGAGCTGACCGGACGCGTGCGTCTCGGCCTCGAACCCGGAGGCCTGCTGTGACGGCCCTGCCCCCGCTCATGATCGGCACTCTGGGCAGCGAGGCGCTGCTCAGCGGACCCATGGACCGTCGATTCGACCTCGCGCGGCGCATCGAAGCAGCCGGCCTCGATCACGTTTTCATTGCCGACCACATCAGCTTCCATACCGGTATCGGCATGGACGGCCTGATCCAGGCTGCGATCCTGACCACGCTGCTGCCCGCCACCGAAGTCTGCATCGGCGTCTATCTGCTGGCCCTGCGCCATCCGGTACCGGTGGCCAGGCAGTTGTCCACGCTCAGCGAAAGCGCTCCCGGCCGCATCGTCCTCGGAGTCGGCGTCGGCGGCGAGGACCGCCATGAGATCGAGATCTGTGGCGTGGATCCGGCGCGCCGGGGTGCGCGCACCGATCAGTGCCTGACGGCCCTCGAAGGCCTGTTGAGCGGGGAGCCCACGGATCACAGCAGCGACTTCTTCAGCTTCGAAGCGGCCCGCATCCGACCCGCGCCTTCACCGCGCATTCCCATCCTCATCGGCGGCCGCGCCGACGCGGCACTCGGCCGCTGCGCGCGTTTCGGTGACGGCTGGCTCGGTGTTTGGACCTCGGCAGCGCGCTTCGCTCAGGCCACAGCCGATATCGGCGCCCGCGCCGAAGCCATGGACCGCGTCCCACCTCGGGCCCACGGCATGCAGATCTGGTGCGGGTTGGACTCCGAGCCGGATGCGGCCCGGAAACGCCTCGCGACACGCATGGAGGGCTTCTACAAGGTGCCCTTCGAGCGCTTCGAACGCTATGCCCCCTTCGGTCGCCCGGAGGATGTGGCCGCGGCCCTGCAGCCCTACCTGGACGCCGGCTGCCGGCGCTTCAATCTGATGCCCGTAGCCGCCAGCGAGGAAGCCGGCATCGAGGCCATCGCCGAAGTGGCCCGTCTGCTGAGACAGCCCTGAGCGTCAGACACCGCCCTGCATGGTCGGAGCCGAACCCTCAGCATACTCGGGGTCAAGTTCCCGCAGCAGCCCATCGATGCGCGACAGCAGGTCCCCATTGACGTCGGATTCGCCGCCGGGCCCCATGTTCTCATCTGTCGCGACCAGCAACTCGCGCAAGTCATAGGACCACTGGCGAAGGACGCTGACACGCTGCTGCGCCGTGAGTCCCTTTGCCGACAGCACCTGCTCGGGTGTCTCGAAGACACTGGCTGGGGATGTGAGTGCCTGCTTGATGTCCATCAGATGACCTCCTGACTGCTGATGCATCAGGCTAACGCAATTCGAAAGCAGTTTCTGTGTCACGCCCCGCCAAGCGAGCGGCCGCAGCCAGCGCCGCAAACAGGCGGCGCTGGCGCGTCTGCCAGGCCAGATACTCCGGGTGCCACTGCACGCCAATGCGGAACCGGCCGGAGGGATCCTCGATGCCCTGGGGAACGCCGTCGAGATCGTGGGCGACCACGGTCAATCCATGTCCTGGCCTGTCCACCGCCTGACGATGCAGTGAGTTGACCTTGCAGCGCTGGCAATCGATGACGCGTGCGAGCTCAGAGTCCGACGCGACGATCACTGACCGGGTGGGCAGCACCGTGGAGCGGTTATGCGCCCGCCGGCGCATGGAGCGGACGTCCCGCAGCAGGCTGCCGCCCTGCACCACGTTCAGGAGCTGAGCCCCGCGGCAGATGCCGAGCAGCGGCACATCTTCCTCGATGGCATGCTCAATGACCTCGATCTCGAAGGCATCCCGGGCGGCCTCGGGGGGGACGACCTCCACCTCCAGCGGGTCGTAGAGGGTGACGGCAATGTCTGCACCGCCGCCGATGACCACGCCATCGAGGCCATGAGGACGCCACGGGTCTCCGGGACGCAGGCGCAAAGGCCGCGCGCCGACCGCCCGCAGCGCAGCGCGCGTGGCCCACCAGGCGAAGGGTATGCCTCCCGCAGGTCCCGTGACCCCGATCAACGGCCCTTGGGCGACAGCTCTCACAGCCAATCCGCCGTGGCCCGGGCCCAGCGATCATCGAAGGGCACATGGAGCCCGGAAAGCCAGCGGGCGTAGGCGCCGCCCATCCGCTCCAGACGTTCCTCATCCGCGGCCAGGCGCTCCACTTCAAGCCAGTCATCCCAGATGGCCCGCAGCTGCCAGTCGGGATTGTCGATCTCGCAGTTGGGCAGCCGATAGTGCAACGTCGGGCGGGCCTTGATCAGCGGATCATCCACCACCGCGAGGAGTCGTTCCCGATCCACTTCCGCGAACACCGGCAGCATGTCCAGGCTGCGGTTGCGGGTGGGATTGGCCGCGAGATAGTCGTCGATCAGCTCCGACATGCGCGGCCGATAAACCGGTGCCACCACCTTGCGCACGTAACGGGCATCGAAGTCGCTGATGTAGGGCGACAGGACCCGGGACAGGTCCAGACGGCTGCGCTGTCGCAGCCAGTCCTTCAGGCAAAGATAAGCTTTGAGGTACCGGGCGATGGTGTCGGCCGCGAGGTCCGGAAGTTCCGGGTTCAGATGCACGCCAAAGGCAAAGTGCGGCGCATGCCGGGTGCCCAGCGCGCCCGCTTCGCGCAGCGCCGTGATCATGGGTTCGAGTTTGTGCAGATCGCCCATGGGTACAGGTCCGGTGACGATCTCCCAGGGCACCACCTGACTGACCAGTCGCTCCAGCAGGTCCGCCGTCCAGGTGCTCACTTCCATCAGCCACGGAGGCAGGTCGGCGAGCTGCGCGTGTTCCTCGGCAGCCTTCTGCAGCAAACGGAAGTCGAGTTCGAGTTCGATGTCGCCCACAGCGGTACTCGAGATCTGGTAGACGACCTGGCTGCGGCGGTGAATGTCACCCCCGAGTGCGCCCGTGACGGCCGCTGTGATCGCATCAGGACGCAGACCGCCGAACTCGATCTCCACGCCCACCCGCCGTGGGCCTCCGTCCGCGCGGCGGGTCTCGGGTGGCTGCTGAAAGGGCTCGGGTGCTGGCATCGTGGACATCGAAGTCAATCCATTCTCAAGCCGCCGTCCACATTCAGAGTCTGACCGGTGATGTAGGACGCGTCCGGAGAGGCCAGAAAGGCCACTGCCGCAGCCTGCTCGTGCACCTGCCCCTGACGCCCCATGGGAATACGGCTGATGGCACCGCGTCGCGGTGCCTCGGCATCGAGCCCGAAACGGGCTGCGGTACGGCCGAAGGTGCCATCCATCATGTCCGTGTCGGTGGACCCCGGACAGACGCAGTTGACGCGGATCTTCGCGCCGGCAAGCTCCAGCGCCAGCTGCTGAGTCATGCCGATCATGGCGAACTTGGTCGCGCAGTAGGCGCCGTAATCCGGCAGGCCGACCCGGCCGGCCATGGACGAAATGTTGATGATCGAGCCACCTTCGCCGCCATCCCGCATGGCCCGCCCCACCGAGCGGGTCACCCGGTAGAGGCCGTTGAGATTCACCTCCACCGTACGCACCCACTCCGCCTCGTCCATGTCGAGGATGGGTGCCGCGCCGGCCTCGCTCGGCAGCGCAGCATTGTTGATTAGAATGGGAATCCGGCCGAAGGCCGCAAGCGCGGCCTTCACCATGGCATCGACGTCTGCGCCGTCCGTCACGTCCACATCGTAGGCGAGGGCGCGGCCGCCTGCCGCTTCGATTTCCTGCGCCACCGATGCCGCTCCGAGCCAGCCCTGTTCACGCTCGTGGGCCGGCAGACTCGACGGCTCCCGCGGACGGCCCGACACCACCACGGCAGCGCCATCCTGCGCCAACCTCAGCGCTATGGCGCGCCCGATCCCCCGCATCCGTCCTGCTCCAGTCACCAGTGCCACCTGCCCGGCAAGGGGGCCGCTGCGCTCGCTCATCTCGCTGCTCCGTGTCAGTCATCCAGCCGGCATTCTCACATAGCCAGCTCACATAGACAGGGCGCACCCAGACGCCGCCCCCCAAAGGCCACCGGTTGATCCGCATCCATTCGCCGGGACCTGATATCTTCGGAATCGGGATCGAAACCGCCCCTAAGCGTCGCAGCCCTTCTCAGGACGGCTGAGGCGGACGAATCACCCCAGCAGTTCCAGTGCGCGGTCGATCAGTGGCTCCATGGACAGCCGGGTGGTCTCCCACAACGGATCGTCGCGTTTCCCGCGGCGGTGCAGCATCAGGTTGAAGCCGCTGATGGCGGCGAACTTATACGCCGCCAGGGCCCGGTACCAGGACAGGTCAGGCAGGGGCTCGCCCCAGGCCTCCTCGTAGAGCCCGATCAGGGTGTCCGGATCCAGGAAAGTCACCCGGCCGCTGCCCTCGTGCCATGCCGCACGATCGCTGAAGGTGCAGATCCAGCCCACGTCGTTGAGGGTGGCGCCGATCCCCGTCAGTTCAAAGTCGATCACCGCCTTGAGGTTGCCGTCGAAGGAACAGAACAGGTTCGCGGTCTGGAAATCGCCGTGGAACACGCCGATGGGTGCACCTTCGGGAATCGTCTCCAGCAACCTCTGTCGCACTTCCGGCGCGCGGACCAGCCGCTCGGGATCCGCCGCCCGCTCCACCAGCCGGTCCCAGCGTGTGACGTCCTCGTCAAAGGGCACGGGGTCACCCAGATAGGGGACCTGCCGCCAGTCCACGCGATGGATGCCTGCCAAGGCTGTCATCACCTGCCGGCCGAGTGCATGCAAGGTGGCCCCATCGAGCCGACTGCCCCATTCGCCTTCGCCCAGGCGCAGCACGTCGCCTTCGAGTTTGGGCACGATGAAATAAGGGCGCTCGAACCATTCGAGTTCGGCGCCTTCGCCGCCACTGAAGCGCACACTGCAATGGGGCACCGAGGTGCCGTCGAGGGCGTTGAGTACGGCCACCTGCCGAAGGACGTCCGCCGTTCCGCGCCATTGCACATTCGGTGGCGGCAGCCGCAGGAACCAGGATTCCTCCCGGCCGCCACTGCGGACGCTGAAGCCGTAGGCGAAGCCCGCATGGCCCGGCATCATGTGGACCCCGAACACCTGTGCCTCGGGATCCTCGTACTTGCTGCGCACGAAAGGCTGCAGTCTTTGCTCGAGTTCCGGCAATTCCACGCGTTGCTCCCTTCCCATGAATCGTGACCGGTCGATATACCCGCTCACCGCCCGAACCTCAAGGCATCCCGTTCGGCAACCCTTTGGCGCGCGGCTGATCCGGGTCAAAGTCCCACCAGCGAAGGTGTGCCATCATTCCCTGGTTTCAGCATGAGGGGCTGCCCATGATCACGACGCTCGACGCACGGCAGGTGCGCCCGGAAACGCCAGCCACTGCGTTCGACTTCGAGACCACCGCTGACCTGCCGCCGCTGCAGGACGGCATCGGCCAGGAGCGCGCCTCACGGGCCGTGCGTTTCGCCCTCGACATGCGTGCCAGCGGCTACAACCTGTTCGTACTCGGTGACCCCGCCACCGATCGCCGCCATCTGGTGGATGCCCTGGTCGGGGAGGCTGCCCAGAGTCAGTCCACGCCCGCCGACTGGTGCTATCTGCACAATTTCGGCCATCCCGACCGCCCCCGCGCCCTCAAGCTCCCTGCCGGCGAGGGGCGAAGACTTGCCAGGCACGCGGATCAGCTGGTGGAAGATCTGCGCTCGGTGATCCCCTCCTTGTTTCGGGAAGAGGACTTTCAGCACCGGATCAATGACATCCAGAAGAGCTTCGCCGAGCGCCAGAAAGCTGATCTCAAGGCGCTGGATGCCGAGGCCGAGACCCATGGCCTGACCTTGCTGCAGACGCCAGACGGCTTCGCCTTCGCTCCCGTCCGCGATGGCAAGGTGCTCGACAACGACGCCTTCTCGGAACTGCCCGAATCCGAACGCAACGCCATCGGTAAAGCCATCGAGACCATGACCAACCGGCTGATGGAGAAACTGCAGGACCTGCCTGCACGGCAGCAGGCCCTGGTCCGGGAACAGAAGGCCATGGCGCGGGATTTCATCGAAGCGGCCGTGAACCGGCTGGTGGCCCAGCTGCGCAAGCGCTGGCAGGGCTGGGCGGAAATCACCGCCTGGCTTCAAGCCCTGGCCGCGGACGTGATGGATCATGCCCAGACCATCCTCGCCCTGGAGCACGAACAGGGCCCGCCCGGAACCATGACCCAGCGCTCACCGGAGCACTTCTACAGCCGCTACCGGGTGAACCTGCTCATCGACCGCAGTGAAGGTGGCGGCGCGCCGGTGGTGTTCGAAAGCCATCCCACCCTGGAGAATCTGGTCGGCCGCCTCGACCATCGCAGTGAACTCGGGTCCCTGGTGACCGACTTCACCCTGATCAAGCCCGGCGCCCTGCATCGCGCCAATGGCGGCTATCTGCTGATCGAGGCCGAGCGGCTGCTCAGCAAACCCTTCGCATGGGATGCCTTGAAGCGTGCGCTGTTCGATGCCGAAGTTCGGATCGAGAACGCCTCGGAGTACCTGAGTTTCGGCCATGTCCTGAGCCTCGACCCGGAGCCGATCCGACTCGACGTCAAGGTCATCCTGCTCGGCTCCCGTCACACCTACTATCTGCTGTCAGCCTACGATCCGGACTTCCCGCAACTCTTCAAGGTGCCCGCCGACCTCTCCGACCGGGTGGAGCGCAGCCCGGCCAATACCCAGCGCTATGCCCTGTTGCTCGGCAGCATCGCCCGCGACGAGAAGCTGCTGCCGCTGGCACCGGACGCGGTGGCCCGCATCGTCGATCAGAGCGCGCGCATGGTGGGCGATGCCGAGAAGTTGTCCGCCCATACCCGGCGGCTTGCCGATCTGCTGCGGGAATCCGATCACCTTGCCCGCGGCCAGGCCGCCAACGTGACCCGCGCCGAGCATGTCCAGGCCGCCATCGACGCCCACGTGGAGCGGCTCGAACGCATCCGCGACGACGTTCACGAGCGCATCACCCGCGGTACCGTGGTCATCGCCACCGAAGGCAAACTGATCGCCCAGGTCAACGGCCTGTCGGTCCTGCAGATCGGTGACTTCATGTTCGGCCAGCCCTCCCGGATCACCGCCACCGCCCGGCTCGGACGGGGCGAGATCGTCGACATCGAGCGCGAAGCCCGTCTCGGCGGCAACATCCACAGCAAGGCGGTGATGATCCTCGGTGCCTTCATCGGGCAGCGCTATGCCCAGCACAAACCCCTGTCCCTGCATGCCACCGTCGCCTTCGAGCAGTCCTACGGCGGCATCGAAGGGGACAGCGCCACCATCGCCGAGGTCTGCGCCCTGCTGTCGGCCCTCGCACGCATTCCGCTGCGCCAGGACATCGCCCTCACCGGCTCCATGGACCAGTACGGCCGCGCCCAGGCCATCGGCGGGGCCAACGAGAAAATCGAGGGGTTCTACGACATCTGCGCCGCGCGCGGCCTGACCGGCACCCAGGGTGCCCTGGTCCCGGCCGACAACCTGCGTCATCTGATGTTGCGTCCGGACGTGGTGGCGGCCATCGATGCCGGCCAGTTTCATGTCTGGACCATGGATACCGTCGACGACGCCCTGACCCTGCTGTCCGGAGTCGACGCCGGGACCCAGGATGAGGCTGAAGACTGGCCGGCAGACTCCTTCAACGGCCGCGTCCAGGCCCGAATCCAGGAGCTGTCGGAGCTGACCCGGAGCCTGGGCCGTTTGGGTGATGCACCGCCTGCCAGCAGCGTGCCCGATGCGCCCGTGGCACCGCCAGGGCCGCCACCCGCACCGGAGGACAACCCGTGACCCGCCGCATTCTCATTGCCCTCGACCCTGCCGCCCCGCGCCGGGAAGCACTCGATGCAGTCGCGGCACTGTTTCATGAAAGCGCCTTCGAGATCGCCGGCATCCTCATCGAGGACGACAACCTCAAGCGGCTGGCCACCTTGCCCGTCGCCCGCGAGATCCGCCTCAGCGGCAAGCTCAGCGAGCGCCTCGACCCCAGCCTTCTGCGCCGCCAGCTCGATGCCTGTGCGGCGGAGTTCGAAGGCATTTTCCTGCAGGCGCGCACGGCGCTGCGCAGCCCCGTGAGCTTCAAGGTCCTGCACGGCGACGTTCTGGTGACCTTGCGTCAAGCTGCTGCCGAAACGGATCTGGTCGTGATCGGCCGCTCCCGGTCCCGCGCGGGTCTGCGGACCTGGCTCGGCGTGCGCCCCGAACAGCTGCTCGAAGCTCTGGCCGAAAGCCCGACCCCCGCAGGCCTGCTTTTCGTACACGAACCCTGGGCCAGCGGCCGCTGCGTGCTGGTGCTCGACGACGGCAGCGACAGCGGGGAGCGCGCGAAAGCGCAGGCCGCAGCCATGGCCCACGCGGACGGACTGCCACTGGAGTTCTGTCGCCTGGCGGGCAGCGAAGTCGACGCCGACTATGATGAAGCCGAACCGACACCGGCCATAGCCGACATCGAGGAGCTTCGCCAGCACTGCCAGGCCCGCGACCCACGCCTGCTGGTGCTGCCCGACTCCGCTGCGGTCCGACAGCGCATCGACCTGCGCGATCTCCTCAGCGACCTCCCGGCCTCGGTGGCCATCACGCGCTGACAGCGGGGCCGATCTCGAAGCGCTCTGCCGAAGCCGATGTCGTTGCCTTCGCTGCATGTCATGCAGATCGGCGCCGTCGCTGCGCGAAATAGCGCTCTCCCACAAGCTGGCAGCGCCCTCACTGTGGGAAG
>JAFIFL010000030.1 GCA_020832055.1 Gammaproteobacteria bacterium
AGCGGAGCAGCGATCTGCATGACGATCAGCGAAGGCAGCGGCGTCAGCTTCGGCGAAGCGTTTCGAGATCGGCCCAATCGCTGCGCGATTAGGGCTCTCCCACAAGCGGGTATCGCCATCGCTTGTGGGAAGCTGCGCAGCGTAGCGGAGCAGCGATCTGCATGACGATCAGCGAAGGCAGCGGCGTCAGCTTCGGCGGAGCGTTTCGAGATCGGCCCAATCGCTGCGCGATTAGGGCTCTCCCACAAGGGGTGGCATGTCGGCGGCTCACTCTTCGGCGGGCACCTCGTTCTGCGCGCTGCAGCATGCGGCGGCGTGGCGGCGTTCGTATTCGAGCGCCGGACCGGCAATGCGGCCGCCATCGCCGGTTTCCAGCCAGCGCCGGATCCGTCCTGCATCACCGAGGGGCGTATGGGTGCCGAACGAGTTGAGCAGCACCACGGCCACCGGACGGCTGTCGATTTCGGTGACCATCACCAGACAGCGCCCCGCCGCGTTGAGATACCCCGTTTTGCTCAGATCCACGTCCCAGCGCCCGTTGCGGGTCAGGCGATTGGTGTTGCCATAGGGCAGGCTGTGGCCAGGATTGCGGAACTGCACCTGGAAGTTCGGCGTCACCGAGTACTCGCGAAGCAGCGGGTGCTTCCAGGTCTCCGCAAGCAGGCGCGTCAGATCGGCCGCGGTCGACGTGTTCTCACTCGACAACCCCGTGGTATCCACGAAGCGGGTGGCGGTCATGCCTAACTCCCGCGCCCTGTCATTCATCACCTGCACGAAGTCCTCATAGCCTGCAGGGTGATGCCGGCCGAGCAGGTGAGCCGCCAGATTCTCCGAGGACATCAGCGCAATGCGCAGCAGATCCCGGCGCCGGGCCTCCGAACCGATGCGCAGCCGGGACCAGGCATTCGCCGGTGCGGCGCGGTCGCGTTCGAGAATGGGCAACCATTCATCCAGGTCCGCGCCGCTCTCGAGTACGATCAGCGCGGTCATCAGCTTGGTGATGGAGGCGATGGGCGCCGCAGTCTCCGAGTGCTTGGCATAGAGCGTCTCGCCCGTGTCCAGCGCGACCACATGGGCATGCACCGAAGCCAGAGCCAGGCTCGCCGCGTCCCGCTGCTCGAAGTCAGCCCCCGCGCTGCTGCAGATCATGAGCACAGCCAGCCAGTAGACTGAGGCCCGGGTGCGGAGGCCACGGTTGCCGCCAAACGCCAGCACAGGAATACCGATTCTTGGCGCCGTCATTGCTGTGGTACCTGTTGCTGGGATTCGCGCTGCTGCTGTTCACGCTGCCGCGCCTCCTCTTCCGCCCGCGCCGCCTGCGCAGCCAGACGTTCGGCCCAGGGCAGCGGGCTCACCGAAGGCTGCGGCGCACCGGTCAATCCGGGCGTGCCACCTGCGGCGGCCCCAAGCACCGCCCCGAACAGCGGGTTGCTCTGCCCCAGGCGCCGGCTGGCCTGCAGCCGCGCGAGTTCCATGCCGACCTGTGACACGTTGATCATGCCCACGCCTGCTGCGCCCTGAATCGGAATGCGCAGGGCATCGTTCTCATTGGCCGCGACGCCGAACACGCTGCGCAAGGTGAGCGGCATGACGCCGAGCACCAGATCGGCGCGCTGATTGACCAGATCCATGCCACCCCAGGTGGCGAAGTGCATCTGGTCGCCGAGCAGCAAATCCATCCGTCGGGAGTAGGCCAGCCGGCCTTCCCGCATGGACATCACGGCCGGCGTGAACTCCACCGGCCAGACATCGCCCATGGGCCGCAGATTGCCGAAGCGCTGGCCGAGCGCCACCAGCCCTTCCAGCAGCGGACCGCTCTCCAGTTCGATGCGCCCGAGGGCCAGACTCAGCTCCGGTACGGTAATCTGACCAAGCGCACCTTCGCCCGTCGGGATCGACACGCCCTGGGCCGGAATCTGCAGCCGGATCGGGTCCTTGCCGCCGCGCATGGTGTCGAAAATGGGGTGAATGCGGGCCAGCACCTTGCGCCCGAATTCTTCGGTTGGCTGCAGCTGCGCGGAGAGCGTCTCGCGCAGGGTCACCGTGCCCTGGTTCCAGTGCGCCTTGACGTCGGCCTGGGCGTTGCCGCCCCGCAGTTCGAAGCTCACCGGCCCAACGCCCTCGCGCAGTTCGGCGTCGATGCGGGCATCGATGGTCCGCCCGAGGCTGGCCACCATCAGGCCATCGCTGGCCAGGAACCGATCCACGACCGCGACCGGAAGCTGGGCAATGCGACCCTGCACGTCCAGCGCCAGACGCTCCGTGGAAAAGGCGCCCTCAGCGTCGAACAGTTCGCCCATCCGCACGTTCAGGTCAATGGCTCCCGGGGTGGCACCGCGCTCCGCCACGGAACCGGTGAGCTTGGCCACGAGCTGGCGGCCAGCGGATTCGGTGCCCACATTCGCAACCAGATTCTCCATCACATAGCGTTCATTGGTCGCCGTGTGGCGAAGCTGGGCCTGCGGGATGCTGATGCGGGCATCGAGGTCCGGCAGCCGGCCCACACCCGCGTCGCCCCGCAGCATGCGCAAGCGCGTCACCGAAGCATCGATCACCGTGTCGGCCGCCACCAGCATGCGACCCGGATCCGGCTCGGCCGTCGCCGGCGACAGTGCCGCATGGGCTGCCGGCGTGAGCGTCAGACGCACCTGGGCCGGACGCTTGAGGCTGATGGCATCGCCCAGATCGAGCTCAGCGTCGGCACTGAGATGGCGGGCGTTGGCGCGCAGGGATGCCGAGCCCCGCGGAACTTCTCCGAGCGCGAGCTGGCTTGTCACCTTCACATCCAGCGCCGACCCGAGCAGTTCCGGCAAGGCGGGCTGGTCGACGAAGATCGCAAGCAGTGCCGCCGGCAGCTTGGCCAGATCCAGATCCAGCTTGAGGTTGCCGGTGCCGTCCGGACGCAGATTCTCGATGTCCACCGTACCTTTGAGGGTGCCGGGCTCACTGCCTTCAGCCGACACCCGGCCGTCGAGTGTGACCTTGCCGCGGCCTTCCGCGCCCTGAAACTGCAGTTCGGCACTGAGTGCATCCACTGCCGCCAGCGGTCGATTCCCCGCCAGGAAGCGCATGCGGCCGAGTTCCGCCTTGCCGTTGGCGCGGACCTTGGTGAGACCGGGTTCCACCAGCCCCACGTCGAGCCGATCCAGTGTGATCCGCAGCAAAGCGCTGTCAGCGAGGCGGATGTCACTCTCAGAGTCCTCACCGGTCAGCAGCCCCGCCATGAAGGCTGGCGTCAGCGGCAGACTGAGGCTGGCGGGCGCCGACAACGTCAAGGTCTCCATGCCGGCACTGATCCGGAACGGAATCCGGGCTTCCAGCGCCCCGCCCACGAGTTCGATACGGCCTTGCGAGGCCAGCAGCGTGGCGTCCGGCGCCAGCCCGCCATCGAACTCCAGCCGCAGGTTCATCGGCGACGCTCCAAGTGTCGCCAGTGCCCCCGGCGCCCCCTGATTCACGGCCGCCTGACCGCGCACTTTCATGGCCGCCAGCGAGTCACCGTCGATTTCGACGCGCAGATCACCGATCCGGGTCCGCACGCCCGCGGCATCCTCGAGGTCGAGCCCGGCACTGCTGAACCGTGCCTGCAGGCGGCTGTTCTGGGGCTGCAGTGCCGGCTCGCCCGGCCCGGGACGGGGCGCCCGCAGGGTGGTGACGATGAGTTCGAGATCCGCCGGTGCCCGCAGCCGCATATCGGCGTCAGGCGCGAGTTGCGCCAGCACCGCCGGCGTCAGGCGGTAGCGGATGCGGGCGGCATCGGTGAGGGTGATGACGTCATCCACCCGCAGGCGGATGCCTTCGGCGCGCAGATGCTCGGTGGTGACATCCAGGCTCGCGTCGATGCGATTGTCGTCACCCGTGCTGGCCCGGGCATCCAGATCCAGCCGCGGACCGAGCGCGGCCACCAGCAGGCCGTCCGTTCCGGCAAGGCGATCCACCAGCGGCGTCGGCAGATCCTTGATGTTGGCCTGGGCCTGCAGCTTCAGGCGATCGGTCTGCAGCTGCCCGGCATCATCGAACAGGTCCTGTACCGAGGCATCGATGTCGAAGCGGCCGGTTCGACCTTCGCTCTGAATGCCGAACCCGGCCGTCAGCGTCACCGCCTCGGCCAGCCGGTCGCTCATCACCTCTGCCGCCAGACCTTCCAGACGCAGGGCACCGAGGCCGCCCCCCGTCAAGCGCAGGGCGGCCGAACTGTCGAAGCGACCGCGCAGCGCAACGAGACCCGGATCGAACCCGGTCAGCGGCGCTTCGAGGCGCTCGAGGGCGAGGCGCAGGTCCACCGCCTCGGCCAGCCGCAGCGGGTCTTCGCCCTCGCCGCCCAGCAGGGCGACGAACTCAGGGGTGAGTTGCCAGCGCAGGGCACCCGGACGGGTCAGCACCAGACGCTGATCACGCAGGTCCGCGGCCAGATCCAGCGCCAGCCGCGGCGCTTCCACGGTGATGTCGACCTGCCTGTCCGAGCTGGCGAGTCGCACGGCCATCCGGTCACCCAGGGCGGCGACCAACAGTCCGTCGAGGCCTGCCAGTCCATCCACGAGGCGCAGCGGCAGATTGTCCAGTTGCGCATCGAGTTCCGGTTCCGCCGTGGCCGGCGTCAGCGCACCGTCGGCATCGAGCCAGTTGCGGACCCGCCCTTCGATGGCCAGCGTACCGATCATGTCGCCCTGACGACTGCGTCCAGCAAACTCGACTTCCAGATCCCTGTTCGCAGGATGCAGGCGCACGAAGCCGGCAAGGTCTTCGAGTACCACCGGCTGGAGCCCGGGAGCGGACCAGCTCAGCCCCCCATCCTCCAGAATGATGTGGCCCGTCACCGGGATGAGGATGGGACCACCGGGTTCATCTGCCGGACCGAGCCCCAGGGCGCGACTGAGGTTGTCCTGGCCTTCTTCGTCCACCTCCATCGCCACCCGCAGGCCCCGAATCCGGGTTTCACCCAGGCCCAATCGTCCACGGAGCGCCCCGAGCAGACTCAGTTCGGTGGTAAAGGACTCGAGCGCAATGACGTCAGCGCCTTCGGGGTCGCGGACCCGCACCCCTTCTGCACGCTGGGATCCCAGCCAGCTCAGCGAGAGTGCGTCCATGGCAACGCTGCCGGGCAGACGGTCGTTCACCATCCCCAGCACGAAGCCGCGCCCCGGACCGGATGACAGCAGCGTTGGCGCCGCCATCACCAGCAGGACGACGACGAGCAGGACGGCGAGCAGAATTTTCAGCAGCAGCCGGGATCCCCCGGCACGTTCAGGATCAGAATCGGAAGACAGCGGCTTGGCCATGGGTTACCTGCAGCGACGACAGCAGTAGATGGACAGGGACTTGGACCGATCCGGACAGGAATCGATCCCGACATCGCCTGGCGATGCACACACAAACGCCAGACTCGCAGAACCCAACCACGGCCGCCACCCCCTGCTTGTGTTCCTGCCGCCGCAGGAGTAGAAAGCGCCGGCCATGACGACGCCCATTCCCGATCATCTCGCCCGCTACGCCTCGGCCCTCGATGACTTCGATGCCTTTGCCGCATCCCTGTCCCGAGCGCTGCCGCAGACGATCATGACCAACCCCCTCAAGATCGCGCCTGAGCGGCTTGCGGAACTGTTCGGTGACGCACTGAGCCTTGCACCCGTCGATTGGTGTCCGGGGGCGTATCGACTGTCTCCAGAGGACCGACCCGGACGTCTGTGGGGCTTTACCGCGGGTCTCTACATCGTCCAGGAGGAAGCCTCCCTGCTGCCGGCCCGGCTGCTCGACGCCGGCCCCGGCCACCGGGTACTCGACCTCTGCGCGGCGCCCGGCAACAAGACCGCCCATCTCGCCCTGGCCCTGGGCAACCGTGGCACCGTCATGGCCAACGATCTCAAGGTGGCGCGGCTGCAGGCACTGTACGACCTCTGCCGCAGGCTCGGCCTTTGCAACATCTCCGTCAGCGGCCACGACGGTGCGGTCTACCCCGTGGCCGATGCCCAGTTCGACCGCATCCTGGTGGATGCGCCCTGCACCAGCGAGGGCAAGGCCCAGCGGGGCTATCTGCGGGCCTCCAGCGACCGCTTCAGGACCTTCGTCTGCGGCCAGCAGCGGGCCCTGCTGCGGCGTGCTTTCGAACTCTGCAGACCCGGCGGCCGGATCGTCTACTCCACCTGTACCTTTGCGCCGGAGGAGAACGAAGCCAGCGTCACGGCCGTCATCGATGCCTTAGGTGGCCGCCTGCGCGCACTGCCTTCTCCCGTCCACATCCCGGGGGCTGCCGCCGGCCTGCCTGAGTTCGAGGGCCGGGCCTATCACCCGGATCTGCGCCATGGCATCCGGCTGTGGCCCCAGCGGACCGGCACCGGCGGGTTCTTCGCGATCCTGCTCGAGCGCGTCGCAGACCAGGACGTCACCCCGGCGTCCACGCCGATGCAGCCGCTGCACGAACCGGCCCCGTCATCCTGGCTGGCGCCCGGACTGACCCATTTCGGCATTCCGGAATCGGCCCTGGAGGGCCTGCACCTGTTTCCCTACGGCAACAGCCTGCGGTGCGTGCCGGTGGACCATGCCCCGCCGGCCGGGATCGAACTCGAAACCAGCGGCCTGGAGCTCGCACAGCTGTCCAGGGGCCGTACCCGCCTCGCTACCGGAGGACTGCTGGCCCTCGGGCATCAGGCGCAACACAACGTCATCGACCTCGATCGCCAGCAGCTCGACGTCTGGCGTCAGCGGGCCAGCCAGGTCCTGCCCGCTGCAACGATCCAGTCCGCCGAGCCCGGCACCGTGATCGTGCGTCACGCCGGCATTGTTCAGGGTGGCGGGCTGCTGCGCGAACACGACGATGGCCACTGGGATCTGGAAAGCCATTTCCCGAAGGCCTGGGTCACCGAACCCCGCCCGACCAAGCCCGAAGCCTGAAGCTGGACGCAGCCTTCACGCCCCGCCACGAATACCTGGACAGCGGCAAGACATACGGCGTCTATCGACTCGATTCAGAAAAACAATCATCTTTTGATTAGACAAAACGTTGACATTCCGTCCCAGGAAGCGTTCAATGCCCTCCATGCAGTCGACACAGGTTGAACAGACGCAGGACATCACAAGGTCAACGCGCGGGGGTTGCAGCGCTCCCCTCCCCCCTCCCCGGCAGCTCCCGCGCCCCCTTGTCGCTCCCGCCCCCCGAAAAGGTTATCGCCCGTGGCCTTCGAAGGGGGTGGAGGGCGGCTCCAGACCGAGCCGCCCGGCAAGACGCAATCAGGGCCGCAGCGCTATCGAGCCTGCGTGACACACGAGGTTATATGCGCGAGTGCGGGATCCCTCTCCTCCCGTCTCCCCACCGCACTCGCGCATCCCCTTGTCGTTCCACCATCCGCCGCGGCTTTCCGCCCGTGGGCCAAGGCGGGTGGCGGGACGGCTCCAAGGTCCGACTCAGTACCGATGATCAACGGTTGACATTCGTTTGTGCGGGTCCCCCTCCCTCCCCCTCACCGGACCCACGCATCCCCTTGTCGTTCCACCACTCGCCGCGGCTTTCCGCCCGTGAGCTAAAGTGGGTGGTGGGACGACATCCCTTCCGAGCCACGCGGCCACGACCACCCGCAGCCTGCAAACCTTCACTGCTGCTGGTCACAAGCGATTCCGTCGAGCACACTCACCGGCTGTCAACCAGACGGGAGCAGCCATGTCATCGCGCATCCTCTCTCTTGCAGCCGGCAGCCTGCCCGAGGCCGAACCACTGACAATGGTCGAAGCCGCGGCCGCAGGCGGCTGGCGGCACACCGGACTGTGGATCGAACCCGACAAGAACTGGCATGCGGACACCGCCGGCAAGATCCGCAATGCGCTCGAACACCACGGCATGACCGCCGTCGATGTGGAGGTGATCTGGATTCACCCGGGCGAGCATGATCCCGACCACGATCGCGTGATCGCCTGGGGCGCGGAAGTGGGCGCCCGCGCGGCCCTGATCGTGAGTTCCGAACCCGACCCGGATCAGACCCGCAAACGCTACGAACGGCTCTGTGAGCGGGCAGACAAGGAAGGCATCCGAGCCGTGCTGGAGTTCCTGCCCATCACGGAAGTGAAAACCCTGGCGGACGCCCGAGCCATCGTGGAGACCGTCGGTCATCCCGCCGGCGGCCTGCTCATCGACCCGATACACCTCGCGCGCAGCGGCGGCACCCCTGCCGATCTGGCCGCCGTCGACCCCAAGTGGTTCCCCTACGCTCAGTTCTGCGATGGCCGCAGCGCACTGTCGGATATGACTTTCGAGCGCATTCTCGAAGACGCCGTCGACGGTCGCGACGTAGCCGGCAAGGGCGATCTGCCGCTGGTCGATCTGCTCGCACAACTGCCCGCCAACATCCCCCTGAGCATGGAAATACGCTCCAAGGCCTGGCGTGACCGCTACCCCGACGTGTTCGAGCGCGCTGCAGAGATGTACACCGAAACCCTGAATTGGTTCGAGCAACACGACGGGGCTGAGATGAAGTGAGGATCATGGGCCCCGCGTTCACGACTTCGGACCGACACCCCGACGCCCCCGCCCCAGGCACGCGGGCATGACCGCCATGTCCTGGCGTCTGCGACTGATCTACGGCGTCGGGCAACTGCCCGAAGGGATCAAGTCGGCTGCGTTCGGTTTCTTCCTGCTGTTCTACTACAATCAGGTGCTGGGGCTGTCCGGAACGCTCGCGGGCATCGCCGTGTTCATCGCCCTGCTCCTCGATGCGGCCAGCGATCCCATCGTCGGGTCGTGGTCGGATTTCGTCCGCTCGCGCTGGGGCCGCCGGCATCCGTTCATGTATGCGGCCGCGATTCCCTTCGCGCTGAGTTTCTACCTGCTGTTCGCCCCCCCGGACGACCTCAGCCAGCCCGGACTGTTTCTCTGGCTGCTGACATTCGCGGTGCTCACCCGGACCACACAGACCTTCTATACGGTCCCCTACATGGCGCTGGGCGCCGAACTCACCCGCGACTACGACGAACGCACCCTGCTGTCCTCGCTGCGAACGGTGTTCCAGCTGGCCGGCATGTTCCTGGTGCTGATCGGCGGCACGCTGCTGTTCTTTCAGCCCACTGCAGAGCATGCCAATGGGCAATTGAACCCGGCGGCCTACCTGCCCTTTGCGCTGGCCTGTACCCCATTCCTGCTGCTCGGCATCTGGCTGTCCGCCCTCGGCACCCACAGCCGCATCCCCCATCTGCAGCAGGCCCAGACCCTGCGCCGGTTCACCTTCGGCGACGTGGTGGCCGACGTCCGCACCGCTTTCCTGATTCCCTCCTTCACCGCCGTCGTCGTCGCCAGCATCGTTTTCGGGATGACACAGGGAATGGTGCAGGCACTGCACCTCTACACGGCCACCTACTTCTTCGAACTCACCGGCCTGCAGATCACCCTGCTGTTCGCCGTCGCCATCATCGGCATCATTCTCGGCAGCCTTTGCAGCCGCCCGCTGGCCAGTCTCATCCCCGAGAAGCGCAATCTGTTCAGCGCCGGCATTGCCTGGTACGCGGTGTGGACCAGCGGCGTGATCATTGCGCGGCTGCTCGGGCTGCTGCCCGACAACGACGACCCCATCGTCGCGCCGCTGTACATCACCACGGCCTGCATCTCCGCGGTGGGACTCGGTGTCGCCATTCCGCTGATCGGCTCGATGATTGCCGATGTCACCGACGAGCACGAACGTCGCCACGGCAACCGCCAGGAGGGGATCTACTATGCGGCGGCATCCCTGGCCGCCAAGACGGTGGCGGGGGCCGGCCCCGTGCTGGCCGGCTTCATCATCGATCTGGCAGGCATCGCCCCCGGCAGTGCGCCCAGCGACGTGGCACCGGAGGCCATTGCCCGCTTCGGCTGGGCCCAGGGCCCGAGCGTGCTGCTGCTGTCCCTGCTGGCCATCCTGAGCATCCGCTTCTACCGCATCTCCCGCGGCCAGCACGCCGAGATCATGGCCGAGATCGACGGCCGCTCCGCACCGTCCAAGGGCACTTGAGGTCCAGCGAACCGACAACAGCTGAATGCCCGGCCGGGAGCAGACAGTGCCTATCGGAATCCCGGCATCGGTAACATGCACCGATGCTGAAAAAGTTTTTTGCCACCCGGAAATGTGGTTTAGTCCCCACCCCGACCATCGAATCAGGCCGTCGGGCATCACAGAGGGAGAGTTTCCATGAAGGTTTACGACAAGTTCTACATCGGCGGGAAGTGGGTCAAGCCCAAGGGCAAAGACAAGATCGAAGTGATCGACCCTTCCACCGAAGAAGTCTGTGGTGTCGTGCCATCAGGCAATGCCGACGACATCAACGCCGCGGTCGCCGCAGCCAAGAAGGCCTTCAAGACCTGGTCGCGCACCACGGCCGCCGAGCGCTCCGAACTGATCGGCAAGATCGCCGAGAAATTCACCGAGTCCATGCCCAAGATCGGCGAGATCTGCGCGAGGGAACTCGGTACGCCGCTGCAGACCAGCATCGCCGTTCACGGCGGCCTGGGCGTCGGCGTGATGAGTTCCTTCAAGGACATCCCCTTCGAAATGGAGAAGGAGGAGCGCATCGGCAACTCGCTGATCATCAAGGAGCCCATCGGCGTCTGCGGCTTCATCACGCCCTGGAACTTCCCGCTGCATCAGCTCGTCGCCAAGCTGGCCCCGGCCCTGGCCGCCGGTTGCACGGTGGTGGTCAAGCCGAGCTCCGACACGCCGCTGACAGCGTACTGGCTGGCTGAAACCCTCCATGAGGTGGGTCTCCCCGCAGGCGTGTTCAACCTCGTCTCCGGCCCGGGCCGCAGCGTCGGCGAAGCCATGTGCACCCACCCGGACGTGGACATGGTGTCCATCACCGGCTCCACGGAGGCGGGCATCCGGGTCGCCGAACTCGCTGCCGGCACGGTCAAGCGCGTCGGCCAGGAACTCGGCGGCAAATCCCCCATGCTGGTCCTCGAGGATGCAGACGTCGCCAAAGCCGCCGCAGGTGCGGCCGGCGGGATCTGCCTGAACAGCGGCCAGGTCTGCGCCGCGCTGAGCCGCCTGATCGTTCCCCGCGGCAAGCAGGACGAGGCCGTCAAGGCTGCCAAGGCCGCCGCTGAAGCTGTCGTGGTGGGCGGCGCCTTCGAAGAAGGCGTCACCATGGGACCGGTGGCGTCGAAGGCCCAGTTCGACTCGGTTCGTGCCTATATCCAGAAGGGCATCGACGAAGGTGCGACCCTGGTCACCGGCGGTCTCGACATGCCGGCCGGCAAAAATACCGGCTACTTCGTCAAACCGACGATCTTCTCGGACGTGCGCAATGACATGACCATCGCCCAGGAAGAAATCTTCGGGCCGGTGCTGTGCATCATCCCCTACGACTCCGAGCAGGAAGCCATCGACATCGCCAACGACTCGATTTTCGGCCTGTCCGGGGCCGTCGTCGGCGGCAACCAGGACCACGCCATCGAAGTGGCCAAGCAGATCCGCACCGGCCAGATCTCCGTCAACGGCGGCGCGTTCAATGTCATGGCACCCTTTGGCGGCTACAAGCAGTCAGGCAACGGCCGCGAACTCGGGCCCCACGGCCTGGCCGAGTACGTCGAGCTCAAGTCCCTGCAGCTCTGAACCCGGCGCGCCCGCAAGGGCGCGTTCAGTTCTATGGATGATCGGCAGTGGGTGGCGCGGTGATCGCGCCATCCACTGATCGACCAGCCCGTCCGACTGACCCATAGCACATCGTCAGGCCGCAACCGTGATACCGGCCCCATGGGCGCGACTGGCGGGGCGCACGACGATCTCGACCTCCTGATCCAGGGACACCAACGCCTGCATCAGCCGTTCGAGCGAGATGTTCTGCAACTTGTAACGGCGCACCTGGGAGATCTTCGGCTGCGTCATCCCAGTGATGCCCGCAGCTTCGGTCTGGTTGAGACCACGCTTCTCGATCAGTTCATTGAGCTTCACCGCCAGGAGTGTCTTCGCGGAAAGCTCCTCAGCATCGTCGAAGCCAAGATCCAGAAGCACATTCTCCGTTCCCCGCGAACTGCGTTTCCGTGACATCGCGTTCTCCCGCTCACCCATAACGAGCGAGCACTGTCTTCAAGCGCTTCCTGATCAACTCCACGTCCGGTTGCGGCGTGGCGATCCCGGACTTGGATTTTTTCTGAAACGCATGCAGCACGTGAACCGCATTACCCACGCGCACTGTGTATACCGCGCGAAAAGTGTCGCTGCGGTGGTCCTCCACCAGCTCAAAGACGCCTGAGCCGAGGCCCCTCCAAGGTTTCGCGGACTCTGGGGTCAGACCCAACTGCACCACAAACAGTGCAACGCCCAGGTCCTTCTGGACGGGAGTGGGGAACTCCTTGAAGTCCTTCTTCGAGGAGCCCTCCCAGTACAAAGGTTTGGGTCCGCCAGACATGACAATATCCCTGTTCGGGGATAAATCGCAAGCACGAGAGGTGGACAGGATGCTTGGAGCGGCGGGCTGAGTCTGTAGGACATCGCTGACTGAGGCGTAAGGCGAACCGCAGCCATTGGGTTTCATCTGGCTTACACGATCAGACAGGGCGCGATACCGCGGGTGGCAGCCATTCGAATCAACGCGGGTTTCTTCGAGTGGTGCGGCTGAGAGGACTTGAACCTCCACGGGTTGCCCCACTGGAACCTAAATCCAGCGCGTCTACCAGTTCCGCCACAGCCGCATGCGGGCGCGACCTTAGCATAACCCGCTGATTTCAGGACCCCACCCGATACCGTATTTTCAGCACCAGCAGGTCCTCCAGCGGCTTCCGCCAGGCCTGTCGCGCGAGATCCGAAAAGCCGTCCCCTTCCAGCAGCGCCCGGCGATCGGCCTGCCGGGTGTAGACCACGAAGACGTCGGACAGCGGCGCGAACTCCCAGCGATAGCGCACCTGGAAGGCGTACTGGGACACCGAGAAGTCACTGCTCGGTGGCAGACCCGAGGTGTCCTCGCGGGGAATCGGCATCAGCTTGCCCGGCTCTCCGGGGATGCGGAAGAAATCCTGCTCTTTCGCGCGGATGCCCACCCACTGCAGGGCAACCCGGAACTGCTGCCGGGCGCTGATGAAATACTCTGCTGAAACCCGGGGCTGCCACTGGCTGGCCGAAAACGTCGCCATGACGTCATCGCGCTGATGCAGGAGCCAGCCATCCCGGTCGCGGTAGAGCAGATTCAGCGCCAGATTGAAGCGGTCCGTCGGTCGCCAGGTCATGCGGGTCTCGGCAAAGACATTGTCGCCACCGAGATCCTCCTGGGCCCAGCCTGCACCGGCACCCCAGGTCAGGCTGCGGGTCGGATCGGAATCCCACTGCACGCTGAGGTCGGCGCGGCCCTTTCTGCGGAAGATGCCGTTGCCGAAACTGTTGAGGTCGTCATAGGCGCGGAAAAAATAGTTGGCCCGTCCGGTCACACGGGAGAGATTGTTCAGGGTCAGACGATTGGAGACGAACACCCCGCCGTCGTTGAAGCGATCCTCGCTGACGCTGCGCTGCAGGAAGCCGCGAAGGTCGAACTCGTTGTTGCGCGCCCAGCCGAGGTCCGGTGAGCTGAGCTGGAAGGAACTGCGCAGGCGATAGTGGTCGTTGCGCTGCAGGAATCCGAGGTCGTTGATGTCGAACTTCTCATCGAAGTACTCGAAGCCGACGCGCTGGGTCATCCCGCGCCGATAGCTGTAGTCGAAATCGATGAAGCCGCCGTAGCCGGTGCCGATGCCGTCGATGTCCGAGGTCATGACCTGCCCGTCCATCTTCAGGCGCCCATTTGGCGTCAGGTAGTGCCAATCCAGGCCGTGGGCCAGGGCATCGCCGTCAGGATGCCAGACCGCCGTGGACAGCAGCCCAAGGCCGACATACCCACCGTTCGGGTTGTCCTCCCACAGCACCCGGGCGATGCCGTAATCGCTGCCGTTCTGACGCACCCTGCCGGCGCTGACCAGATCGAGGCCGACGTCGTCCTCCACGGCGCCGAGGACGCCGTAGCGGACCTGCCCGATCTGGCCGGTGAGCTGGACGGCACCTAGCAGGTCCACCGGCCGGTTGCGATCGCGCTGGGTCACCTGCTCGCCCGGAGCGAGATCCGTCGGCGGCTTCGGTTTGCCGCCGATGCGGCGGGTGTTGACCATGGCGTAGGGCGCACCGGCCGAGCCCACCGCCGTGCTCCGCGTATCGGCCCGGGGCGTGGCGAAGAAGATCTGCTGGCCTTCGAGGAAGAACAGGCGCTTTTCCGGGAAGAAGGTTTCCGTGGCGGTGAGATTGATGACCACGTCATCGGATTCCACGTTACCGAAATCCGGGTTCAGGGTGCCCGTGAGCTGGAAGTTCGACGACGGCCGCCAGAACACCTCGGCACCGACGCGGGTCCGCAGCTTGTCATCCACCCAGTCGTTCGAGACCGCAGCGAAAGGATAAATGCTGTACTGCTGCCGCGGCGCCACACCGGTCAGCTCGATGCGCTGCAGCGCCGACATGAACTGCGGGACCGTATCGGGCAGCGCCGGCCAGCCATAGCGTTCGTCACGGGCCGCCACCACCCTGGAAACGAAGATACCCATCTGCCGGACGTCGCCCGCCGTCGGCATGGACACCACGCCCCAGGGAATGAAGAACTCGGCGGTCCAGCCGAAGTCGGCCCGGCGACTGCGGGCTTCCCAGGGACCATCCCAGTCACTGGAGAACTGACGCTCGGGCAGTACGGTCCCGTCGAGCAGGGAATCACCGAGAGCAATGCCGAACCAGTTGCCGTAGCGGCCCTCGCCGGAAGTATCCAGCGTCACGGTGACCGTATCCCGGTTGAGCGTGCGCTGATCCCGCCCCGACAGGCGCTGGATCAGGGTTTCCGGGGGCTGGTGCATCTCCGCGCCGATGTAGAGGCCGCGGTCGTCATAGGCCAGACGAATGAAAGTGTCGAACTCGGGTGCGTCGAGGGTGTCCGGATCGATGACACGGAAGCGGCCGTGGCGCGGGACGGTGTCCCAGACGGCTTCGTCCAGGGCGCCATCAATGGCGATACCATGTTCAGGACTCAACCGGGTCGCCACAATGGGCGCCGCAGGATCCGCCCAGCTCAGGACGCCCGCCGACTCTTCTGCATCAAGCCGTGGCACGAACGACATCGCCACCAGCACCACGCAGGCGCTGACCCATTCTCTCCCCATCGCATCGTTGTAATCATTGCGAGGGACGAAAACAAGCCGCCCGGAACCTGGATGCTGGCAGGAAGCTGGTAGAAAGGAGAGCTGCACCATGGCGGTGCCCGTGCATACTGGCGACCCTGAAGCGGGTAGCGGGAGCCGGATCGGCATGCCCAGAGAATTCGACTACATCATCATCGGTGCCGGTTCATCGGGCTGTGTCCTCGCCGATCGCCTGTCCGCGGATGGCAGGAGCAATGTCCTCCTGCTCGAAGCCGGCGGCCCCAACGACCAGGCTCTGGTCACGATGCCGAAGGGCATCGCCAAGCTGGTGATGAGCCCCAAGCACATCTGGGCCTATCAGCTCCCGGAAGGCCGCGCCGAAGGCCAGCCCAAGGAAGTCTGGATCCGCGGCCGCGGTCTCGGTGGTTCCTCCGCCATCAACGGCATGATCTGGTCCCGCGGCGAACCGGCGGACTACGATGGCTGGGAGCGGCTCGGCTGCGACGGCTGGAATGGCCGCAGCATGACCGCGGCCTTTCGCGCCATCGAGGATCACGGCGACGGCGCGAGTGCGGTCCATGGGGCCGGCGGACCGGTGCACATCGAGCCGCGCAGCCGTGTGGATCCTCTCGGCGAGCGCATGGTGCAGGCCGGCGAGCAGATGGGGCTGGCCCGCAGCGACGATCTCAACGCCAGAAGTGGCAACCGGGTCGGCTTCTACAGCCACAACATTGCGAAGGGCCGCCGCCAGAGCGGGGCCGTGGCCTTCCTGGGCAAGGCCCAAAGCCGCCTCAATCTCAGCGTGATCACCGATGCTGTGGTATCGCGGGTGCTGTTCGATGGCGACCGTGCCAGCGGCGTCGAGGCGAGAGTCGACGGCTTGCTGACGACCTACAACTGTCGCGGCGAGGTCGTCGTCAGCAGCGGGACACTGGAAAGCCCCCGCCTGCTGCAGCGTTCGGGCATCGGCCCGGCTGAGCACCTGCGCTCCCTGGGCATCGACGTCATCCGCAATGCCCCGGACGTCGGCGCGCGCATGCGCGAGCACCTCGGTTTCTCCATGCCCCATCGTCTGCACGCAGACGTCGGCATGAACAAAACCTTCTTCGGCATCGGCCTGATCAGGAGCGTGCTGCAGTACTACCTGACCCGCAGCGGCCCCATGGCCACCGGTCCCTACGACGTCGGTGCCTTCCTCAACGTCGCCCATCCGGACGGGCGGCCGGACGTGCAGTTCTATCTCGGCAGCTACACGTTCGCCCGGCGCGACGACAATCATCCCGTGCCGATGAACAGCATCGACCGCAAGCCGGCCGTGACCATTTATGCCCAGCTCCTGCGATTGACCAGCGAAGGGTCCGTGCGCATCACCGGGCCGGATCCACAAGCCCCTGCACAGATCCAGCCCAACTGGCTGGCCACGCCCGAGGATCAGCAGGCCGCGGTGGCCATGGTCCGGGCCATGCGCCGCTTCATGGCCCAGCCCGCCATGGCGCCACTGATCGAGGCGGAGCTGGCACCGGGCCCGGACTGCGAAGACGACGACGCCATTCTCGACGCCGTCCGGAAACTTTCCACCAGCGGTCTTCACGGCACCGGAACCTGCCGCATGGGCGGTGATGCAGACTCCGTCGTCGATGCCCGCCTGCGGGTGCGCGGCGTGCGCAATCTGCGCGTGGTGGATTGCTCGGTGATTCCCGAGCCGGTGACGGGCAATACCAATGCGCCGGCGATGGCCGTGGGCTGGCGGGCAGCGGATCTCATTCTCGAAGACCGGGCGCAGCTCACCAACTGAGGTGATCGCACGGGCCCATACAGGAGTCGCAACATGAACGACTACGATGTGATCGTCCTCGGCACGGGCGGCGCCGGACTCACGGCCGCCATCAAGGCCCACGATGAAGGGGCGAAGGTCGCCGTGTTCGAGAAGGCCGACAGGGTGGGCGGGACCACCGCCTGGTCCGGCGGCATGATCTGGATTCCCAACAACCACCACATGGCGGAACTCGGCATTCATGACAGCCGCGAGGATGCCCTGACCTATCTGATGTCCCTGTCCCACGGCCTGATCGATCCCGAGCTGGCTGCGGCCTTCATCGACGCCGGTCCGGAGATGCTGTCCTGGCTGGAAGCGAACACGCCGGCGCAGTTCGCCATCGTCGAGGGCTTCCCCGACTATCATCCCGAATTTCCCTGCGGCAAGACCGAGGGCGGGCGTTCCCTGGAATGCCCGCTGTATCCCTTCACGGAACTCGGTGACTGGCAGCATCGCGTCACCGTCGGCTACAACTACGGCACCGCACCGATGACCATGGCGGAGTCGCCCCTCGGGACCGCCGTGCCCAAACCCATCGACCCGGACGAGATCAAGCGCCGCGCCGAGGAAGATCAACGCGGCTGCGGACAGTCACTGATCGGCCGGCTGCTCAAGGGTTGTCTCGACCGCGGCATCGAGCCCGTCACCAACGCCCGCGCCGTGGAGCTGCTGACGACCGAGGGCCGGGTGACCGGTGTGCGCATCGAGGGTCCGGAAGGGGTGATGGATGTTCGCGCCCGCGGCGGCGTGGTCATGGCCACCGGCGGTTTCGAGTGGGACGCCGCCATGGTGCGAGCCTTCCTGCGCGGGCCCATGACCAGCCCGGTATCGGTTCCCACCAACACCGGCGACGGGCTGAAGATGGCCATGCGCATCGGTGCCGGCCTCGGCAACATGCGTGAGGGCTGGTGGATGCCCGCCGTGGAGATTCCGGGCGACCGCGGTGATGGCCACCCCCACCAGCACCTGTTCGCAGCGGAACGGGCCCGACCGCGCTCCATCATGGTCAACCGCCGCGGCAGGCGCTTCACCAACGAGGCCGCCAACTACAATGCCTTCGGGGCCGCCTTCCACGAGCAGGACGTGGCGCGCTTCGAGTACGCCAACCTGCCCTGCTGGTTCATCTTCGATCAGGCCCACCTCGACCGCTACGGCTTCATCCACAGCGCACCCGGCGAGCAGGCAGCGGATTGGGTGAACCGGGCCACCACCCTGCGCGAGCTGGCCACCGCTCTCGGTATCGATGCCGATGCCCTGGAAGCCACGGTCAGCCGCTGGAACGAGCACTGTGCCGCGGGCCAGGATCCCGACTTCGAGCGCGGCAGCAGCGTCCACGACACCTGGTGGGGCGACCCCGCCTGCAAAGGCCGACCGGAAGCCACCCTCGGCCCCATCGAGCAAGGCCCGTTCTATGCCGTCGAAGTCCGCTCGGGCGTGCTCGGCACCAAGGGCGGACCCCAGACCGACACCCGGGGCCAGGTCCTGAACGTGGATGGTGAAGCCATTCCCGGGCTCTACGCCGCCGGCAACGTCATGGCCAGCGTCATGGGCATGACCTATGGTGGTGCCGGCGGGACCATCGCCCCGGGCATGGTGTTCGGCTATCTCGCCGGCCGCCACGCGGCCGAGGTCGCCCGCAGCGGCCGCAACCTCTGAACCGGGCCAAACGGCACGGCTCTCGCAAGGCATCAGCGACGCCCCCGTAAGGGTCACGATCGCTTCGAGGCGCGCACCAGGACGGTGCGCACTCCGCCGCGGGCACGCCACATTGGTGCAGGAGCGGATCCTCGCATCCCCTACGGACGTGGCGTCGCCTTCAGCCTTGGAGTTGAGTATGACCCAGACCCGGCCACCGCCCGTCAGTCCGCCTTCCCTTCTGCTGACCATGGCTGAAGGCCCGCGCATCGCCGGGGAGTTCACGGCCCTGCTCGCCGCCTGGAACTGGCTGCGCAAGCAGCCGAAGGGCGACGGCCATCCGGTTCTGGTGCTGCCGGGATTCACGGCCGGGGACGCATCGACGCTGTTTCTGCGGCGCTTCCTGCGGGAGCTGGAGTACGACGTACTGCCCTGGGATCTTGGCAAGAACACCGGCGAATCCTACCTGGTGCCCATGCTGTACCGGCGCATCAACGCCATCATCAAGTCCACCGATGCGCCCTTCAGCATCATCGGCCAGAGTCTCGGCGGCGTGTTTGCCCGGGAGCTGGCCCGCAGCTTTCCCAGCCACGTGCGGCAGGTCATCACCTTGGGCAGCCCCTTCCGGACCCGCGACGGCGAGGGCACCAACAACATGGTGCGGCGGATGTTCGAGCGCTCGGCGACGATCCGCCCGGCAGAACGAGTACGCATGGGCATGCTGCCGGACAACACCCGGCCGCCGCCGGTACCGAGCACGGCCATTTTCTCGCGCACGGACGGCATCGTGTCCTGGGAGCTGTGCAAGGAATACGACGGCCCCTACGCCGAGAGCGTGGAGATCGTCGGCAGCCACACGGGCATGTCACTCAACCCGCTGGTGTTCTGGATCCTGGCCAACCGCCTCGCCCAGCCCCTGGGCGAATGGACCCGACTCGAACGGTCCACCCTCAATCGCGCGCGCTTCGATCTGTGGAAATCCCCGGTTTGCGATTTTCCGAAGCTCGATCTGCTGCATCCCTTGCGCAGCGGCGCCTGACCACCCGAAGCTGTTGTCGTTGTCTTTGCTGAGTGTCATCGCAATCGGCGCATTTCGCTGCGCGAAATAGCGCTCTCCCACAATGGCGTGCTGCCCGAGCTGGCGCTGTGGGAGAGCCCTAATCGCAAAGCGATTGGGCCGATCTCGTGGCGCTCTGGCGAAACCGACGTCACTGCCTGCACAAGAAGTCAGCGAGATCGGCGCCTTTCGCTGCGCGAAACAGGGCGAACTCCCACAGACCTCAGTAATTCAACGCGAAGCGGCTGACCACCCCGGAGACGTAGCGCACCACCGACCTGGGCTGCCACTTGGCCCAGGCGGCCGTCACCTGCGGGCCGATGCCCGTGATGCGCACAGCTTCGCCACGCTGCATCGCTTCCCAGGCATCCCGCGCCACTTCGCTCGGCGCGTGCAGCATGGAGCGCGGCAACTCCTGCCCGCCGAGGTCGGCAAGCATGTCCGTACGGCTGATGCCGGGACACAGCGCCGTGGCGGAGACGCCGCTGTTACGCAACTCCTCCGACAGCGATTCGGTGAACGACAGCACGAAGGCCTTGGTCGCAGCGTGCACCGCCAGTCCCGGTACCGGCGCAAACGCCGTCACGCCGGCCATATTGAGAATGCGCCCGCGGCCACGGGCCAGCATGCCGGGAAGAATGCCGTGGGTGAGCAGGGTCAGGGCCCGCACATTGACGTCGATCTGATCCGCCACCGCCTCGCGCCCACTGTTGGCGAAACGCCCGCTGGCCGCCAGACCCGCACTGTTGACGAGAATCTCAGGCTTCAATTTCAGTTCGTCCACCAACGCAAGGACCGCCGCCACCCCCGCCCCGGAAGTGAGGTCCGCCGCCAGGGAGATCACATTGACACCGAAAACGCTGCGCAGGCTGTGAGCCTGACTGTCCAACCCCGCCTGCTGACGGGCCACCAGCAGGATGTCGTAGTTCTCCAGCGCCAGCCGCTCGGCGATGGCCGCCCCGATGCCGCGCGATCCTCCCGTGACAATCGCTAGCGGGCGCGGTGAAGCGTTCAGGGACGAGGAACCATCAGGTCGGGACATATTGCATCAACTCCAAACAAGCAGGATGACCCGACGCAGCAAGAACCGCACCATGGCGGGTATGATGACGCCATCACCAGCCACGTCGCCAACACCACCGTCGGAGAGAACCCATGATCACGCTGTACCACTGCCCCGAATCCCGCTCCCAGCGTTCCCTGTGGATGCTCGAGGAACTCGGCCTGAAGTTCGACCTGGTCGAACTCGCGTTCTCTCAGAAAGTGCTGCGCGGACCGGAGTATCTGGCGCTGCACCCTCTGGGGCGTGTGCCGTGTCTGGTGGATGGTGACGTCACCCTCATGGAATCCGGCGCCATCACCCAGTACCTCTGCGAGCGCTATGACGACGGCGCGCTGCACCGTGGGCCCGGCCATCCGGAACGCTGGCAATGGCTGCAGTGGGTGCACTACGCGGAAACCATGGCGGTCCACGGCGCCAGCATGGTCCAGCAGACCGTGATCATCGCGGAGCCGGACCGCTCGCCCGTCGTTCAGAAGCTCGAAAGCCGCCGCCTCGACAAGGCCCTTGGCGTCGTCGACCAGACCCTGGAGGGGCGCGACTGGCTGCTGCCCAGCGGCTTTTCCGCAGCCGACGTCAGCGTCGGTTACAGCGTCCACCTGGCCCAGAAATTCGTGCCTCTGGACGGCCATCCACGGGTGGTGGACTACTATCGACGGATCAACGAGCGACCGGCCTTCAAACGCTCCCTGGGCAGCCGCCCCGATGCCCGCAAGATGCGCGCCTGACCTCGCCTGGGGATCAGCTATCGCAGCAGCGCCACCGCCAGCGACCCCAGGGCAGCGAACAGCGCGAACAGCAACCCGAGCCAGATCTGCGGGCCGAGGAGCAGCCCCATCCGGACCTGGGAAGGAAAGGCGAACGTGGCCGGCATGGCCGCGATCTTGTAGTCGTGGGCGGCGTCGACGCCATCCATGAGCACCAGTTCGGCCAGATCGCGTCGACTGCGATAGCGCACCACACCGAGCGCGGTCCAGTCGGTGGCGACCCCACCGGGATCAGCCTCCACGTTCCAGGCCTCCACATAGCCGCCGACCTTCCCGGCCACCAGCGCCGGATGACTGGCGCGGCGCAGGGCAGCGCCGAGAAACACCCGGGTGTACTCATCCAGCAGATCCGCTGCCGGACGCAGCACACCGGTCTCCGGATCCGGCACCGGCTCCCGCGCCAGCTTGATCAGATTGACCATGAGGAAGGGCCGGCCGTCGTCCCCGGCAAGAAAATCCGCCAGCACCCCGATGTCGCCATGCTCCGCCATGGGCGACGCCTCGAGCCGGGCCCGATACTGCCGGATCTCGTCCTCACTGAGCGGCCCACGCCAGTCCTGGTACCAGGCCAGAAACACCCCGTAGGCGATCATGGCCAGCAACCAGGGCAGCAGCATCTTCAACATGACGAGCCTTTACTCCGCCAACTTATGACATCAACTATGCCATATCATTGCGGAAGAAACCGTTCAAAGGAACAGGTTTCGAGAAGATGCTGCCTGTTTGGCGAGCAGGGTCAGCCGGGCACGGTCACCGCGCGCAGCAGTGGCAGATACCCGCGGGGGAACGCCACGTCCCCGTAGAATCCTTTCTCCTGCAGCAACTCGTGCAGGCGGCGCAGGCGGTAGATCGGCACGCTCGGCAGCAGGTGATGCTCGAGGTGAAAGCTCACCTGATGCGGGCAGATGAACAAACGCGCCAGATGGCTCGGGACGATGGTGCGGGTATTGCGGCGGGGATCGGCGGCAAGGCGGTCGGGGACGGCCGCATGCTCACCCACCTGCCGGATGCGGCTGACCAGCGGATTCACGCAGATGAACGCCACCACCCAGAGCAGATAGAGCCAACCCTGCCCCAGGGCCATGAGCAGCCCGAGCAGCCCGACATTGAAACCCACGCCTCGCAGCAGACTCGCCCGTGTCTCGGCATCGAGCCGTGACAGATGGCGGAGTCCGAGCCCGATCCGCTGCAGGGTCTTGAAGCCGGTCTGCCCGGAGATGTCCCGCCACAGCTTGCGCCGCAGGCGTGACCGGGGAATGGGGTAGTCGCGATAATTGGCCAGATCCGGGTCGTCCTCGGTGCCCGCCAGCCGGTGATGCTCCAGATGGCCGCGCATGTAGGCGGCCATGTTGCCGAAGGTCGGCGGCGCGATCAGCCACGTGCCCACCCACTCGTTGACGGCACGGGAGCGGAACAGCAACCGGTGCCCCGCCTCATGCATGAGGATGCCGAAGCCGAGCTGGCGGGCGCCGAGCAGGGCCACCGCGAGCACCACCGTCAGCGGATTCGGCCACACCGCCACGAGAGCGAAGGCCGCAGCGACGATCAGCACATTGCAGCACAGCAGCCAGGCAGCACGCAGGTCACTCTTCGTTGTGACCTCTGCGAGTTCTTCGGCGCTGAGGACGTCACGCATCTGCATCGGCGCGAACACTCTCGGGTAAGGGTAGCTCAAGCCCCCATGATGCCAGATTCGCCCCAACTGAATCGACGGCGTCCACCGAGCCCCGGGCTGCTGCAGCGGCCGCCATGAGGCACATCGCCATGGTCAATGTCCCAACGGGCAGCGGCGAGGCCTGCGGCCGTCTACAATGCCGCCCATGAACGTACTGCGCACCCCCATCGACATTCTCCGTCAGACCTACGGCTATGACGCCTTTCGCGGCCAGCAGGGAGCCGTGATCGAGGCCGCCATGGCCGGTCGCGACGCCCTGGTGCTGATGCCCACCGGCGCCGGCAAGTCGGTCTGCTATCAGATTCCCATGATCGCCCGCCCCGGCGTCGGCATCGTGGTCTCACCACTGATCGCGCTGATGCAGGATCAGGTGGATGCCCTGCGGGAACAGGGGGTCGCGGCGGACTTCCTCAATTCCTCGCTGCCGCCTGAACAGCAGCGGGCCGTGATCGAGCGTCTGCGCGAGCAGCGCACGCAACTGCTCTACATCGCCCCGGAGCGATTGCTGCAGCCCCGGACGCTGGAGGAACTGAGTAGCTGCCAGATCGCCCTGATCGCCATCGACGAGGCCCACTGTGTTTCCCAGTGGGGCCACGACTTCCGTCAGGACTACCTCGGTCTGGGCGTGCTGGCCGAGCATTTCCCCGGCGTCCCGCGCATGGCCCTGACCGCCACCGCTGACGAACGCACCCGGGAGGAGATCGTCGAGCGCCTCCACCTCGACCGTCCCGCCCGCTTCGTGGCCAGCTTCGATCGGCCCAACATCCGCTATCGGGTCACACCCAAACTCGATCCCCGGCGGCAGATCGAGCAGTTCCTGCTCAGGCACGATGGCGAAGCCGGCATCATTTACTGCATGAGCCGCAGAAAGGTGGAGGACACGGCCAAGTGGCTGGCGGCCACCGGGCGGACGGCCCTGCCCTACCATGCCGGCCTGCCCGCCGAGATGCGCTCGGACCACCTGAAGCACTTCCTGCGCGATGAAGGCGTGATCATGGTCGCGACCATCGCCTTCGGCATGGGTATCGACAAACCCGACGTGCGCTTCGTGGTCCACCTCGACCTGCCCAAGAGCATCGAGTCCTACTACCAGGAAACCGGGCGGGCCGGGCGCGACGGGCTGCCTGCCGAGACCCTGCTGCTGTTCGGGCTACAGGACGTCGTCCGGCTGCGGCAGATGGTCGATGAGTCCGAGTCCGACGAGACCCGCAAGCAGGAAGAGCGGCGCAAGCTCGACGCCCTGCTCGGCTGGTGCGAAATCACCCACTGCCGCCGCCGCGCTTTGCTGAGCTACTTCGGCGAACAACCCGAGGCGGACTGCGGCAACTGCGACATCTGCCTCGAACCGCCCGAGACTTTCGACGCCACTGTCGCCGCACAGAAGCTGCTGTCCTGTGTGTTCCGCACCGGCCAGCGCTTTGGCGCCGCCCACGTCATCGACGTGCTGCGCGGCAGCGACTCCGACAAGATCCGCCAGCATGGCCACGACCAGCTCTCCACCTTCGGCATCGGCGACGAGCTCGATGTGAAAGGCTGGCGGTCGGTGCTGCGGCAGCTGCTGGTGCAGGGTTACGTGGAAGCGGATGCCTCGCGCTTCGGCGCTCTGGTGCTCACGCCCCGGGCCCGCCCCCTGCTGCGCGGTGACGAGACGCTGGTGCTGCGCCGGGACGCCATGACACCGAAGGGGCCGAAATCCGCGCGCAGTCGAGCCGGGGGTATCGACCGCCACATCCTGGAAGAGGATCAGTCGCTGTGGGATGCCCTGCGCGAGTGCCGGCGGCAGCTGGCCAGCGCCGCAGGCGTACCGCCTTATGTCATCTTCCACGACAGCACGCTTTTGGAGATGCTGCGGGAACGGCCGGGATCACGGAGCGAATTCCTGGGCCTGACCGGCGTCGGCCAGGCGAAGCTCGAACGCTTCGGCGATGCCTTCCTGGAAGTGATCCTCACCGGCGAGGCACCCACACCGGATGGCGACGGGAGCCCAGACGAAGCATGAGCCCCCCACTGTGGGAAGGCTCTAATCGCAAAGCGATTGGGCCGATCGCGAAGCGCTGTGCCGAAACTGACGCCACTGCCTTCGCTGAATGTCATCCGGATCGGCGC
>JAFIFL010000031.1 GCA_020832055.1 Gammaproteobacteria bacterium
GTTAGAAGCGATAGTTGAGCTGCCCATAAACGAAGCGGCCATCCGCACCTGCGGGCGACAGCACGTCGAAGGCGAAGTTGCCGCCGAAGTCCAGATTCGGACTGCTCTGGTCAGAGGTTGCATCCAGCACGTTGTCGGTGCCCAGCGTGAGTCCCAGGCCCGAGTTCATGCGGTAGCTGGCGGCGACGTCGAACAGGGTTTCCGCGCCGAAGCGCTGCCTGGCGAAGCCGCGGTCGCGGACGACGCTGCTGAAGTGTCGGCTGCGGGTCACCAACTGCCAGCCGGACTGTTCCCACGTGGCACTCAGGACGGCGTTGTGTTTCGGGCTCGCGTTGGTCAGGACGTTGCGGGCGCCTGACTCGATCAGGGCGAGTCCGGGATCGATGTTCAACAGGCCATCGGTTGCGGTGTCCACACGGCGAATATCCGTAGTGGCGTAAGTGTAGGCAGCATGGACGGCGAGGTTGCCCCCTGCGACTGACGTGTTCCAGTTCGCTGCGAGTTCCACGCCTTCGGTCCGGGTATCGATGGCGTTCGTGAAGAAATTGACCGAGCGGACGCCGGTGCCGCCGGGAAGATCCTGTACCAACTCGATGAGTGCCGGACTTTGCAGGCTCTCTGAGAGCGTGATGCGGTCATTGACATCGATACGGAAGGCGTCGACGGTGAAACTCAGTTCGGGTGTGATGCGGAACACGGCACCGACGCTGTAATTGAGTGAGGTCTCCTCCTCAAGGCTCTCAAGCCCCAGTGCTTCGCCGATGCTGGAATCGGCACGGACCAGACGGGACGAAACGCGCTCGAAGGTCTCCCGGTCGAAGGTGTTGTCGCTGCGCGACCAGGCCATCTGGCTCAAGGTCGGCGCCCGGAAACTGTTCGACACTGAGCCGCGCAGCGACACCTGCTGACTGACGTCGTAGATGCCTGCCAGCTTGCCCGACCAGGTGCTGCCGAAGTCGTCGTAGTACTCGTAGCGACCGACCACGCTGGCGAACAGGCGCTCAGTCAGCTGGCTCGACAGATCGACGTAGGCGCTGCCGACGTGGCGCGAGCGTCTGGCCGCGTCCTCGGGCGTGAGGCCCTTCGCGCCCTGGGCGCCGATGTCCGGTCCGCCTACCAGGGTCTCGAGATCGATCACTGTGCCGTCGGCCAAGGTCACGTCACGGTCGAAGCGAAAGTCGCCGGCTTCGAAGGACGCTGCATCGCCTGGCGTGCTGCGAAAGCGCTCGTAGCGCCACGCCACCCCGGTGGCCAGGGTGACCGGTTGCCCGGCGAGTTCCAGCTGGCGCAGGCCGTCGACTTCCACTTCGACCTGCTCGAAGCGGAACGTCCCCGAGTGAAAGCGCGTAGGGCTGTCCGGGCCAAGTGACGGATTGAGGGAATTGCGCACGCCGAAGTCGAATTCGTTGCGGCCGAAACTGATGCTGCTGTCGACGTCCCAGGCGTCCAGCTGGAAGCGGCCACCGCCGGTCAGCGCGAAGTCGAGATTCTCACCGGTGGTCTCGGGCTGGGTGCCGTCGGGAAACACTTCGCGCACATTCTGGTTGGAGTCGGGATGGCGGAACAGCACGGCGCCACGGGTATCGCTTGAAGCCAGGGTGCCGAAGGCGTAGAGCTCGCCAATGCCGACCGGCCGCTCGGAATTGAACCAGAGTTTGAACTCCTCTACGGCCGGGTCGCCCGAACGACTGGTCCGTTGGCCAGCGAAAGCGAGGTTGTCCTGGCTCTGGGGAGCAACGAAGGCTGGTACCCGATTCAATCCGGCCCGATTGGTGGTGCTGCGGTCCCGATACTCGGCGCCAAAGCGCAGAAAACCGTCATTTCCGAAACTGATCGCATTGTGCCCGCTCAGGGTAAACGTGCCACCGTCGGTGATCGTGGTGTCAAGCGGGCTGAAGTCGGTGTGGTGGGTTCCGTAGCCGACCTCGATCTGACCACCCTCACTGGCATCTTCCAGAATGATGTTGATGACGCCTGCGATGGCATCGGAACCGTACTGGGCGCTGGCGCCATCGCGGAGGATCTCCACGCGTTTGACGGCCGTCGCCGGGATGCTGTTGAAATCGAAGGCATTGGAGCCCTTGCCGAAGGTGGTGTTGTCGTTGACGACGGCGGAGGGGTGACGGCGCTTGCCATTGACCAGGACGAGCACCTGATCCGGTCCCATGTTGCGCAGGCGCGCGGCGCGCAGGTGGTCTGAGGTCACGGAGTTGGATTGGCGCGGAAAGCTGAAGGAAGGGGCGACCGTCGCCAGGGCCTGACCGAGTTCGTTACCGATGGCATAGGTGCTGCGCAGGGCTTCGCTGCGGAACACGTCCACCGGGACCGCCGAGTCGAGCACGCTGCGTTCACCGCCGCGACTGCCGACGACCACCAGCTCTTCGATCGTGGGTTGTGCGGCCAATGCCGGTAAGGATGCAGCCATCAGTGTCATGGCGGCCAGCACCGGGCGGACCTTGGCCGCGTGATGGGGCGTGCTGTGGCGAAGAAACCGAGTGTTGCCTGCGGGCATGGTGGTGAGCTCCTGGGTGAATGGTTGGAATGCTGCATGCTTGGTCGCACGAAGGAGCCATTCCTTGCGTGGCCCCGCGTCCGACAACTCGACAAACGGAGAAGTGGGGCGGCAGGAGTGGCGAATGCGGCTGCGCCAGCCATGCAGGCTCGGTTAGCCTGTGGCTTCGCTCGAGGAGGGGACATGCGCAGAGACGACGTACCGAAACGTTTGGCCGAGGCGCCGTGTCCCGACATGGGATCACCGGCTGCGGTGACCGGACTAAAGCTTAGTCAGCGCCGCGTGGCACTGATTTCCACAGCAGGGCTCATGCACGCAGGGGACCGCCCTTTCAGTCTGGGCAGCGTGGACTATCGCATTCTCGATGCCGAGGATGAGAGACCGCTGCAGATGTCCCACATCTCCACCAACTTTGATCGGTCCGGATTCGCCCAGGATCTCAATGTGGTGTTTCCACTGAGCATCCTGCGCGGGCTCGAGCTGGATGGCACAGTGGGCAGCATGGCGCGCTATCACTATTCGTTCATGGGTGCGACGGATCCGCAGCAGTTGGAGCCGGCGGCCGGTGATCTGGCTGCTGTGTTGGCGGGGGACCGCGTCGATCTGGCCTGCCTGATTCCCGTTTGACCACTGTGTACGCGCGCCGTGAGCGGGCTGGCACACATTCTGGAACGGAAAGGCATCGCAACCGTTTTGATTGGTCTGGTTCCGCAGCATGTGGAGCGCATCAAGCCGCCTCGGGCACTGCTGGTGCCCTTCGAGATGGGGCGGCCGCTGGGCGATCCGGGTAATCGGGATTTCCAGGCCAGGGTTCTGAGCGCTGCACTGCGTCTCGCTGTGCGTTCCGACGTGCCTGTCATCGATGTCTTCGAAGAAGACGCACCTGCGCCCGTTGCGGCGGACATGGAAGGCTGGGCCTGTCCGGTCAGTCTTCGCAGTCCCGCGGGGACAGGCTCGACTCCGGCGCTGCTGGCGGAGATCGAGCTGCTCGAGCCTTGGTGCGAACGTGCCCGAGTGACGCGTGGACGCACCGGGGTCGGCGCGAGCGGCATGCACATCGAGGAAGTGGGGCGTTTTCTGCTTGCCTGTTGCGAACGCGAACCTGTGGCCTCGCCCGTTTCCGGGTTGCCTGTCGCCGATGCCTTCAAACTGGCTGCAGAGGACCTGAAGCTGTTCTATCTGGAGGCCGCAACGGCCCGACCCGGCGCCGGCAGTACGGTGCTGGCCGACTGGTTCTGGCAGGATACGGCGGCAGGTGCGCTGCTGCTGGAGCTCTCACGCGCGCTCGCGGATGCGGAGAATCCGGGTATCCGCATCCATGCCCGGGCCACGCTGGTTCCGGAAGCACGGCGGGGCTGACTACCAATCGCCCACGCAACTGAAGGAATGCCGCTGAACACGGTATCCGAGCTGGAATTGAACCATTGAAAATCGGGACTATCGGTATTGCTCTAACCGTGGCGGTCACTGTATCGGCTTGCACGTCGGGACGTTTGGAGTACATCACGCCTGAAGGCGAGCGGAAGTTCGCGTGTGCAACCGAGTACACGTGGCAGCCCCGCGTTGACAAGTATGCGGTTGAGTACGTTCTGGCGCACTGCGCACGACAAGCTGTTTCGCAGGGGCATGCCATTGTCGCTACCGATTTGCTAGAGCTGGATCTATCGGTGCCGCATCCGCCAGAAGGTGAGCGATGGAGCCGCGCATTAGCAAAGCAGCAGCATCAGCACGGACTGCTAACGGATAGAGAATATGGGTACCTCATCGCGTATCTGGACCTTGGCCACAATGGCGAGTGAAGTAGCGATGAGCGCCTTTACATGAGGCGTCGTAACAGAACACACAGGTGGTGCGCGAAGAAAGCGTTGCTGTTGGCCGCTGTGGCGGGTCTGCAAATGGCTCATGCTTCGGCTTCCGGTGGTGCCGCTTTTCGTCTGTGTTCGAGCAACGTAGCTCGAGTGTCTCTGGTCGAGGAATCCTCAGGGGCGGTGGTTCAGGTGCAGCCGGCTGTAGATCCGCTTCAGCCGGTCTGCCTAATCCTGAATTTCCATCGCCATGCGTGTGGGAGCGTTCACGCCGAGCGCGGGGAAGACGCGCTCGAGAAGGTCGCCCATGTTCCACGGGCCGTAGCCGTGACGGACGATGACGGTTTCGGTTTCAGGGACGATGGTCACGTTCTGCCCCATGAAACCGGACAGTTCGAACACCGGCGAAGGTTCTCCACCGTGGCAGCCGCCGCGAATCCAGAGCTGAGCGCCGTAATCACAGCCGGAAAGTTCCGTTGGCGTTGCGATGAAATCCACCCAGCCCTCGGGCAGGATGCGCTCGCCGCTGGCGACGCCGTTGCGGGCAAGCAACAATCCCAGCCGCGCCCAGTCTATGGCGGCGGCATGCATGGAGCCCTGGCCGATGAACTGGCCCGAGGTGTCGCGGCTGATCACAGTGCGGTGCATGCCAAGCGGCTCGAACAGGACTTCGTAAGGGTAGCGAGCCAAGTCATCGTCATTCAGTCCGGAGCGGTCCTGAAGAATGGCCATCGCCAGATCGCTGTCTCCTCCGGAGTAGTAGAAGTGTGTGCCGGGCTCGTCACGCAGGGGCTTGGCCGCGGCGTAGTCGCTCGAGCTGGAAGAAATCAGCTTGGCGACCCCGGAATCGCCGACAGCATTGGATTCCTGCCAGTCGAGGCCGCTTTCCATATGGAGTAGATGGCGCAGGTTGATCGCCGAGCGACCGTCGGTCCATTCCTGGCGCAGATTCGTCTCATCCAGTGAGATGCGGCCCTCACCCACCAGCATCCCTGAAAGAATGGCATTGAGCACCTTGGTGTTCGACTGGCCATTCTGCGGTACGAGGCGATCCCAGCCCGGCGCGTGGTGCTCATGGACAAGCTGACCGTGATGGATCACCAGAACTGATCGCGTTCCGCGCGGAGTGCCAGAGGGGAAGGGCTCGAACTCGGCCGCCACCGCAGCGACGAGCGCATCATAGTCCCGGACCAGGCTTCTGGGCTCCGGATGAAGCGCGTCCCCGTCCGGCCAGGGCCTGGGGTCGGGCGCGTCGAAGACCGGCGCCGGTCACGTCGCGGGAGCAACTGCCGTCCGCACGCATGCCGTAGTGAACGCTGAAAAGGCCCAGAAAGCCGGCGCGGACTTCACCGCGATCGCGGTCGATGCGGGCGTCGAACCAGGACAGCATGTCGTCCACATATGGCCCGAGTTCGCTGGCGCGGACATCGGCTTCGCTGCGGCCCTGCAGCAGGACGCCATAGCACAGCTCACTCGCGACATAGGCGCTGGCCAGCTTGGCATGGCGAAAGATGAAGGTCAGTTCGTTTACGGCCCTCGGCGGAGCGAGGGTGAACCAGGCAGCGATAGCGAGAGCAAGGATGACTATCGAAGCGAGCACAGTCCTGCGCATACCTTTGTCTTCCTTTGTCTTCCTTGACGCTGGTGTTCACGAAACGCCTTCGTATTGTACCGATTTGGCCTCGCCGGAAGCTCCGGCGACACCTGGTCGTGTCCGACGATCGGACCTGCCGGTTGATGGGCTATGGAAGGTGCCGCAGGTCGTGGTGCCGACCAGTAGTCAGGTGCTGCCGCCATCACGATGCTTCCCAGGACGCCAACCCTGGGATTGGAGGTGCTTGGTGGCGAAGTCCATGGCCCCGTCTTCGATCGGGGTGCCCATGGAGTCGTTCCAGCGATTCAGAAATCCGAACAGGGAGACGACGCCGAGGATCTCGATGATCTCGCCTTCGTCCCAGTGCGCCCGAAGCTGTTCGCTGATCTCCTTCGTGACGTCATTGGGCACGCTTGACGCTGCGAGGGCGAAGTCGAGTGCTGCGCGCTCTGCATCCGAATACAGAGGGCTCGTTCGATAGTCCCATAGAGCTTCGAGCCGGTCGTCCGACAGGCCGAAGCGCATGGCTGCAAGACCGGTATGGGCCTGGCAGTAGCGGCAGCCTGCGGTGAGGCTCGCCAGGTATCCGATCAGCCGCTTCAGTTCGCTGCTGACGCGTCCATGGTTCTCCATCACCGACCGGTTGAGTTCGATGAACGCCTTCGCGATGGCCGGACGGCGCTGCATCGTCAGGACGCTGTTCGGTGTGAAGCCCAGCGTCGTCTCGAAGAATCGCGTCAATTGCTCCAAGCCGGGATCGGTGGCATCGAGCGGCGTCAGCAGTGGCATGAATGACCTCCTTGGGACAGGCTCCGGTAGGGGAATGCTATGTCTTGGAGAACAGGAATGCTGGGGTTGTGGGGCTGGTGCAACCCTTTGCCCAATGGCACGATCCAGCGCCTGCTGCAGCATCGCACCGATCTCCGCCGGCACCCGACCCTCGAAGACCAGCGAGCCATCCTCCTGGGTGCGGCATTCCAAGTAGCGGTGCTTCCAGGCGTTGATCGCTGCTCCTGGCTCAAAAGGTGTCGGGGGATGCCTGGTCCATGGAGATGATCCGGTATAGATGTGGTTGTAAATACAGTATTCAGGAGCTGGCATTCAGTCAACCCGAAACTGCGTAAAAAGCCTATGAAACAGGAGTTTTCCGACGAATGGATCCCGGAGGAAGCACCAGATTTCGAGATCGATGTGGTGCGGTCTAAGCACTGTTTTCTCGCAGTCTTCGCGCAATGCGTTCGCGTGCCTCCTCGGGCAGGGCGGCCCAATCAACGGGGTCGTCGCGGCGCTGGCGGAGCTTGCCCGTGGCGCGCTGCAGCAACGCAAGCTGACGGGCGTAACGTCGACAGAGCCGGCACATCATCAGGTGCATGTAGAACGCGATCTGCTCCCGCCAACTCAGCTCCCGGTCCATGCGCTCGGAGGCCAGGCGTGAAACTTCCCTGCAGCTCAGCATGACTCGGTCTCCTGCGCCCCGGCTTGGAACCAGTGCTCCGTCAGGCAGTCGCGCAGGCTCATCCGGGCGCGTGACAGGATCACGAACAGGTTGTTGGCGGTACCGATTTCGAGCGCGGCGCAGATCTCGTCGGTGTCCAGCCCGTGCAGTTCACGCAGCCTGAAAGCCTCGCCCGCACGCTGGGGCAGGGCGTCGATGCATTGTTCGAGCGTGCTGAAGAAGGCGTCCTGCTGCAGCGCGCTGTCGGGGTCGTGCCAGGCCGGAACGGTTCCCTGCCAGCGGCCGCGGGCATTGAAGTGCTCGCTCTCGAGGTCCGGCTCAGCGTCGAAGTCTGTGGCAACTTCACGATCGCGGATCCGCAGATGGTCGATGACCTTGTGCTTGAGGATTCCGATCAGCCAGGTCCGCTCCTGGGCATTCCCAGAGAACCGATCGCGGGACTGCAGGGCTGCGATCAGCGTGTCCTGGACGAGGTCTTCAGACTTGGCCGGGTCGCCGGTGCGCTGCAAGGCAAAGCGATAGAGGCTGTCGCCGTGTTCGTGGAGCCAAGTTTCAGGATCTGACAGCCTTGTTTCCATCGCAGGGTGACCGGTTAGCCTGAACCAAGCGCTCATCCTACCGTGCTGCTGTGTGGTGCGCAGCGCGAGACCGCTACGCCAGTGCGCAGCGGTCTCCGATCCCACGGTGACTGCGGACGTCATCGGCTGCCCTGAGGCAGGGCCTCGGCGCCGGCAGCGCGTCCGCCCCGGCGCCAGGCGTGGTAGCGGGCCACCCAGGACAGCAGGCGCTCGGGTACTCGTGCCTTCTTCCATTCGCCAGCTGCGTACTTGTTGGCCTCGGTCCAGGTCGGATAGACGTGGATCGTTGCGAGCAGCTTGTTCATGCCGAGCCCGTGGCGGATGGCGGTGACGTACTCGGCGATCAGCTCACCGGCGTGATGGCCGACAATGGTGGCGCCGAGGATGCGGTCCTTGCCGGGGACGGTGAGCACCTTGATGAAGCCGGAATCAGCACCATCGGCAATGGCGCGATCGAGCTCCGCGAGATCGTAAGTGGTCACCTCGTACTCGATTCCACGGGCCTTGGCATCCTGTTCATTGAGGCCCACGCGGGCGACCTCGGGATCGATGAACGTGCTCCAGGGCAGCGAGGAATAGTCCACGCGGAACTTCTTGAATGTGCCGAACAGCGCGTTCACAGCAGCGTGCCAGGCCTGATGGGCGGCCGCGTGGGTGAACTGATAGGGGCCGGCGACGTCCCCGACCGCGAAGATGTTCGGGTAGTTGGTGCGCAGGAAGTCGTCGACTTCGATGGTGCCGTTTGCGTTCAGCTCCACTCCGAGTTCTTCGAGGCCGAATCCCGTCACGTTGGCTTTGCGTCCCACCGCCACCAGCAGTTCGTCGAACTCGATGTTCTCGCTGCCTTGGCCCGTTTCGACTGTGATCCACTTCAGCTCCCCGTCCTGATGCACGGAGGTGGCCTGGGCGCCGAGGCGGACGTCGATACCCTCGCTGCGGAAGCGTTCGGCTACCGCCCTGGAGACCTCGGCGTCTTCCCGTGGCAGCAGGCGATCACCCATCTCGATCTGGATCACCCGACTGCCGAGGCGCGAGAAGGCCTGGGTCAGTTCGCTGCCGATGGGGCCACCGCCGAGGACAGCGAGCCGCTTCGGCAGCTTGCGCAGCTGCCACAGCGAATCCGAGGTGAGGTAGCCGACCTCCTCGAGCCCCGGAATCGGCGGCACGAAGGGGCGGGCGCCGGTGGCGACGACGATGTTGCGGGTGGTCAGCTCCCGGCCGTCCACTGCCACCGACCAGGGCGACGTGATCCGGGCATAACCCTGGACCACGTCCACGCCGAGGCCCTCGTAGCGCTCCACTGAGTCGTGGGGCTCGACCTTGGTGATGGCCTGCTGCACTCGCTCCATCACTGCCGGGAAGTCCACGCTGACGTCGCCGGCGTTGACGCCGAAGTCGGCGGCGTGACGCAGTTCATGGGCGGCCTTGGCGCTGCGGATCAGGGCCTTGGAGGGCACGCAGCCGGTATTGAGGCAGTCGCCACCCATGCGGCCGGCCTCGATCAGCGTCACTTCGGCCTTGACGGCGGCGGCGATGTAGGCGCTCACGAGGCCACCCGACCCGGCGCCGATCACCACCATGTCGCGGTCGAACTGGCGGGGCTTCGTGAAGGCCCGGCCCGCCTTGCGGGACTGCAGGAACTGCAGCGCCTTGCGTGCGATCAGGGGGAACAGGCCAAGCGCGGCAAAGGACGCGATCAGCGTCGGGGACAGCAGGCCACCCAAGGAGTCGATCGCGGCGAGCTGGGTGCCCGCGTTCACGTAGACGATGGTTCCGGCCAGCATGCCCACCTGGCTGACCCAGTAGAAGGTCCAGGTCCGCATGGGCACGAGGCCCATCACCAGATTGATCGCGAAGAACGGGAAGGCCGGGACCAGCCTGAGGCCGAAGAGGTAGAACGGACCGTCCTTCTCGACGCCTTCGTTGATCTTCTTCAGGTAGTTCCCGAAACGCTGCTGAACCAAGTCACGGAACAGGAATCTGGAGGCCAGAAAGGCCAGCGTTGCGCCCAGGGTCGATGCGAACGACACCAGGATGGTACCGGTGACGAGCCCGAACAGCGCGCCTGCTGCAAGCGTCATGATGGCTGCCCCCGGCAACGACAGCGCGGTGACGCCTACGTAGATCGCAAAGAACGCTGCGATCGTCTGCAAGGGGTGTGTGGCATACACCTCGGCGAACAACGTCTGCTGTTCACGCAGGAATTCGAGACTCAGGTATTGGCCGAGATCGAAGGCGAAGAAGAGGCCGATCGCGGTGACGATGGCGGCGACTAGAAGCGTCCTGCTCAATGACATGGTGACTCACCTTAAGTTGGGGGATCGGGCGATGGGTTGTTCGCATCGCATATGGCAGGTGAGTCGACCGAGTTGGCGGGACCTTACAGCCGGGCTCAAAAAGATGGGTGCAGCAACGAATGGGTTCGCCGCTGCACCCTAAAGGGAGGCCGGGTTCAATGCCTCGAGACTGCCCCGGCGCCGTCAAGCGCCGGGGTCAGCGTCGATCACAGTTGCGCGCGGAAGGTCACACCCAGCGTCCGTGGTGCTTCGATGAAGCGCCCCTGGGCTGCGGTCCCCAGGCTGCCGACGCCGCGCAGTGGAATGTTGAAGGTGTTGTTGGTCGTCTGCTTGTCCGTCAGGTTGTTGGCCCAGAGTTCCAAGGCCCAGCCGTCATCCTGCGGCCCGAGGCCGATGCGGGCGTTGAGCTTGGCGTTGGCACCCTGGATGTCATCAGTCCGGGGAACCATGCTCACAGGGTCGATGGCCTGGGTGCCAGTCCGACGCTTGCTTTCGGCCCGAACGTTGGTATGGGCGAAGTACTTCAGGGACGTCCCGGGCAATGTGTCTTCCCAGGTCAGTGAGAGGACGCCGGTCCAGTCGGGGGCATTGGTGAGGCTGTTGCCGCAGAGCGACTGCACCTGCGCTGGGGCGTCGGCGCCGGCACAGTTGCTGGGGTAGCGGGCATCCTGATAGGTCACCGAGAGGCCGACATCGAGCTGGTTCATGGGCGCGGCCTGCAATTCCACCTCGATGCCCTTGCTCTCTGCCTTGGGCACGTTGAAGGTCACGAACTGAACACCTGTGAACTCCAGGACTTGGAAGTCTTCGATATCCTGGTAGAACAAGGCGGTGTTCAGACGCACGCGGCGATCGAACAGGTCAGTCTTCAGGCCGATCTCCCAGGCATCGATGGTCTCGGAATCGAAGCGCGGGTCTGCGTTGGTTCCGTCCGGTCGCGTGGCCGCAGCCGTCGGATCCAGATTGAAGCCGCCGGCCTTGAAGCCATGAGTGAAGCTGGCGTAGGCCATGGTCAGATCGTCGAAGCGATACACGCCGCGCAGGGTCCAGACGAGTTCCTCGTCGCTGAAGTTCTGGTCGAAGGAGTTGGGCAGGTTCACACCGCCGGTATCGGCCGGGGTTACGAAGGGGAAGCAGGTGAACCCGGCTGCGAGGTCGGCAAGCCCCGCCGCGCCCGTGCCAGCGAAGGCCTGAGCGTTGGCCTGAGCATTGAGGCAAGCACCGGAGTTGTTGACTGCCATTTGCTCGAAGCTGCCGTCCTTGTCCTCGTCTACCCAACGCAGACCGAACACCAGATCGAAATCGTCTGTGACTCGCAGGGTGTTGTGGGTGAAGACGGACCAACTTTTGGTGGTTTGATTGAACCTGTTCTGGGCATAGGCCCCGGCCGGATCGATACCGCCTGTGAAGGCCCTGGCGGGATCCATCCCCGTGAGGAAGGAGCCATCGAATTGGGTGCCGCCGGCGTTGGGAATCACGACCGGAACCAGATCGGCCAGAACGACGGGAAGTGCTTCAGGGCTTGGAAACAAGCCGAACAGATTGGCGCTGGTGTTGGCGCTGAAATCCCTGCCAAGTCCGAGGCCCTGCTCCTCGACGATGTCCTCCCACATGAAGAAACCGCCGACCATCCACTGCAGGCGGTCGCTGTCTCCAGAGAAGCGGATCTCATGGGTGGTGGTCTCGATTTCGTCGAAGGTCTTCTGGCCGCCCGAGGCTTCCGGGCGAACGGAGAACACGTCGGTGCCGACGAAGTCGGAGAACTGCACCGAAGAGGCATCGAAATAGCGGTAGGAACCGATATAGGTAATGTCCATGTCGTTGAGAGCCCAGTTCAGTTCAGCCGAAACCCCCCACTGCTCAAAGGGGTTCTCGAACTGATCGGCATTGGAATCGCGGTTGTTGAAGGCGCTGCGCCCGGAATTGGGTGCGCCGCCATCGGCAGGCAGTCCTGCTGCCGTAAAGGCGTTCATGCCGGTGGTCGGCGAAGGGTTGGCTATGGGTGAGTCCCGGACGATGGCCGCATCGCAGCAGCGTTCGTCCGCGTCAGAGTAGTCCGCGATGATGCGCAGGGAGGCGTCGTCATTGATCTGCCACAGGGCCTGCCCCCGTAGCGAGATGCGATCGCGGTCCATGCTCTCGGCGCCGGTAGCACTCTTGAGGAAGCCGTCCTGTTGGCGGAACGCCACGGATCCGCGCAGTGCCAGGCGATCCTGCAGGATCGGCAGGTTACCTCCGGCTTGCACCGTCGTGCTGCTGAAGTTGCCGAAGCCTGCATTGAACCAGCCCTCGATGTTGTTGAGATCCGGTAGCTGGCTGCGTATCACAAGGGCGCCGGCACTGGTGTTGCGACCGAACAGGGTGCCCTGGGGCCCCCGCAGGATTTCGATGGCCTCCACATCCACCAGATCGCCTAAGGCAATGCCGGGGCGGCTCAAGTGCACACCGTCGAGGAATACGCCCACCGCACTTTCCAGGCCAATGTTGTTGCCCGTGGTACCGATGCCGCGGATGCGAAAGACCGAACCCTGGGACTCGGTCTGCGAACTGTTCATGTTGAAGCTCGCACTCAGCGTGGGCAGGTCGCGCAAATCCTGGACGCCTGCCCTCTCGAGCTGCAGCGTACTGAGCGCGGTAACAGCAAGCGGGACATCCTGAATGGACTCCTGTCGCTTCTGCGCCGTGACCACGACTTCATCAATGATGCGTCTGGATGGCTCGGATGCCTGTCCCAGTGCCGCGATGGGTTGGGTAGCGAACGGCAATCCGATGGCAATGAGGATCGGTGTTGCCCTGTTCAGTTTTCTTTTTGACATGTCTCTCCCCTGGAAGTCTCGAGATGGGTTCGTGAGCAGACGCTCAGTCGAGAAGACTGCCAAGGGGGTGGCAAGTTCATCGGCGCCCTTGCCAAGGTGTTAGGACGTCGGACAACCGACGCCTATCGTTCCGTCGTGAACTCCGGAAAGTTCTCCGGTTTGTTGAGATCCCAGTCGTAGTCGATGAAGCGGATCCGCGTAGCACGCTCGAGTTTTTCGAGAATCCGCTCGTCGGCATAGGCCTTGATGAAGTCCCGGACGGAGCCGTTCTCTTCCACGTAGTCTTCCTCGTACCAGTCGAACAGGCTCGTCAGTCGCAGCGTCGTGCCATCCAGGTGCAGATGGCGGGGCGTATTGAGGGCGCGTCGGGTGTTTTCCGTCAGCACGGCGTCCAGCGTCGAAGGCAGATAGATATCCTGCCGCAGCGGCGGGCACCCCACTGATGCGCAGTTCACTGCGAAATGCACCCGCGCCTCCTTCCAGCCGCGTTCTTTGTAGTCATCGCCGAGCAGGATGCCTTTCTCCATCTCGTCGAGACTGTACTTGCGTCCGCCAATATCGAAGTGGTCCTGGCTGAATACGCGATAGGGATTGAAGATGTGGCCATAGTCGCGAACGCTGGAAACGAGTTCACCACGGCGCGGGTTCTCGAGGATGTACGCGATCATGAAATAGTTGTAGGCATTGAGCCAGAACGCGACCGCTTCCTCCCTTGTTTCGAGGGTGTCGGGATCAAAGGCGGCCAGAATCGCGTGTTGCTCCTTCAGTAATGCAGGCGTGTCTTCTTTGGCGAGGGCGGCTGCGTAGTCGAATGCCGTGACCAGCCCATCGTGGTCGAGGTCCTTCTCCTTCAAGTGCCGGGTGAGCAACTCCTGGAAGGGTGAATAGTGCTCGAGCATGGCTGCATCCCGGTTGGTTCCAATGGCATCTGCGGCAGCCTGCAGCGGTAAGAGCATGGCCAGGACGATGATTGGAATCATCGCTGGCGCGGAGTCATTCAGGAACGTCATGTCGCCTCCGGTTGGTTGTGGTCGCACGGGCTTCCTGCATGAGTCGAGCGAACTCGCTGGACCTTACAAGGCATTGCGCAGCCGTTCGATTGTCCGACAGCGTGCGATGGAGATTCCGGGGACGAAGCGTGGTCAGACCTGACAGTCATTCTCACGCCACGACGTCCCTGCGGGACACGAGGAGCTCCACATGGCGCCAAACCTCTTCAGACTGACGCTCATCGTGCTGATGCATTGGGCCCCGGCGGCCCTGGCCGCACCTCCCCATCACGAGTCGGCACTGCTGCCGGCCGATCCTGGTGAGTATCGGCGCGCCAGAATGGACGGGGGACCGGGCAAGGACGGCATTCCTTCCGTCGACCGGCCGCGTTTCGGCTCGGCTGCGGCTGCCGAGAGGTTTCTCGAGGACGACGACCGCGTGATCGGACTGTATCTGAACGGTCAGGCGCGGGCCTACCCGCAGCGCATCCTGGTCTGGCACGAAATCGTCAATGACAGCGTCGGCGATCACGCCGTGGCGGTGACGTACTGCCCGCTGACCGGAACGGCCATCGGTTTCGATCGGGGCGGTACGGAATTCGGCGTATCGGGCAAGCTCGTCAACAGCAATCTGGTCATGTACGACCGCGCCACGGATACCGAGTACCCGCAGATCCTCGCCGCCGGCATCGACGGTGAACTCACCGGTCGCGGTTTGGAGGAGGTCCGCCTGATCTGGACCACATGGGAGCGCTGGAAAGCCCGCCATCCCGATACCGAGGTGCTGACCCGGCAGACCGGTGCGCTGCGCAACTATCACCGGGATCCCTACGGCAGCTACAGCCCGCTCGGCGGCTTCTACGAACCGGATTCCCGGACGATTTTCCCGGTGCTGAACGAGGATCGAAGCTATCCGCCCAAGCATGAGGTGCTCGGCTTCCGTGATCGCCATGAGGCCGTCGCCATCGAGCCGACCACGTTGCGTGCGGCGGGGGTGCTGCCCGTGTCCCTGCTGCTGCTGTTGGCGAGCCGGATCTGGCAGCGGCACTGGGGGGCGCCCGCTTTCATGCGATGAGGCAAGCGGTGAGCGCGCGCCGGCCTCAGCCTGCGAGGGTGCGGGTCAGGGTCGCGCGGTGCCGGCTGAAGCAACGCTCGACCGCCCTCGCGACGGCGGCGGTATCCTGCGCGGCCATGGCCTCATGCCAGCTCTGCCAGGAGCGCACCCCGTCGGGAAGCAGATCGGGATCGAGCTGGATGAGCCGGTGCAGTGCGCGGCGGGCCAGCGGCAGCAGGCAGTCGACCACCGCATCGAGGTAGCGATTGCGAATCAGGCTCATGGCTTCGTGCAGGAAGGCTTCGCAGGCCTGGGCGTAGGCGTCCACGTCCCGGGCTTCAGCGGAGAGGGCGATGTCGGCCAGGGCGCGCTCGAAGCGGGCGCTGTCCTCCTCGTCCCACAGCGTCGCCATCTTCTGCCCGATCATGGTGTAGAGCACTTCGAGCAGATCAAACAGATCATCGAGCTGACGCCGGGACAGACTGCTGACCACGGCTCCCCGCCTGGGTACGATTTCGACCAGATGGCGACGCTCGAGAATCAGCAGGGCCTCCCTGACTGACCCGCGACTGACCCCGAGAGCCTTGGCGACGTTCTGCTCCTGCACGCGTTCGCTGGGTGCGAGGGTGCCCGTGACGATATTCTGGGTCAGGTGGTCGGCGATCTGTTCGGTCAGGCTGGTGAAGGGCCGAAATTCCGTGGCGACCTCTGCGTTCATGATGGTGTGCTCCCCCCTCGGAAGACAGTGGGTCTCAAGGCAGCCCGCTCCGCTGCCACGCGGCGTTCTGTTCAGTCGGCGTCAAGCTGGTGTGGGGTATGGTCAGATACCCGTTGCACTCCGCCGGATCTTGAGCTCGTGTTCGACAACCCTATCGTTATTTGAGTGAGCACTCAATATGGAATTGAGCGATCACTCAAGTTAGGATGCGGCCCATGCCAAGAAGTTCCCTCCATAGTCGTGACGAAGCCATCGACCGGGCAGTGCGCCTGTTCTGGTCGCGGGGTTACCACGCGACGTCCTTGAAGGACATCGAGCAGTCGCTCGATATGCGTCCGGGCAGCATCTATGCGGCTTTCGGCAGCAAGGCAGGCCTGTTCGGTACGGCGCTTGAGCGCTACTCGCGGGAGATGGGCACCGAGTTCGCGCAGGTCGCGCTGGGAGCCGAGAGTCCGGTGGAAGGTATCCGGCGCTACCTGCGGGAAGTGGCCAAGGCCTGTGCCGGCGCCGGAGCTGAAGCCGACTGGCCCGTTCCAGGCTGCATGCTGGTGAAGACCATTCTCGAACTCGGTGACGAAGAGCCCGCCATCCGCGAGCAGGCGAATCAGGTGCTTGCGGAGGTGGAGTCGATCCTCACCGTACGCCTCGGTGAAGCCAGGGCGGCAGGTGAGCTGCGGTCGGATGTCCAACCGAGGAGGTTGGCGCGGCTGGTGCAGGCCCAGATCATGGGCCTGAGGGCGTTTGCCGAGCGTGACGTTTCAAAGCGCGCCGTGCGCGAACTCGGGGAGGACATGGGCCGCATCCTCGACCCGTACCTGACGGCTCCGGCTAACTGAAAACGACGTACAGTCCGAGCTGCAATACGATCAGCGCGCTGGCCCACAGGCGCAGGTCACGCCAGCGTTCGGGAGGCGCATCCGCCAGAACCTGAGCCCGAGGCAGTGACCAGCACACGACCAGCAGTGCCAGAAACAGCAGGGCGGTGCCGATGTAGGCCCATGCCAGGGGCAGTGACTGCACCCCAACGATGATCCCCTCGATGAACTCGGCCTCCGGGCTGAGTTCGGTTTCGGTTACTTCAGCGACGATGGATGCTTCAGCCACGGCGGAACACCAGACGGTCGAGGGTGGCAGTGGAATGGCGTGGTGTCAGTCGACTCACCGAGATGATCACCGCCAGCGAGAACACGAAACTCACGAACGCCACATAGAGCATGTTCATGCCGATCAGGGTCAGGGCGCCCGATAGCGTCAGTCCGGCGATGAGGGTGATCATGCCCGCCGCCGGTGTCGCCCAGCGCGTCAGGACCCCACACAGCAACAGCGCCATGGTCGGCCCCTGGAACAGCGACAGCAGCACCTGGATGAAGAAGAAGATGCCGCCGAGATCGCCGATCAGCGGCGCTCCCGCCATGCCGGCCAGCAGGATGATCAGCGTCCAGGTGCGTCCCACCGCGAGATCCCTGCTCGGATCCCGATTTGGCTGCAGCACGCCGCGCAGATCCCGGGTGATCAACAGTGAGGTGGAATTCAGACCGGAATCCAGGGACGACTGCAGGGCGGCAATGATGGCAATGAACATCAGTCCCGACAGGCCCGGTGGCAGGACGTTCTTCACCACCCAGGGCAGGGCGGCGTCGGGGTAGTCGATCTGCGCCTTCATCACCAGCGCCAGCAGGCCCGGAAACACGATCAGCAGTGGCACCAGGGTCTTGGCGAAGGCGGCGAACATCATGGACGCCTTGGCATCCCACTCGCTCTTCGCTCCCAGGGTGCGCTGCAGAATGGCCTGATTGCCGATCCAGTAGGCCGGTGACAGCACGAAGGCCAGTCCGAGCAGCACGCCGACCCAGGGGAAGTCGGGATGATCCGCCGCCAGGTAGGTCTGCAGGTGGTTCGGATGCTCGTCGGTCAGCGCGCGGGCGAAGTTGCCGAGCCCGCCCACTTCCGACAGGCCGATCCAGAGGATGGCCAGTCCTCCGATGAACATGATCACCACCTGCAGGGCATCGGTGAACGCCACCGCCGCCAGTCCGCCGGAGATGCTGTAGAGCCCCACCACCACGCCAGTGACCAGAATGCCGAGCCACATGGGCCAGCCCAGGTAGATTTCGAGGGTCACCGCAATGGCCCAGAACGACACCGCGATGGCGAACACGGAGAAAACGCAGGCGATCAACGCGGACATCACGCGCACGCCCTGGGTGTAGCGCAGCCCCATGTACTCGGGAATGGAATACACGCCCGCCCGCCAGTAGACAGGGATGAACACCAGGGAGGCGAGGATCATGGCCGGGATGGCGCCGATCCACTCGAAGTTCGCCTGGGCGATGCCGTAGTTGTAGGCGCCGCCTGCAGCGCCCACGTAGCTCTGGGCGGAGACATTGGTGCCGATGATGGACAGGCCGATGATGCCCCAGCCCAGGCTGCGTCCGGCTAAGAAGAAGTCCCGGGCGTCGTGAATGCGCCGCGACAGGGTGACGCCCACCGCGGTGATCAGCAGCAGGTAGGCGACAATGATGCCGAGATCGAGCAAGTGGACGTCGTTCAAAGCTGCATCTGCCCCCGTTGGCGACCGCCAAGCCTACCTGCCTGCCGCGGCGCTGCAAGTCTGCCTCGGACGACAGGGGTTGGGGAAACGGCCGGGCATCAGTAGTATCGGCGATCCGGATTTCATGAGTCGCCTGCATTAGGGATCTCGACGTCAGATCGCCTGCAGGAGGGCAACAGTCACAACCCTGAAGGAGTAGTTGTCAATGCAACACGCCAAACAGTTCTACATCGACGGCAAGTGGGTCGACCCGGTAGGCAAGCAAACCCTGGATGTCATCAATCCAGCTACCGAAGAGGCGATCACCGCCATTGCCATGGGCAACGCCGAGGATGTGAATCGTGCCGTGGCCGCAGCGAAGAAGGCCTTCGAGACCTTCAGCCAAACCACCCGCGAGGAGCGTATCGCGCTGCTCGAGAAGATCATCGAGGTCTACAAGACCCGTATGGGCGACATCGCTGCCACGGTCTCTCAGGAGATGGGCGCACCGATGGGGCTGGCCAATGCCGCCCAGGCGCCGGCCGGCCTTGGCCATCTCATGTATACCCTCAATGCCCTGAAGGCTTTCCCCTTCGAGGAAGACGTGGGTGGTGCGCGCGTGGTGCGTGAGCCCATCGGCGTCTGCGGTCTGATCACGCCCTGGAATTGGCCGCTGAACCAGATTGCAGCCAAAGTGGCGCCGGCACTGGCCGCCGGCTGCACCATGGTGCTCAAGCCCACTGAAATCGCCCCGCTCAACGCCATCCTCTTTGCCGAGGTCATGGACGAGGCCGGGGTGCCGGCCGGGGTCTTCAATCTGATCCAGGGTGACGGGCCCACGGTGGGCGTGGCCATGTCATCCCATCCGGACATCGACCTGATGTCCTTCACCGGCTCCACTCGCGCCGGTATTTCGGTGGCCGAAAATGCTGCCAAGACGGTCAAGCGCGTCACCCAGGAGCTCGGCGGCAAGTCGCCGAACATCATTCTTGACGATGCCGATTTCCAGAAGGTCATCTCGCGGGACATGGTGGGCATGTGCATGAACACCGGACAGTCCTGCAACGCACCGACCCGCATGCTGGTGCCCGAGGCGCGCATGGACGAGGCGGCGGCCATCGCCAAGGCTGCAGCGGAGTCCATCAAGGTGGGTGATCCGACTGCCGAGGGCGTGATGGTCGGCCCGCTGGTGTCCGCAGCCCAGTTCGAGAAGGTGCAGGCCCTGATCCAGAAGGGTATCGACGAGGGTGCGAAGCTCGAGACCGGCGGCGTGGGTCGCCCCGATGGCATGAACCGGGGTTATTTCGTCAAGCCGACGGTGTTCTCCCACGTCACCAACGATATGACCATCGCCCGGGAAGAGATTTTCGGGCCGGTCCTGTCGCTGATCGGCTACAAGGACGAGGCTGATGCGGTCCGCATCGCCAACGACACGATCTATGGCCTGTCGGCCTACATCAGCTCCGGCGATGCCGAGCGGGCCAAGAAAGTGGCCCGTCATCTGCGTGCCGGCAATGTCCACATCAACGGTGCCGGTGTCGATCCGGGCGCACCGTTCGGCGGCTACAAGCAATCGGGCAACGGCCGTGAGTTCAGCAAGTGGGGACTCGAGGAGTTTCTCGAGACCAAGGCCATGCTGGGCTTCAACGCGGCCTGACGGCATCCGTCGGGAGCCGGGGGGTGGCAGCGTCCACCCCTCGGTTTTCGCCCCCTGCAGAGGGTCCAAACATGAATTCCATGAGAATCATCGGCCTTGCGCTCATCGTGCTCGGGGCGGTCATGCTCTACTTCGGCTATAACGCCAGTCAGTCCGTCACGGAACAGCTCACGGAAACGCTCACCGGACGCTTCAGTGACGAAACCATGCTCTACTTTCTCGGTGGCGGCATTGCCATCGTCACCGGGCTGGTGTTCATCGTTCGCAGGTAGGTCTTGCAGTACGATCGCGAGGGCGCTTGCCCCCGTTCGAAGGGGCCTGCATTCCGATGGCTTGGAGCATGGTTCATGAAGGGCCTCGCTGGACTCCTCCTCATTGCTGTGGCGGCCGCCGCGGCCGACCCCATCGTCATCGCCCATCGCGGTGCGTCGGGCTATCTGCCGGAGCACACGCTGGCGGCCTACGCCATGGCCTATGCCCAGGGTGCGGACTATCTCGAACCGGATCTGGTACTGAGTGCCGATGGCCATCCGGTGGCCCTGCACGACCTCACCCTCGACGCGGTCAGCGATGTCCGGTATCGCTTTCCCGACCGTGCCCGTGACGACGGTCAGCACTTCGTGGTGGACTTCACCCTTGCCGAGCTGCGCCAGTTGCGCATCCACGAACGCATCGAGCCCGGGACCGGTGAACAGCGCTATCCCGGACGTTTCCCGGCTGATCGGGGTAGCTTCGGGGTGGTCACGCTCGAAGAGTTGATCGAACTCACCAAAGGCCTGAATGCGGTCACGGGACGCAACGTGGGCATCTACCCGGAACTCAAGTTCAATGCCTTTCATGAAGCAGCGGGCCATGACTTCGTGGCCATCCTGATGAGCGTGCTGGACCGCTATGGCTACCAGGGCGCCGATGCCCGCTGCATCATCCAGTCCTTCGAGCCGGCACCCCTGCTGCGCCTGCGCGACGAGTTCGCCACCGAGCTGCCCCTGGTTCAGTTGCTCGGTGAAAACGCCTGGGGCATGAATGACGTCGACTATGACCCCATGTACACGGCGGAGGGCCTGGCGACCATCGCCGGCTATGCGGATGGCATCGGTCCGCCCATCAGCCGCATCCTCACCGGGGTCGATGCGGAGGGACGGCCTGTCGTCAGCGCCCTGGTGCAGGACGCCAAGGCCGCAGGGCTCGAAGTGCACCCGTTCACCCTGCGGGCCGATGCCCTGCCGGACGGGGTCGATTTCGAGTCGCTGTTCGAGCTGTTGCTGAAGGTGGGTATCGACGGCGTCTTTACCGACCACCCCGATCGTGCGGTGGCCGTCGTCCAGCGCCTGCGCCAGGAGCTGGACGACGCCGCTCAGAAAGCGTCGGCCAGCCCGTAAGCCTCCATCTGGGCGTGAAACTGGGTCACGTCGTGGCTGAACGTGGCGATGTCGTGTTTTCGGCCGGCGCCGTCCCGGACGTGGTCTCGCAGCAGCGCCTCGGGCTTGAATCCGAGGCCCTCGAAGGCGGAGATCGCGCCTTTCTGATCGACGGTCATCTGGGCGGTGATCTTTTCCAGGCCGAGACCGAGCGCCACCCGGAAGCTTTCCTGGATCAGCAGGCGCCCGAGGCCCTGGGCGCGTCCGCCCGGCGCCACCAGCACCCGCAGATCACCGACGTGGGGTGACCAGGACATTTCGTCGCGGACCACCGCCGAGCAGCCCACGAGCTGCCCGTCGCGGCGGGCCAGCAGGCTGTGGATGGAGCCGTCCTCGATTTGCCGCACCCAGGCCTGCATGACCTTGGGGTGGGTGATGTCCCGGCGCAGGAACAGCAGGTCGTGAGGCGGCAGGGTGCGCGCGAAGATCAGCACCTCCTGTTCATCGGCCGCCGTCATGCGATCGATGTCGATGGCAATCCCATTGAGATCCGCCCTCAGCGGGTAACGATTCTCCTGCGCAGTCATATTGAACGCTCCGCGAGCCAGTTGGAGACGGCGGGCCACATCCGGCGCACGGCGTTGGGACCGGCGATGAGGCTGACGTGACCACCCTTCAGGATCATTTCCTTTTTGTCTGTCGAGCCGACTCTTTCCAGCAGCGGTCTGCTGGCCGTGAGCGGCACGATGTGATCGTGCTCGGCGATGGCGTGCATGACCGGAACCTTGATGTTCGCGAGATCGATGTTCCTGCCGGCCACCCGCAGCCCGCCGTCATGCAGTTTGTTGCCCCACATCAGATCGCGCATGGTGGTCCGGAAGTACTCCCCGGCCAGCGGAATGGTCTCGTTGGACCAGCGGTCGAAGGAGCGGTAGGAGCGTACGTAGGCGTCGTTCCACATGTTGTCCCAGGCCCGGATGCGCCCGGCGGTGCGCTGGGCCGGACGCAGCATGGTGAAGCCGGCGAGAATGAACTCCGTGGGCACGACCCCGAGGGTGTCGACGATGCGGTCGACGTCGAAGTGGCGCGGATCGGTCCAGCGCCGCATCAGGCCCATTTCGTGCCAGTTCACCGGCGTGGTCAGGCAAACCAGGTTCTTCAGGGGGCCGTCGCCCTGGCCGGCGGCATAAATCAGCGACAGTACCCCGCCCATGCAGTAGCCGATCAGGGAGATGTCGGGCTCACCGGTACGTTCGGCGACGCGGCGGATGCAGGTGGGGATGAAGTCGAAGGTGTAGTCGTCCAGATCCAGATGGCGTTCTTCGGGCCCTGGCTTTTCCCAGTCGATGACGAAGACGTCGAAGCCCTCTCGCAACAGGTATTCCACCATGCTCTGCCCCGGTGCGAGGTCGAACACGTAGCTGCGGTTGGTGGTGGCCATGACCAGCAGCACCGGGACCCGATACACCTCGTCTGCCATGGGGTGGTAGTGGTAGAGGCGCAGCGTGCCGCGCTCGTAGATGATGTCTTTGGGGGTGAGGCCCACGTCCGGGTCGCCGGAAATGACGAAATCCAGCCCCTTGATGCTGCGGGCAATGGTGCGATCGACGGCTGCCCTGACCTGATCGCCGAGATCCTGCTGTGAGGTATCAGAAGCGCTGCTCATGTCAGCGCTCCTGCTCCTGTTCCGGCTGCTGTGCGCTGGCTCGGAGGTTTGCGGGTTCGCGGCGGACCGGAACGGGCGGCGGTTGGGCCGCTGCCGGTGTTGCGGGCCACGTCCTCGAGCAGGAGTTCCATGCGTGCCATGCGCTGGTTGAGCGCCTGAATGGATTCGGCGAGCCGCAGCACGTCACCGCGACTGGGCATGTTGATGTTCTTCAGGTGGGCAGCCATGGCGCCCTGAAAGCCCTGCTGGAGCTTCAGGCTCAGGGTCTGGGTCTGGTTCATGGCCTGACTGAAGCCATCCGTGCCCATGACCTTGTTGGCCACGCCGTCGATGCGCTTCTCCATGTCATCGACGAACTTGCGCAGCGGATCGAAGGGATCGTTCGATGCATCCTGTTTCGACATGCTGTTTCTCCTCTCTCCGGCCCCTACCATAGACCGGAAGCAGCCAGTTCGTGAAGTGCTATCGCTGTTGGCAGCGCGGACTTGCAAAACGGTGCCAATCGGCGAAACTCAGCGACTCATTCATGGGTGCTGGTAGACAGAGGGGATAAAAATCATGAGCGGACAGCTTTCCGAAGACGAACTCAGCAGGCTGCGCAAACTGCTGGAAATCGAGGACATTCGTCAGCTTGGCGTGCTGTACTCGCAGTACCTCGATCACGATTATCTGGAGCAGCTCGTCGAACTGTTTGCCGAGGATGCCGTGTGTGAATTCGGACCCTATGGGGTCTGGAAGGGCCGCGACACGATTTATGCGAACTACGTGGAAGTGGAACGCACCTCCGGCGACAACCCCGGTCCCAAGCCGTTTCAGGCCATGCACGCGAGCGTCAATCACTGGGTGGAACTGACGGGACCGGACACGGCCGTCGGTCGTCGCTACCTGCTCGATCTGCTCACCAACAAGGCCCCGGAGGAGCATCCCTTCATCTGGCTGGCGGTGTACGACGAGGCCTACCGCAAGATCGATGGCGTCTGGAAGATCCAGCGCAGTTCGCTGCAGTTCCTCTGGCCGCAGAAGCATCTGACCGGCGACTTCCCGGGCCGCTTCCCCGGCTGAGACGGACCTGACGGCTCGGTCAGCGGGTCAGAATCCGCTCCACCACCGCGACCAGCCCGTCCTCGTCATGGCGGCCCGTCACCCAGTGTGCGGCCGCCTGCACTTCCGGCGAGGCGTTACCCATGGCGACGCCCCAGGCGGCCTGCCGGATCATGGGCAGGTCGTTGGCGGCATCGCCGACGGCGCAGATGGCGTGCAAGGGCAGACCGAGGTGGGTCGCCAGCCGCGTCAGCCCGGTCCATTTGTCCACGGCGGCGGGCAGGATCTCCAGATAGGCCTGATCGCTGCCATCGGGGTCCGGGACCAGGACCGTCGCGCAGCGCAGCGGAAAATGTCGCTGTACCCGCTGCTGGACGCTGGCCATGTCGTGGCGTTCGCCCCAGAGGCTGAACGCCAGGGCGTGGTCTTCGGCGGCGGCGTCGCCGGCATGGGCCCAGGGCTGGCTGTGGTCGAAGTAGGCCCGGGTCCGGTCGTTCCAGGGCACGCCGTCATCGACCACCACGTCGCGGTGGCCGTGAATGTCCGCATCCTGCTGAATGATCACGGTCTGCCCGGCGCGACGGATTTCCTCCACCAGTTGCCGATGCAGTGCCGCCTCGAAGGTTTCGCGATGCAACGTCAGGTGATCGTGCTGCTTCACCAGCGCGCCGCCGAGGCAGACGGCAGACAGGGGCAGTTCCAGGGCATCGATCACAGCCCGGGTGGTCCGATAACGGCGACCGGTGGCGATGGCCAGGACGATGCCGGCCTCGGTCAAGGCATGCAGGGCGTCGCGGGTGGCCCGGCTCACTTCGTGGCCGCGCATGGCCAGGGTGCCGTCCACATCCAGGGCGAGCAGACGAATGTCGGGCAGGTCAGTCATCGGTCAGGTCCGCATACACCGGCGCGTGATCGGAGGCGGTGAGGCCGCCCTGTTTCTTGCGGTAATCCCGGTCGATCACCACCTGTTGCAGCCTGCCGGCAACGCCGGCCGTGGCCAGCAGGGTATCGATCCTCAGGCCGTGGCCGCGATGGAAGGCGCCGCCGCGGTAGTCCCACCAGGAGAAGTCTCTGCCTTCGGGATGCCGCTGGCGATAGACATCGACGAATCCGGCATCGAGCAGGGCCT
>JAFIFL010000339.1 GCA_020832055.1 Gammaproteobacteria bacterium
AGTGCTGGGCGTTCTCGGGATTCACCCGCAGGGCGCGCATGGTCATGCCGTCGGTGCCTGGGGCGCGGCCGAGGCCCAAATCGATTCGTCCTGGATAGAGCTGTGCCAGGGTGCCGAACTGTTCAGCCACCACCAGCGGTGCGTGGTTGGGCAGCATGATGCCACCTGCGCCGACGCGGATGCGCTGGGTGCCAGCGGCGATATGGCTGATCACCAGAGACGTGGCGGCACTGGCGATGCCCTGCATGTTGTGGTGCTCGGCGACCCAGATCCGTTGGTAGCCCCAGCCTTCGGCATGGGCCGCGAGGTCACGGGCGTTGTCCATGGCGCCGCGGGCATCCACCGCCTCGGTGACGCGAACGAGTTCCAGAATCGACAGCGGGATCATGCGGCACCTCGAAGCCAAGCAACTGATCCATGGTAGCAGGCTTGGGGGTGTGTCTTGGCATGTCGGGAGGGTGCCCGGTCCAAGCCATCCGTGACGGATCACTCGGCTGTCCGGCGCACGCGGCAAGTGGCACATGTCCTACAGCCACCGGCGGTTCCCGGTAGCATGCTTTGCCTCGGCGAGCATCGAGCGTCGCTACGACAGGAAAGGGACCGTCATCATGAGCGCAGCGCTTCGGATTATCGCGATGTTGGTCGTGGCCGGGATCGGCACCCCATCCTGGGCTCAAATCTATCAGTACGTGGACGAGCATGGGGTGGTCCATTTCAGTGATTCGCCTCCTGCGCAAGACAACCATCGGATCATCGAGCAGGCCGACCTCGATGCGATCACGACGACGGTTCCGGGAACGCCCTTGCCCAGTGCCGCGGATCAACGGCGCGATGAGGTGGCCCGGCAGCGGAACCGGGCCGCCCAGACGTCTTCGCTGCAGCGTCTGCAGGCTGAACAGGCGGCCCAGTCCAACCGCTGCGACAGCTACCAGGCTCGGCTCGATACGATTCAGAGCCGATTGCGGGCCGGGTATGGCATCCAGGAGGGCAATCGACTGCGGGAGGCGCGGCGGGAGATTCGGGTGTTGATGGGGCGGGAGTGTCATGGGCGTTGAGCTTTGGGGTGGCGAAAAGGGGTCTGTGGGCGTGACCGCGTCCGGTCGGCGAGGCTGCAGCGCGCACGCGCGTTGCCCACAGTGACTCCGGGCGGTCCCCGGAGGCTCGCCTGTTGCTTTCGCGGCAGGGCTGGATCCGTCGGTGAGCCGCTACAGCGCAACTGCGCGTTTCGCGTCTTCGCGGAGACGTTTTTTGCAGCCGCGAGCCGGTGAACGACCTCACAGCAACTTCCCCTTGCTCAGGCGTATGCTGGTTGCAATGACTGGCCGCGAGGATCTGGGGATGGATCGCGTGGTGCCCTTCTCAGGGGTGTACATAGACAGTACCGGCAGCTTTCTGCCCGGGCCGCCCATCGGCAATGAGGCCATCGATCGCTTTGTCGCGTCGGTGAACAAGATGTCCAGCCGGATCAAGCGGCGGATTCTGGCGGAGAACGGGATCGCGACCCGGCACTACGCCATTGATGAGCAGGGCACGACGCGGTTCAGCGTGACGGCCATGGCGGCGGGTGCGGTTCGGGCCTGTGCGGCGAAGGTGGGGGACGCGCCTGTCGGACTGCTGGCCAGTGCCACGTCCGGGGCGGATCTGCTGTTGCCCGGGCTGGCCAATCAGGTGCAGGCGGAACTCGGCTGGGCGCCGCTCACCACGGCGAGCCATCACGGGGTGTGTGCCTCCGGCATGCAGGCGCTGGCGGATGCGGCCAGGTCGGTGGATCGGGGTGAGCATGATGCGGCCATGGTGGTGGCCAGTGAGTCGCCGTCGCGCCTGTTCAAGTGCAGCCGCTTCACGCCCGGGGATTACGATCTCGACTTCGACGCCCACTTCCTGCGCTGGATGCTGTCGGACGCAGCGGGCGCCTGGCGGGTGTCATCCCGGCCCGCGGCGGATCGGCTCAGTCTCAGGCTGCACTTCGTCCACAGTCAGAGCCACGCCGGTGACTACCCGCTGTGCATGCAGATGGGCCTGCCCCAAGGCGGCGGTTCCGGCTGGCTGGATCATCCCAATGCGGCGGCGGCGGAGCGGGCGGGCGCCCTGCTGCTGCGCCAGGACATTCGCCTGCTGCCCCATCTCTTCGATGTCGGCATTCACGCCTATGCAGATCTGGTTCGCCATGGCGCCGTGGATCCTGCCGGTATCGATCACTTTCTCTGCCACTACTCTTCGGCGCGCTTTCGCGGCGTGGTTCGCGACTGTCTGGAGCGTGCGGAGCTGGCCATTCCCGAGCAGCGCTGGTTCAGCAATCTGGCGACCCGGGGCAACACCGGCGCGGCGTCGATCTTCGTGATGCTCGACGATTTTCTGGCCGAGCGGACGGTGGCGCCGGGCGAGAGGATTTTGCTGTTCGTGCCGGAATCCGGGCGCTTCACGGTGTCCTTTGCGCTGCTCGAGGTGGTGGGGCCCGACCCTTCGCCGCGCGTGACGCAGACGGTGGCGCAACCCTGCGTTGATCTCGACGCACCGCCGCCGCCCCACGATCCGGCATCGGTGGACGCAGCGCGCAAGCCAGAGCTGGCGACGCTGCTGCTGGAACTGGCGGGAATCTGGAGTGATTTTCGCTCCCGGGCCTGGCGGTCGATGCCAGTGCGGCGGATCGTGGCCGGCCGCTTCACCCAGCAGGACTACCTGAACTGGATGGCGAACTGGATTCCTCAGGTGCGCGAAGGTACGCGCTGGATGCGCACGGCGGTGGACAATCTTTCCGAGCGCTACGCGCCGCTGCGTGCACTGATCGAAGGTCACGCCGACGACGAGCAGGACGACTACCAGATCCTGTTCGAGGATTACCGGCGGGCCGGCGGCAGCGTCGAAGATCTCGACGCCCTGCAGCGCAATCCGGGAGGCGAAGCGCTGAATGCCTTTCTGCACGCCCAGGCGCGGCAGACGGATGCGGTCGGCCTGCTCGGGGCGATCTACATCATCGAGGGTTCCGGGCAGCGGCTGATTCCGGCCCTGCTGCCGTTGATCCGGCGCCAGCTCTCACAGCTCGGTCCGGTGTTCCGCTTCCTGCACTATCATGGCGAGAACGACATGGCGCA
>JAFIFL010000340.1 GCA_020832055.1 Gammaproteobacteria bacterium
CGAAGCTCATGGCCGCGAACATGGTGAGGATCACCACGCCGGCAAAGAACGTGGCACCGATGCCCGGACGGATGGTCGCGAGCACATCGAGACTCACCAGACCCGTCAGCAGTCCCACCAGGAAGACGTCCACCATGGACCAGGATCCCACCATCTCTGTCACCCGATACAGCCGTGTCCGGTCCCTCGGGTTCCAGCTCGAACGCCGCTCCACCGATCGCAGCAGCCAGACGAGGCTCACCAGTTTCGCCAACGGCACCACGATGCTGACGAAGAACACCAGCAGTCCGAGTCCCCACATGCCGGCACCGATGAGTTTGGTGACGCCGCTGAGAATGGTGTCGGGCTCGCCCTGGCCGAACTGGATGACCTCCATGATGGGATAGACATTGGCAGGAATGAACAGGACCGCCGCCGCCAGCAGCAGCGCCCAGGTGCGCTGGATGCTGTTGGTTTTGCGGTGATGCAGGCCACTGCCGCAGCGGGGGCAGTGGGACAGGCCGGCGTCCCGCGGGCGCAGCAGGCCGCAGGTGTGACAACCGATCACAGCCGTTCCGGACCGGACCACGGCCGGGTCGAGCTGACGGATCGGCGAGGCCTTCCAGAGTTCCCGCGGCTCGAAATTCGCCCGTCCTCCCGCATAGGCGAGCATGGCTCCCACGAAGGCGAACAGGGCAATCCCGGGAATGACGTTGGCGAGATCCTGCAGCTTGACCACCGCCACCAGGGTACCGAGCAGAAAGACCCCGAGCAGACTCCAGGGCATCAGGCCCCGGACCATGCGCCAGACCCAGCCCATGCCGGGCGCCACCTGACCGAGGCGGGCGGCCAGCAGCAGATAAAGCATGCCGCCTATGGTCAAGAGCGGGAACAGAATGCTGGTGGCGAACACCAGCAGTCCGAGTTCGCCCATACCCATCTCGTAAAGGGCCCAGCCACCCGTGATGAGGCGGTTGGATTCCACCCGCCCGCCGAACTCCAGGGCCAGGAAGGGAAAGCTGTTGGCGATCAGCAGCAGCACGAAGGCGCTCGCAAACAGCGCCAGACTGCGATCCAGGGAATCCGGGATCGCGCGATAGAGCAGCGCACCGCAGGTCCGACAGTTCGCCCGCCCGCCCTGCGGCAGTGGCGTGCGCCAATGCAGCGTGTCGCACTCGTGGCAGGCAATCAGTTCCCCTTCGCCATCAGCCATGCGGCCAGCCCCAACCCCTGGCCCGGACTGATGAGCGGTCCGGGCTGCTTCACCTTGAACATAACAGACAGGCAGTCGGCCCATCATCACCCAGAGTCCGGTGTTGACAACAGCTCAACTTTGAACCGTCACCGCTTTCCGCTCGGCCATGCTTGCGGTAGCGTACCCGACGCCATGGCAGCGCGCAGGGACATCCATTGACAGCTCAATTGACAGCAGAGGCCCACCCCCACTATCGCGTGGCTGTGCTCGGCGCCGGTATGTCAGGGCTGTGCATGGCCATCGAACTGCGCAAACACGGCATCGGCGATTTCATCATCCTCGAAAAGGCTGCAGCCGTCGGCGGCACCTGGCGTGAGAACACCTATCCCGGGGTCGCCTGCGACGTGCCGTCCCACGTTTATTCCTTCTCCTTCGAGCTCAATCCGGACTGGAGCCATGCCTTCTCCGGCGGAGAGGAGATCCGCGCCTACTGCGAGCGCTGCGTGGAACGCTACGGCCTGACGCCCCATCTGCAGTTCAATGCCGAAGTCCAGACGCTCGTGTTTGACGGCAGCCACTGGCAGGTGAGCTTGAAAGACGGTCGGCGCTTGAGTGCGGATCTCGTCGTCAGCGGACTCGGTGGCCTCCATCGGCCGAATCATGCCGCCATTGACGGGCGGGAAAGCTTCGCCGGACGCGTGTTCCATACTGCCGAGTGGGATCACGGCCACGACCTGACGGACCGCAAGGTGGCCATCATCGGGACCGGCGCCAGCACCGCCCAGGTACTGCCCAGCATTGCTCCGGACGTGGCGGAAGTGACCGTGTTTCAGCGCTCGGCTGCCTGGGTCTTCCCGCGCATGGCCAGAGAGATTACGCCTGCGCGCCGTGAGCGCTATCGACGTTTTCCACTTCTGATGCGCCTGCATCGCTGGCTCATCTGGCTCGTGATGGACGCGCTCGGCACGCTGTCGCTGCGACGCGGCAGTGCCCTGCATGCACGCATCGAGCGTCGCGCCAGGGCGTTCCTCGACAGCGAAGTCAGGGATCCGGAGATCCGCCGCCAATTGACTCCCGATTACGCGGCGGGCTGCAAGCGCCGCTGCATCTCCGACGACTATCTGGCCAGCTTCAATCGGCCCAATGTGCATCTGGTCACCGAAGCCATCACCCGGATCGAGGAGACTGGAATCCGGGACGCCAGCGGCAAGCTGCACGAGGTCGACACCATCGTCGAGGCCACGGGCTTCAGACCGTTCGACATACATGAGTACGTCGACATCCGTGGCCGCGATGGCATCAGGCTGCAGGATCAATGGCGCGAGCGGGTGGAGTCCTACCGCACGGTGATGGCGCCCGGCTTCCCCAATTTTTTCATGCTGCTCGGTCCCAACAGCGCCACTGGCCACACCTCCGCGCTGATCATGATCGAATCCCAGGCCCGCTTCGTGATTCGCTGTCTGAATCTGTTGACAGCGCGGGGGGCGCGCCACGTGGAACCCACCGCTGACGCCACCCGCAAATTCAATTTCCGCATCCAGCGGGATATGCAGAAAATGGTCTTCAGCGGCGGCTGCAACGCCTGGTACACCGACGAGAACGATCACAACTACACGCTCTGGCCCTACTCGGCCATGCGTTTCTGCGCCGAGTTCCTGCGCCTGAAACCGGAGGAGCTGAAGACCGACCGCTGAAGCGCTGCAGTTCCAGGCGAGACGCCCCTCCTGTGGGCGCATTTCGTCTGGAACGAAATGCGTCGCACTCAGTGCGCCGCGAAGCGGGGCGCGCCAGGGATGGCGCGCAACCGAGCGCTATTTCGCCCAGCGAAATGCGCCGATCTGCGAGGCATTCAGCGAAGGCAGC
>JAFIFL010000032.1 GCA_020832055.1 Gammaproteobacteria bacterium
GGCAGAGCGCATCGAGATCGGCCCAATCGCTTTGCGATTAGGGCCTTCCCACAAGTGAGGGGGTGCAGCCAACTTGTGGGAGAGCGCTATTTCGCACAGCGAAATGCGCCGATCAGCATGACGTGCAGCGCAGGCAGCAACCTCAGCTTCGGCAGAGCGCATCGAGATCGGCCCAATCGCTTTGCGATTAGGGCCTTCCCACACAGTGAGGGGGCTCTCCCACAAAATGGGGCGCTCAGCGCTGGGCAGCGAGCCAGTCTTCGAGAATCACCTGGGCGGCGATGGCGTGGTCGGCTTCACGGCCGGGTCGGCCCGCCATGCGATCGTAGGCTTCGCGGGTCGTCAGTCGTTCGTCCTGGAACACCACGGTGGCGCCGAATCGGCCGATCAAACGCCGGCCGAAGCGTTGGGCCCGGACGCAGAGGTCGCTTTCGCTGCCGTCCATGTTCAGCGGCAGGCCGATGACGATCAGGTCGGGCTGCCAGGTCTCGAGCAGTTTTTTGACGGCCTCCCAGTCGGGAACGCCCTCACGGGCGCCGAGCCGGGTCAGGGGCGTGGCGGTGCCGGTGGTGGTCTGGCCGGTGGCGACGCCGATCCAGCGCAGACCGTAGTCGAAGCCGAGGACGGAAAGCGGACGCTGTTCGCCCATCAGGCGTGGCCGGCCTCGCCGCTGATGAGGCGGAAATCGATCCCCAGGCTGGCTGCAGCCCGGTTGATGCGTTCTGCGAACGGCACCTCGAAAACGATGTCCGGATTGCCGGCACAGGTCAGCCAGGCGTTCTCGGCCAGTTCCGTTTCCAGCTGGCCGGCCCCCCAGCCCGCATAGCCGACGCAGACCAGAAACCGCGCAGGACCGCTGCCGTCGGCGATGGCGGCCAGGATTTCCCTGGCCGTGGTCAGCACCAGACCCTCCTGCAGCTGCAGCGAGGTCTCGAGCACCAGATCGTCGCTGTGCAGGACAAAGCCCCGGTCCCGCTGCACCGGACCACCTTCCAGGACCGGCGCATCGCGAAAGCAGGTGCCGGTGATCTCGAGCTGGTCGAACAGTTCGCCGAGCTGCACGTCGGCCACGGGGCGGTTGATCATCAACCCGAGTGCGCCATCCTCATTGTGCTCGCACAGGTAGGTGATGGTACCCGCGAAATAGCCGCCGGACAGAGCCGGCATGGCCAGCAGGAACTGATGTTTGAGACCGTGTTCCATCATCCGCTGTCCACCATGCCGCGCCGGAACTGCCAGGTACGGACGATCTGCAGGATGTCGGCTTCGCGCCGCATCTCGTCGGGAAACGGCAGGTACGGGGCGCCGAGTCGGACGATGCGCATGGCGGCCTCGTCGAGTACCGCCGAGCCGCTCGAATCGAGAATGCGCACATCGCGCAGGGCACCGCTGGCATCGATCTCCACGAGCACTCTGAGATCACCTTCGAGGCTGCGCCGCCGTGCTTCCGCAGGATAGTTCAGATTGCCGATGGTCTCGATCTTGTTGCGCCAGGCGTTGACGTAGGCCGCCTCCACAGCGGTCCGGGTGCTGGCGCTGGTGATGCGGCGTACCCGTGGACCGCGAGCGTCCTGCTGCACTTCCAGGCTCTGGCGGGCGTCGGGGCTCGACAGGGCCTGGGCCCGGCGCAGCATCAGATCGCGCAGATCCGGGGCGTGCTCAGGATCTGCCGTCACCGCTTCGCTGTCCTCGACCCGAAACGCGTTGTCGGTCGTGGTGATGCTCTGGGTGGCGCCGCCCTCGTGCGTGACGGGGGGCACCGGTTCGACAGCGTCAGCGAGCACGGCATCGTCGTCGCGGCTCGGCCGGTCCGTGGTCAGCTCCCTGGCCTCGTTCAGGTTGCCGCTGGCTTCCTGGTCGGCCTGGGCCAGGAAGTCCGCATCCGCCGGGGCTTCCCGGCTCCGGAACTGGGCCAGGGTGACTTCGAGGCTGCGGGTGGCTTCGCGCGGCTCCGGCATGACGAAGCTGATGCCCAGAATGATGGCGATGTGCAGTGCCGCCACCAGGAACAGGGCAAAGGACAGCCGATCGCGGGCGCCGACCTCGGCTGCGGGACGATCGAGCGCGAAAGCGGCCGCTGTAGTGGCCCCAGTCACTGAGGGGATGTTCATGCCGACGCAGCGACCTGCGGCGGCAGGTCGCGGGCCAGCCGGTCGAGCAGGTCGCCGGCGATATCGAGCCCGCACTGGGCGTCGAGCTCGCGAATGCAGGTGGGGCAGGTGACGTTGATCTCGGTCAGGTAGTCACCGATGACGTCGAGCCCGACGAATCGCAGGCCGCGTTCACGCAGGGACGGGGCCACCTGCTGGCAGATCCAGCGGTCGCGGTCGGTCAGGGGGCGCGCTTCGCCACGGCCGCCGGCAGCCAGATTGCCGCGGGTTTCGCCGCTGGCGGGAATGCGGGCGAGGGCGAAGGGCACGGGTTCGCCGTCGATGACCAGAATGCGCTTGTCGCCCTCGGCGATCTCGGGGATGTAGCGCTGGGCCATGATCAATTGCTGCCCATGGTTGGTCAGGGTTTCCATGATTACCGACAGGTTGGTGTCTCCGGGCCGGACGTGGAAGATGGACGCGCCGCCCATGCCGTCCAGAGGTTTCATGACCACATCACCATGCTCCGCGAGGAAAGTGCGGAGGACGTCGGCGCGACGGGTCACCACCAGCGGTGGCCCGCACTCCGGGAAGCGCGTGGCAAACAGTTTCTCGTTGCAGTCGCGCAGGCTCTGGGGGCGGTTCACCACCGGCGTCCCGGCCGCTTCCACCTGCTCCAGCAGGTAGGTGCTGTAGACGTATTCGAGATCGAAGGGCGGATCCTTGCGCATCAGCACCAGATCGAGGTCGGACATGGGCTTGAGCTCGGTCTCGCCGAGGGTCCAGAACGGGTCCGCGGCGAGGTCGATGCTGATGTCGCGCATGAACGCCATCACCCGGTTGCCGGACAGGTGAATGTCGCCCTGAAGGATGTAGCGCACCCGCCAGCCACGCCGCTCGGCGGCCTTGATCATGGCCAGGGTGGAGTCCTTCTTCGGGTGCAGCGTCGTGACCGGATCCATCACGATGCCGAGTTCTGTCATGGTGGTTTCCATTAGGGGAAGTCGCTGGTCAGGTTAAACCGCGCTCTAAGGCGGAGCAAGCGGGCAAAGCTCCAAATCGTGACCTGCTCGACGGACAAAAGTTTAAAGCTGGCGCTTACTTATGGCATGCGTCTAAACGCTGTGCTACAAGATTTGCGGGTGTTTGCCGGCATTGCAACGTACAACTTGCGGTGTGGGCCGACGGCGTTGGCAGCGCGCCACGGCTTGGGGCCGTGGAAGGCAATCAGGGCGGGAGTGGGATGGCTGACGACACGCGCAGCGTGAAGGTCATGGTGATCGACGATTCGAAGACCATCCGGCGGACGGCGGAGACGCTGCTGCAAAAGGAAGGGTTCGAGGTCATCACGGCCACGGACGGGTTCGATGCGTTGGCGAAGATCGCCGACAGCAAACCCTCGATCATCTTCGTTGACATCATGATGCCGCGGCTCGACGGCTATCAGACCTGCGCACTCATCAAGAACAACAAAGACTTCAAGTCGACGCCGGTGGTGATGCTGTCGTCCAAGGACGGCCTGTTCGACAAGGCCAAGGGACGTATCGTCGGGTCAGACCAGTATCTCACCAAGCCCTTCAGTCGCGACGAGCTGCTCGGTGCGATCCGCCAGCTCGTTCCCGAGGCCAATTGAGTTTGCAGTGTTGCGGTCGGAGTCGGCCGGCAGATGACGCAGCGCGGATCCACCAACGGAGCCTAATCTTCAGATGGCCAGAATACTGATCGTCGACGACTCACCGACAGAATTGCAGCAGCTCGCGCAGATGCTCCAGCGCCACGGTCATGAAGTGCTCTCCGCGTCCACCGGCAAGGAGGGTGTGACCCTCACCGGAGCCCGGCAACCGGATCTGGTCCTGATGGACGTGGTGATGCCGGAGGTGAACGGGTTTCAGGCCACGCGCCAGCTCAGCCGCGACACCAGGACTTCACACATTCCGGTGATCATCGTCAGTGCCAAGGACCAGGATGCGGATCGAATCTGGGGTGAGCGCCAGGGCGCCAAGGGCTATCTCACCAAGCCTGTGAAGGAAGCGGATCTCATGAACGCCGTAAAGCAGGTTCTGGGTAGTTGAGCGTGGTTGCGGAGCCCACCAGGATGGACGAGGGCGGTCCGGCCGGGATGGCGCTTTTGCGCAATGTCGCCCGCAGTGCGGCAGCGTTCGCATTGCCGCTGCCGGCTCGCGAGGCCACGGTGGCGCCCTGGCGGGGACTCGGCTTCAACGTCGGGGGCAATCGCCTGGTGTCAGAGCTCGGCCAGGTGCTGGAGGTCCTGGCTCCGCCTCGCGTGACGCCGATCCCGGGTGTCGAGCCCTGGGTGCTCGGGGTCGCCAACGTGCGCGGCCGGCTGTTGCCGGTCATCGATCTGTGCGCGTATCTCGGTCTGGCCAATACCACCACGCGTTCCGAGTGGCGAACGCTCGTGGTGGAAGACGGTGATCTGTACTGCGGACTGCTGGTGGAGCAGTCCTTCGGGATGCTGCAGTTCGAGCCGCAGGATGCGGAACTCGGCGATGACGGCAAGGTGGAGCCGGGCTTGGCCCGGTTCCTGCGCGGAAGCTTCCGCCAGAGCGCCCGGCAGTGGCGGGTGATGGATGTTCGTGCACTGGTTCGGGAACCCACATTCTTTGAAGTCGGCGTGTCCTCGACGAGGCGTGCCTGATGGCAGCTAATGGCAATACGGGAGCGGCAGACATGAAACAACGCAGGTGTCTCGGCAAACGTCTCAGCAGAAGTCTCGAGCAGCAGCGTGGAAACGTCCTGTTGCCGAGTTTGCTGGTGGTGTTCATCACCGCAACCGCCGCAGCGCTGGGGTGGGCGTTCATCGCCCAGGGCTCGCTGCTGGCCAATCCCGGTCTGCTGATCGCCATGATCGGCATGATTCTGGTCATTCTGGTGGCCTGGATGATCATTCGCGACGCCCGCAACCGGCTCACCGTGCAGGCTCGGCAGAATGCCCAGAATCAGGAAGCCATTCTCACACTGCTCGACGAGCTCGCGGACCTTGCAGACGGTGATCTGCGGGTGCATGCGTCGGTGACGGAGAACTTCACCGGAGCCATTGCCGACTCCATCAACTTTGCCATCGACCAGATGCGCGGACTGGTGGCCAACATCAACCGCATTTCCGTGCAGGTGGCATCGGCCGCCGACGAGACCCAGTCCACGGCCCGCAGCCTCGCCCAGGCGGCCGACAATCAGGCCCGTGAGATCGATGCCGCCACGGAGGCGGTGAACCAGATGGCCAGCTCCATCGACGAGGTGTCCACCAATGCCGCGGAGTCCGCCACGGTGGCGGAGCGGGCGGTGGAGATCGCCGGCAAGGGCGGCGTCGTGGTGCGCAATACCATCGGCGGCATGGATCGCATCCGTGGTCAGATTCAGGAGACCTCCAAGCGCATCAAGCGTCTTGGTGAGAGTTCCCAGGAAATCGGCGATATCGTTTCGTTGATCAATGACATTGCCGATCAGACCAACATTCTTTCGCTGAACGCCGCCATTCAGGCCTCTATGGCCGGTGACGCCGGCCGCGGGTTCGCGGTGGTGGCCGACGAGGTTCAGCGCCTTGCGGAGCGGGCATCTGCCGCCACCAAGCAGATCGGAGCCCTGGTCAAGGCCATCCAGTCCGATACCAATGAGGCGGTCATCTCGATGGAGCAGACGACCACCGAAGTGGTGGAGGGCGCACGGCTGGCCCAGGATGCCGGTGTGGCGCTGGAGGAAATCGAGGGGGTTTCCCAGAGCCTCGCGGAACTGATTCAGAACATCTCCGACACGGCGCGGCAGCAGGCGGCCACGGCCGGTCAGATCTCCAACACCATGACTGTCATTCAGGAGATCACCTCCACCACGTCCGCCAGCTCGGAGGCGACGGCCCGTTCCATCGGTGAACTGGCCAACATGGCCTCGCAGATGCGGCGTTCGGTCGAAGGCTTCAAGTTGCCGGAGCAGCAACCGGAAATGAGCGCAGAGCTGCCCATCGCGCCGCGGGCCTTACACGACTCCAGTGGTGGCGCAGCCGCGCGGATCGCCGGTGCGGCGTCGGGCGCCTGATAGGGCATGGAACGACATGGACCAGGGCTGGCATGAGCCATGAGTGATACCCGCAGTTTCATGGCCCTCGACTGGGTCAGGGACGAGATCGACGGCACCCTGAGGCAGGCTCGGGAGGCCCTCGAGACCTATGTGGAAGCGGGTAGTGACGCCACTCAGGCACGCCAGTGCCTGACCCGTCTGCATCAGGTCCATGGCACCCTGCAGATGGTCGAGCTCGCGGGTGCCGCAGCCTTCGCGGCCGAACTCGAAGCCGTGGCCCAGGCCCTGATGGACGGCACCCTGGTTGACGTGACCGGAGCCCAGGAAGCCCTCATGGAGGGCATCCTCCAACTGCCTGCCCATCTCGACCGGGTCCAGCGTGGCGCCGCGGATGACATTGCGCCCTATCGTCTGCTGCTCAACCGCCTGCGGGTCGCCCGCGGCGCGGCGGCCGAAGAGATCGCGCCCGCCCCGGCCCTGGCTGACGGGGTCGATGCGGACACCGTCCAGGCGTTCATGGCAGCCGCCGGCCCGGAAAAGGTGCGGCAGCTGCGGGCCAGTTTTCAGAAGGCCATGCTGGCGCTGCTGCGCAGAAGTCAGCCGGTCGAGAAGCTCTGGTCGTTCTTCGATCGCCTGTTTACGCAGCTCGAGGCCACGACCCCGGCATCGCCACTGGCCCGGCTGTGGGCTCTCGCTGCCGCCGGCATGGAGCGTCAGGACGCTGGCAGCGATACGGCAGCCCTCCTGCCGCTGCTGAGGGGGCTCGATGCGCAGCTGCGCAAACTTGCCGACGCCCCGGAGTTGGCTCTGGAAGACCCCGTCCCGGCACCACTCGTGGATGCCTTGCGGGAGCTGCTGGAACCGGCCTCCCCCACTGATTCCGCCCGGCTCCTGGCGGTGCGCAACCAATGGTCCGCAACGGTGGCTGGCGGAGAGGAAGGTTTCTCCACCGGAGCCGATGCCGCCGCCATAGCCCCGGTAGCCGCGGCCCTGCATGAGGAATTGGCGGGGGTTCGCGACCAGCTCGACCTGTTCGCCCGCGGCAACCTCAAGGACACTGAGCAGCTCGCGGGTCTTGTCGAAGTGCTGCAGCGGGTGGCAGCGACCCTGTCCATGGTCGGGCTCGGCGAACTCGAGCAGCGGATCAGAAGCGAGCTCGAGGCTGTCACCACCCTCATGCGTGAGGGCAGCGCCACTGACGACGCCATCATGGATGTCGCCAGTGCCGTCCTGGAGGTCGACGGCCGGCTGATGGCGCTGGCCGGTGTCGCCAGCGAGGATGGCGAGCTCATTCCCGGATCCCTGTCCGATGCCCATGCAGCGGTGCTGCGGGAGGTGCGCAGCTCGCTGGAGGGTGCCAAGCAGTCCATCGTCGATTTTATCAGCTCCGAATGGGAGCACGAGCATTTGAGCCCCGTCGCCGGGACGCTGGCCGCGGTGCGCAGCGTACTCGGCCTGATTCCGCTCGAGCGGGCTGGCAATCTGGTGGAGTGCTGTCGGCTTTATCTCCAGAACGAGATCCTGGCTGATCAGAGCGTGCCGCAGTGGCAACCTCTCGACACCCTTGCGGATGCATTGACCAGCATCGACTACTACCTCGAACGCATGCTGGCGGATCGATCCGTTCCCGACCCGAAGCTGCTCGACATCGCTGAAGAAAGTGTCACTGCACTCGGCTATCCGCTGTCGGTGATTGCCGGAGGTGCCCCCCCGCGGCCCGCCATGACCATCGACGACGCGGCCAGCGATGACGACGGCCCTGAGCCTGAGACACAGCCGTCCGAGGCCCGACTGGAGCCCTTGCCGGCCGATGACTTCGATCCTGATGAACAGGACTTCGAAGCGCTGCCCATGGCGGAAGTCGACGAGGGCGACGAAGACGAGGGCGGCGATGTCGGCCAGGAATCAACGGGTGACAGCGAGGGGGACACGGCGAGGCGCCCAAGCGAAAGCCCGACTGCAGAGCAAGCGGAGCGGTCCTACGCTCCCGCGCCACCGGACGAGAGTCCATCGCCGGTGAGTGCCCCGACCGAGGACGCGTTCGACCTGGGCTTGGAAGGTGATGAGCCCGACGTGGTCCCCGCGCCGGGGTCTGACGGGAACACACCTGTCGTCGGGACCGCCGTGACGGGCTTCGCGGCAGACGATGCCGACGATGAGGCCCCGCTCATCGACGACGAAATCATCGAAATTTTCCGGGAGGAAGTGGACGAGGTCCTCGAGCACCTCGACCAGCGCCTGCCGGTGTTGCGTTCAGACCTGGCCGACCGCGATGCCCTCGAGGACGTCCGACGCGCTTTCCACACCCTCAAGGGCAGTGCCCGCATGGTCGGCGCGACCGTCATCGGCGAACTGGCGTGGTCGGTCGAGAACATGCTCAACCGCATCATCGACGGCACCATCGCCGCAAGTGCGCCGATGCTGGATCTGATGGAGCGGGCACGGTCTGCGATGCCGGCGCTGCGGCAGGCCTTCGCGGAGCGAAGTGATGATGACGGTGACGTCCAGCGGCTGATGGAGAATGCGGATATTCTCGCGTCAGGAGGCGGTGCAGAGGATCTGCAGGAGGAAAATGAGGAAACCGTCGTACCGCTGCCTGCGCCATCAGTAGACCTCGAGGCTGACTTCACGCTCGACGAGAGTTTCCTCGACGAGACCGCCGATGGCGCCGCTCTGTCTTCGGAACCGGCACCCGAGTTCGAACCGAACCTGCTTGAAGTCTTCGATCAGGAAGCGAGTGAGCATCTCGCCGCGCTGCAGTCCTATCTGGCAGCGCGCGCGTCCACCGGCAGCTGCCCGCCGCTGGAGGATGGCGTGCGGCGCGCGCTGCATACCCTGAAAGGCAGCGCGGCCATGGCTGAACTGCCGGGCCTGGCGGAACTCGCGGCGCGGCAGGAGCATCTCGTCCGTGGCTACCTCGAGCTCCAGCGTGGCGCCGATGATGCGCTTTTGGATGTGCTGGCGCTTGGCGTGGAGCGCATGGAGGCCATCCGCAGCCACCTGCGCGAGACGGGCATCGAACCGGTCTTCGCGCAGGCGGATGCTGAATTTGTGGATGCCGCGGACCGTCTCAGTGACGTGCTGCAGGCGGAAATCTCCGCCCGGCAGAGCGGCGCTGCCGCCGGCGCCACCCTCGCCGAAGTGTTCCATTCCGAAGGGATGGAGCTCATCGTCAACGGTGGCGCGGCGCTGGATGCCTGGGCGCATGGGAGCCTGGATACCGGCGACCGTGCGGCCCTTGGGACCGAGCTGGCCGGGCTCAGTCATCGCGCCCGTGCGGCAGGTGAAGTTTCCATTGCGGCGCTGGCCACCGTGCTCGCTGTGGCTGTCGATCGCAGCGAGCGGCCCGCGACCGAGCTTCATGCGGCTGTTCGCCATGGTCATGAACAGCTTCTGGCGCAGCTCGATGCCCTCGCCGCCGGCCTCGAAGTCCCCGATGCCGGCGACGTGGTGGCGGATATCCAAGCCCTTGCGGCGACGGGCGAAACCGCTGCTGACGGCGAGCAGGTGGACGATCCGAGCACCCTGGATCTCGATGCGGAGATGCTCGACATCCTCTTCGAGGAAATCGATGAGCTGCTGCGGGACATGGGAACGGCGGTCGCACAATGGCCCTCACCCACCGCCAGGGAGCGGCTCATGCGGGCCCTGCACACGCTCGAGGGCGGGGCCCGGGTGGCGGGTCTCGATGGTCTCGGCAGCCGTGCGCACAACCTCGAAACCTGGCTCGACAAAGCCGACGATGACGACCCCTCGGTCCCCGTCCGGTTGCAGGATGAACTCGACCAACTCATCGACCGTGTCGGTCGACTGCGCCGGGGCGAGGGGGTCAGTGGACCCGCAAGGCCCGCGGAGGTCGTTGATCGGTCGGACGCACCCGACGCCGGCGAGGACAGGTCGGGTGCGGCAGAAGACGATCCGCTTGCTGCACCCTGGGCGCCCACCGAAACGGACTTCGATCTCGAAGGGCTGAGCGCGGATGAGCTCGTACCGTCGATGCCAGACCCCCGGCCAGAGCCTGCTGATCAGGCTGAGCCGGCCGCCAGGGCCAGTCAGGAGGACCCTGCGGCGCCTCCTGCCTACGCAGGGGAAGCCGGCGCCGAAAAGGCGGATCCGGAAATCCTCGCCCTGTTTCTTGAGGAAGCGCTGGAGCTGACCGAGAGCCTCGATGCCACGCTCGGCAAGTGGCAGCGGGAACCGGACAATGAACTGCACCTCGAGTCCCTGCTGCGGGATCTGCACACCCTCAAAGGCGGTGCCCGCATGGCAGGGTTGTCTGCCCTCGGTGACACCGCTCACGATCTCGAAACCACGCTGGCCACGGTCCGTGGTCAGACGCCGGAGCCCGAATACTTCGTCGGGATCCAGGCCGCCGTGGACGCCCTGGTGGCCAGAGTCGGCCGGCTCGATCCGGATCAGGCTGCGGGGCTTCCCCCAACCGAAGTCCCGGCGCCAGCGGCCGTGGATACATCGACTTTGCGTGCCGCAGCCCCCGAACCCGCCAGCACGCCGGCGCCGACTCCTGCCGCGGCAGAGGCTCCGCTGAAGGAGGCCTCCCAGGAAATGATCCGGGTGGCGGCCGGCCTGCTCGATGATCTGGTCAGCCTGGCCGGCGAAAGCAGCATCATGCGCGGTCGCATCCAGCAGCAGGTCACGGATTTCGGCCACGCGCTGGAAGAGATGGACGCGACCATCGAGCGCATCCGGCAGCAGGTCCGGCGGCTCGAACTGGAAACGGAGGCCCAGGTGCTGTTCCGTCAGGAGCAGACCAGCAAGGAGGGCTACGAGGACTTCGATCCCCTGGAGATGGACCGCTACTCCCAACTTCAGGAACTCGCCCGGACCCTGGCGGAGAGCGCCTCCGACGTCACCGACCTGCGGCAGACCCTCGTGGAGCGGGCCCGCGACACCGAAACGCTGCTGCTGCAACAGGGGCGGATTCATACCGAGCTCCAGGAGGGACTCATGCGCACCCGCATGGTCCCTTTTTCGCGACTGCTTCCGCGCCTGCAGCGGATCGTCCGCCAGGTGGGACGGGAGCTGTCGAAACCGGTGAACCTGGAGGTTCGTGACGCCGAGGGCGAGCTCGATCGCAATATTCTCGAACGGATGATCCCGCCGCTTGAGCACATGCTGCGCAATGCGGTGGATCACGGTATCGAGTCTCCTGAGCGTCGTGCCGAGCTGGGCAAGGCTGCGACCGGCACCATCTCGCTGCGGCTGGCCCGCGAGGGGGGTGAGATCCTCGTGGAGGTGTCCGACGACGGCGGCGGCATCGACGCCAGCCTGATTCGCAGCAAGGCCATCGCCAAGGGTCTGCTCGATCCCAGTGCCGAGCCTTCCGAGGAGGCATTGCTCGGTTTCATCATGACGCCGGGTTTTTCGACCGCTGCGGCGGTCACCCAGATTTCCGGCCGCGGCGTCGGCATGGATGTGGTCAACAGTGAAGTCCGCCAGATGGGGGGCAGCATCAGCATTGCCTCGGTGCTCGGCGAGGGCACGCGGTTCACGGTCCGGCTGCCGTTCACCGTTTCCATCAACCGGGCGCTGATGGTGATCCTCGGCGAGGACGAATATGCCCTGCCATTGAACACCATCGAGGGCATCGTGCGCGTCAGTCCGCAGCAGCTCCAGCGCCTGTACGACGTCGAGGAACCCGGCTTCAGCTATGCCGGGCGGACCTACGCGCTGTCCTACCTCGGCAACTGGCTGGGGCAGCCGGCACCGGTGCGGGAAGACGTGCCGTCACTGCCGGTGCTGATGGTGCGCAGTGGCGACAAGAGCCGTGCCGTGCATGTGGACGGCGTGGCCGGCAGCCGCGAGATCGTGGTGAAGAGTCTCGGGCCCCAGTTTGCGGGGGTGAAAGGCGTCTCCGGGGCCACCATCCTCGGTGATGGCCGGGTCGTGGTCATTCTCGATCTGCCATCGCTGTTGCGTGGCACCGCAGAGTTTTCCCTGGATCATGGCAGCCTGCCGCCGCCCCGTCGCGAACAGCGGGCCAGACAGGTACTGGTGGTGGATGATTCGGTCACCGTGCGCAAGGTCACGACCCGGCTGCTCGAACGTCAGGGCATGGCGGTGTCGGTGGCCAAAGACGGCGTCGAGGCCGTGAGCATGCTGCAGGACATGCGGCCCGACGTGATGCTGCTCGATATCGAAATGCCGCGCATGGACGGCTTCGAAGTGGCGCGCCACGTTCGCCAGGATGCGCGCCTCGAGGGTTTGCCGATCATCATGATCACCTCGCGTACCGGCGACAAGCATCGTGAACGGGCGGAGGCGCTTGGCGTGGACCGGTTCCTTGGCAAGCCGTTCCAGGAAGCCGAGTTGCTGGCCAACATCGAAGAATTGACCCGGCCATGAGTACCGATTCGGAACTGGCCTGCATTCTGGCACCGCTGGCCGATGGCAGCCTGCTGCTGCCGAACGTGGCCGTGGCGGAGGTGCTGCGCAGTCAGCGCGTCCGTGCCACCGAGGGGCTTCCCCCCTGGTGCGTGGGCTGGATCATGTGGCGGGGCTTGATTCTGCCTTTGCTCAGCTTCGAGGGCGTCAATGCTGGCGATGGCTCGACGCCGCCGATGTCGGCCCAGGATGGGGTCCTGGTGATGAACCGCACCCGCGACCTGCCAGCGTTGGGATTCTATGGCGTGCTGATCCGGGGCACGCCACGGCTGCTGCGGCTCGCTGAAGACGACCTCGACGTGGCATACGAAGAGGAGCGGAGCGCCCCCGTACGGCCGGCCGAACTCGGCCGGGTCGAACTGGGCCAGGATACCGCCATCATTCCCCGCCTGACCTTTCTCGAAGACCTGATTCTCGAACACCGGCTTTATGAAGGCCCCACCGCCAGAACCTGACTGCAAAGCTGTGAAGCGCCGCAGCGATCCCGAAGTCCTGCAGCTTGGGCTGCGTGTTCTGCCTTCGGGATTACGTGTCGAGCTTGGGCTCAATTGCTGGGCGATCAGGGCGCGACGGGCAACTGTGGGAGAGCGCTATTTCGCGAAGCGAAATGCGCCGATCTGCATGACATGCAGCGAAGGCAGAATCGTCAGCTTCGGCACAGCGCCTCGAGATCGGCCCAATCGCTGCGCGATTAGGGCCTTCCCACAGGGGCGCCAGCGTTTTTGGGACGCTGCGCAGCGCAGCAGCGATCTCCATGACTTACAGCGTAGGCACTGAGTACCGTTTCAGTTGACTGTCTTCAGGCCGGGCGAAGTGACTGCAGCAACGCTGAACCTCACGAGCCCCCGAGATCCCCATACAGCCATTGCAGCACCGACAGCGCCGCCACCGGTGCGGTTTCGGCCCGCAATACCCGCGGACCGAGCCGGACCCGCTCGAAACCGTCCGCAGCAAGCAAGGCCACTTCCGCATCCTCGAATCCGCCTTCCGGCCCACTGGCCAGGATGAACGAATCAGCCACGCCATCCTTGTGCAGCGGTTCACCTTCGGGATCCAGAATCAGCCTGCGCCGAGGCTGTGGGCGCGGACTCGTCCGCGAAGTCATGGACTGAAGATCAGCCAGCCAATCCTCGACCCGCCGCGGCGCCGACAGCAGCGGCAGTCTCGTTCTTCCTGACTGCTGCAGCGCATGGGTGAGCACGCCCAAAAAATGCTGCATGCGATTGGCGAGGCGTTTGCCGTCCAAGCGCACTTCGACCCGCTCGGTGAGCAGCAGATCGATGTGGGTGACGCCGAGCTCACAGGTCTTCTGCAGCGCATAGTCCATGCGCTCGCCTCGCAGCAGCGCCAGACCCAGCCGTATTTCCAGCGGCGACTCGGTGTCATCGCAGGGGTTCTCCAGACGCACCCGGCAATGCTTGCCGTCCAGGGTCTCGATGACCCCTTCGAAGGCGGTACCGAGGCCATCGCAGAGGATCACGGCATCGCCGGGTCGGCGCCGAAGGACGCGCCCCAGGTGGTGCACGGCATCGCCATCGAACTCGCAGGGTCCGGATTGCAGGGTCCGGCCCGCCAGCAGCAGCCGCGGGATGCGCATGGCTTCAGGTGCGCCCGGCGAGGGGGTGGCCGAGGCGGTCGAGCAGCGCCAGAGGAATTTTGGACTGATTCATCGAGTAGATGTGCAGACCTGGAATGCCGCCGGCCAGCAGCCGCTCACAGAGATCGGTGACGACGTCCAGCCCGAAGGCCTGCAGTGACGAGGTGTCGTCCTGCAGGGATTCGAGGCGCTTCCTGATCCAGCGCGGGATTTCGGCGCCGCAACCGTCGGAGAAGCGCAGCAGGTTGGCGTAGTTGGTGATGGGCATGACGCCCGGGACGATGGGCACCTTCACGCCGGCCTTCGCGCAACGGTCGACGAAGTCGAAGTAGGCATCGGCGTTGTAGAAATACTGGGTGATGGCCTCGTCCGCACCGGCGGCCACCTTGTCCGCGAAGTGCGCCAGATCGGATTCCGGCGAGCGCGAATCCGGATGCACCTCCGGATAGGCCGCCACGAAGATGCGGAAGTGATTGCCGCTGTGCTCGCGGACCAGCGCCACGAGTTCCTCCGCATAGTGCACCTCGGCACGGCTGCCGAGCCCAGAGGGGATGTCACCCCGCAGCGCCACGAGGTGGCGGATGCCGGCCTCCCGGTAGGCATCCAGCAGAAACCGGACGGCTTCCGGCGCATCGGAACCGATGGACAGGTGGGGGGCGACGGTGCGCCCCTCGGCATGGATGTCCAGCACCAGATCGCGGGTGCGGTCCCGGGTGGAGCCGCCGGCGCCGTAGGTGACAGAGTAGAACTCGGGGCGCGCGGCGTCGAGTCGGGCGCGCACCGTAGCCAGACGATCGAGCCCCGCCGCGTCACGCGGCGGGAAGAACTCGAAGGATAGGCGCTGCAAGGTGGCCATGGGGACGCTCAGAGTTCCGCGCGCAGGAGGTCGGCGCGATCGGTGCGCTCCCAGGTGAAGTCCGGTTCTTCGCGGCCGAAGTGGCCATAGGCCGCCGTGTTGCGATAGATGGGACGCTTCAGATCGAGCATGTCGATGAGCCCTTTCGGGCGCAGTTCGAAGTGCTTGCGCACCAGCATGGCGATGCGCTCATCAGGCAGCTTGCCGGTGCCGAAGGTATTCACGGAGATGGACGTGGGCTCGGCCACGCCGATGGCGTAGGAGAGCTGGATCTCGCAACGATCCGCCAGCCCGGCGGCGACGATGTTCTTGGCCACGTAGCGGCCGGCATAGGCAGCGGAGCGATCCACCTTGGACGGATCCTTGCCAGAGAACGCGCCGCCGCCGTGGCGGGCCATGCCGCCGTAGGTGTCGACGATGATCTTGCGGCCGGTGAGGCCGCAGTCCCCCATGGGGCCGCCGATGATGAACTGGCCGGTGGGGTTGATGTAGACCTTGGTCTTCGAGGAGAACCAGTTCGGCGGCAGCACCGGCTTGATGATTTCTTCCATCACCGCCTCGTGCAGGGCCTTCTGGCTCACCGAAGGATCATGCTGTGTGGAAAGCACCACGGCGTCGATGGCCACGGGCTTGCCGTCCGGTCCGTACTGGAACGTCAGCTGACTCTTGGCATCGGGGCGCAGCCAGGACAGACGACCGTTCTTGCGGACCTCTGCCTGCTTCTGCACCAGCCGGTGGGAGTAGGTGATGGGAGCCGGCATCAACACGTCGGTCTCGTTGGTGGCGTAGCCGAACATCAGGCCCTGATCACCGGCACCCTGTTCGTGGTCGCTGGCCTCGTCCACGCCCATGGCGATGTCTGCGGATTGCTGGCCAATGGCATTGATCACCGCGCAGGTGCCGGCATCGAAACCGACCTCGCTGGAGGTGTAGCCGATCTCCGCCACCGTCCGCCGCACGAGATCCTCGTAGGGAATGGCCGTACCTTCGGGAATGCGGATCTCGCCGGCGAGCACCACCATGCCGGTCTTGACCAGGGTTTCCACGGCGACCCGGGCGTCCGGGAAGACCGCCAGCATGGCGTCGACCACGGCATCGGAGATCTGGTCCGCCATCTTGTCCGGATGGCCTTCGCTGACGGACTCGGAGGTGAAGATCGCATACTCGGACATAGCGGGTTCCTGTACAGACGCGGGCACACACCCGTAGTGGCCGGCACCCGTTGCGCCGGCAAACGCCGCGCATTGTACTGGCTGCGGCCGAGCGTGGCGACGAGGTCGGGGCCATTGGAGCCGCTGTCTGAGTGAAACCTTTGCAGGGGCAGCATGAGCCGCCGTCGCCTTGATCCCGCCGGCTCCTCATCCCGCGTTGCGTGCCCGGCGATGGATCAGGACAATGAGCGCCCGCAGGCCCCCGGCCCCTGCCCCTTGAGGAGAGCGAGAGATGCCCACCCGTCGTGAGAGGGCCAATGCCATTCGCGCGTTGGCCATGGATGCCGTCGAGCGTGCCAACAGCGGACACCCCGGCGCACCCATGGGCATGGCCGACATCGCCGAGGTGCTCTGGCGCGATCATCTGCGCCACGATCCGGGCGCTCCGGACTGGGCCGATCGCGACCGCTTCGTGCTGTCCAACGGCCACGGATCGATGCTCCTTTACTCCCTGCTGCATCTGACCGGCTATGAGGTCTCCCTGGATGACCTGAAGAACTTCCGCCAGCTCCATGCGCCGACGGCCGGTCATCCCGAATACCGGGAACTGCCGGGTATCGAAACCACCACCGGCCCCCTTGGCCAGGGGTTCGCCAACGCTGTGGGCATGGCGCTGGCGGAGAAGATTCTGGCTGCACGCTTCAACCGCCCCGGCTTCAAGGTGGTGGACCATCACACCTGGGTGTTCCTTGGTGACGGCTGCCTGATGGAAGGCATCTCCCACGAGGCCGCATCGCTGGCCGGTACCCACAAGCTCGGCAAGCTGATCTGCTTCTACGATGACAACGGCATCTCCATCGACGGCAAGATCGAAGGCTGGTTCACCGACGATACGCCCGCTCGCTTCGAGGCCTACGGCTGGCAGGTGATCCGCGACCTCGATGGTCATGACGGCGAGGCCATTGCCAAGGCCATTGCCAAGGCCCGCGCCGACGGTCGTCCGTCGTTGCTCTGCTGCAAGACCGATATCGGCTTCGGGTCGCCGAACAAGGCCGGCACCGCTGCTGCCCACGGCGCACCGCTGGGGGCGGAAGAAATCGCTCTGGCCCGCAAGCAGCTCGAATGGCCCCATGAGCCTTTCGAGATTCCAGAGGCCATCCGCAACGAGTGGGACGGGCGCCGCCAGGGCGGCCAGCGTCGGGCCGAGTGGCTCGGCAAGTTCGATGGCTACCGGCAGGCCCATCCGCAGCTGGCCGCCGAGTTCGAGCGCACGTTCAAGGCGAAGCTTCCGGCCGGCCTGAACGAGGCGCTGCTCGAGTTCGCTGCTGCCTCCCAGCGCGACCGGGTGGCCATTGCCTCCCGTCAGGCCTCCAAGGCCGTGCTCGATCTCATCGGCCCGCAACTGCCGGAACTGCTGGGCGGCTCTGCAGACCTCACCGGATCCAACGGCACCCGCTGGAATGGCGCCAGCACGGTCACGCCCGATCAAGCGGATGCCCAGTACATGTACTGGGGCGTGCGCGAGTTCGGCATGACGGCGGCCTGCAACGGCATTGCCCTGCACGGCGGCCTCATCCCCTTCGGCGGGACCTTTCTCACCTTCCTGGATTACGCTCGCAACGCCGTGCGTCTTTCGGCACTGATGGGTGTCCAGAACATCCTGGTCTATACCCACGATTCCCTGGCGCTGGGCGAAGACGGTCCCACCCACCAGCCGGTGGAGCAGCTCGGCAGTCTGCGCATGACCCCGAACCTGCAGACCTGGCGGCCCTGCGATCAGGTGGAAACGGCCTTCGCCTGGCACGCGGCCCTGAACCGCAGGCAGGCGCCCACGGCGCTGATTCTGTCCCGGCAGAAGCTGGCCTGCCCCGAGCGCAACACAGAACAGGTGGCCGCCATCGCCCGCGGCGGCTATGTCCTGCTCGACCCTGCCGGCAGCCCGGACCGGATCATCGTTGCCACCGGCTCCGAAGTGGGCATCGCCATCGATGCCGCCAAGGCCCTCAATGCCCAAGGTGGCGCCGTACGCGTGGTGTCCATGCCCTGCCTGGAGGCTTTCATGGAACAGGAAGCGGCCTATCGCGATGCGGTGCTGCCGCCGACCATCCCGCGCCTGGTGGTGGAGGCCGGTCATCCCGCCTGCTGGTGGCGCCTCGCCGGCAGCCACGGCAAGGTACTCGGCGTCGAACGCTTCGGCCTGTCCGGCCCCGGCGATGCGGTCATGGCGGAGTACGGTTTCACTGCCGACAACGTTGCCGAACTCGCCCGCACGCTGGCCTGATGGCAGCCCTCATCGCGGGCCTTGACAGCGGAAGTGCCAGAGCCGGATGAAGTGAACCAGAACGACCTGCCCGGTGCCCCAAACGACGCCCCGGCACGGTCCAGAACCAGGGAGAGTGTTCACCATGCCCCAAGTGCTGCGCATGACCGATCAGGACCTCCGCGGCCGCCGCGTGCTGATCCGCGAGGACCTCAACGTCCCGGTCAAGGATGGCAAGGTCACCAGCGACGCCCGCATTCGGGCGGCCCTGCCCACTCTGCGGCAGGCGCTGGAAGCCGGAGCCGCGGTACTCGTCTGCTCCCATCTCGGCCGCCCCGACGAGGGCGAGTCTGCCCGCACCCAGCCCGAGAACTCGCTGGCACCGGTGGCTGCACGGCTGTCGGAACTGCTGGGCCGCGAGGTGCCCCTGGTGGATGATTGGCTCGATGGCGTCGACATCACTCCTGGCGAAATCAAACTGTTGGAGAACGTCCGCTTCAACAAGGGCGAGAAAAAGGATGACGAAGCCCTGGCGAGGAAGATGGCGGCCCTGTGCGATGTCTTCGTCATGGACGCGTTCGGGACCGCCCATCGCGCCCAGGCTTCCACCCACGGTGTGGCGAAATTCGCGCCCATCGCTTGTGCCGGACCCCTGCTGGTGGCCGAACTCGACGCCCTCGGATTGGCCCTCGAAGCTCCCAAGCGACCCCTGATTGCCATTGTCGGCGGCGCCAAGGTCTCTTCCAAGCTCAGCGTCCTCGAACGTCTCGCGGAAGTGGCCGATCAGGTCATCGTCGGTGGCGGCATCGCCAACACCTTCATTGCCGCAGCCGGCTACGAGATTGGCGCCTCCCTCGCGGAACCGGATCTCCTCGACGAGGCCCGGCGGCTGGCCAAGTCCGGCTCCTTCCCGCTGCCTGTCGATGTGATCGTGGCCGACCGCTTTGCCGAAGATGCCGAACCGAAGGTGAAGGCCATCAGCGACGTGGCGGCAGGAGAGATGATTCTCGATATCGGCCCGCAGACGGCGGCTGCCTACGCGGATCAGCTTGCGGCCGCCGGCACTATCGTCTGGAACGGTCCCGTCGGTGTGTTCGAATTCGCCAACTTCGCCGGCGGCACTCGCGCCCTGGCCGAAGCCATTGCCGCGAGTTCGGCGTTCTCCTTGGCCGGCGGTGGCGACACCCTGGCCGCCATCGACGCCTTCGGCATCAGCGACCGCATCTCCTACATCTCCACCGGCGGCGGCGCCTTCCTCGAGTTCGTCGAGGGCAAGACCCTGCCCGCCGTAGCCATCCTCGAAGCCCGCGCCCGCGGCTAGCCTGTCACTGTCGCGGCCCAACGACATGCTGGCCGGGCGCGGTTGCTGTGGGAGAGCCCTATTTGCCGCAGGCAAATGGGCCGATCTCGAAGCGCTCTGCCGAAGCTGACGTCGTTGCCTTCGCCCACCGTCATCGAGATCGCTGCTCCACTTCGTTGCGCAGTCTCCCACAAAATCCTCTTCCCCAACCCGCCGATACAGTTATAGGAAGTAGACGATACAATTTCAGGACTATAGAATCCCAAAACGCAATTCCAGGAGCCACCCTATGGCTGGCCGTCGTCATTACCGGGACCCGTGCCCCATCGCCCGTGCCCTGGACCTCGTCGGGGAGCGTTGGGCCCTGCTCATCGTCCGCGAGCTGCTGCCCGGCCCCAAGCGCTTCACCGATCTTCGCGCCGGACTCGACGGCGTCAGCCCCAACGTCCTCTCCCAGCGCCTGGAGGAACTCGAAACCGGCGCGGTGATCGAACGTCGCCTGCTGCCGCCCCCGGCGGCTTCCCAGGTCTACGAACTCACGAACTTCGGGCGCGAACTCGAACCCATCCTCCTGGCCCTGGCCCGCTTCGGTCACCACTGTCCGCCGCCGGAAGCAGCGGGGGCACCGAGCCCCACCAGCGTGATCCTGCAGCTGCAGGCCGGCTTCCGCCCGGAGGCCGCCGCCGGCATCAAGGCCCGGGTCAGCTTTCAGCTCGGCGCCGAGACCTTTGCCTTTCGCATCACCAAAAAGGAACTGCGCCCCCTGCCTACGGACACTGCAGATGCCGATCTCGCCGTCCAAACCGATCCGGCGGTGCTGCTCGCCATCCTTGGCGGTGAGCTTGGCCTCGACGACGCAGTTGCCGAAGCGCAGATCCGCCTCCGCGGAGACGTCGAACTCGCGCGCACCGTCATCGGGCTGTTCCGTTAGTCATGAGCGGCAGCAGGCCACCCCTGGCGATCTTCGATCTCGACGGCACCCTGGCCGACATCGAACACCGCCTGCACTTCATCGCCAGCAAGCCCAAGCGCTGGGACCGCTTCTTCCGCGCCTGCGTCGACGATGCGCCGAACACACCGGTGATCGAGCTGGCGCAGACGCTGCACGGCAGCGGCTGGGAGATCTGGATCTGGTCCGGCCGCAGCGACGCGGTGCGGATACAGACCAAAGCCTGGCTGGCCACCCACGTCGGCATCGAAGCGCCGCTGCGCATGCGCCGCGATGGCGACCATCAGGCCGATGTCACCCTCAAGGAATCCTGGCTGCTGGCGCTGAAGCCTGCTGATCGTGCCCGGCTGCGCTTCATCGTCGATGACCGCGCCAGCGTGGTCGCCATGTGGCGGAGTCACGGACTCACTTGCCTGCAGTGCGCCGAAGGCGAATTCTGACCTCAAACCCCACAGCGGGAGCGGCTTCAGCCGCGAATGTATGCCTCCCTGCCCCGCCACAACCCAAGCAGCCAGCTCACCAGCAGGTGTCCGATCACAAAGATCAGCGGCTGCACCACTGCCGCCAGTGCCAGCAGATAGAGCCAGTGCGGCACCCACACCTGCTCCATGTGGAAGGGCGCCACCGCATAGTTGATATTCCGCTCCGGATCCGTCAGCAGATAGCCGGCGATCATCAGTACCGCCGCCAGCCCGCATTGCAGCCACCAGCCACGACGGTCGTAGCCGAGCCGCAGGCACAGCCAGAGCACGAATACCGGCAGGCCAACGTGGAACAGCGACACGATGCGCGCCAGCAGAGGAAAATCGGGGTCGAACATGTAGCTGGTGATGCCGGTGAGACTCCGGCCGCCCAGTAACAGCGCCAGCAGCAGATCCGCCGTCCAGATGATGCCTATGAGCACCACGACCCCGGCCTGACTGGAAAGAATCAGCCGATCTTCCCGCCACACCGACCACAGCAGCAGGAACTGCGCCGCATTGCAGAGCCAGAAGAAGTTCGCCGGCCCGTAGGCCCACAGCACCACAGCCACCCAGAACACCATCCACGCGCTGTAGCCGATCCGCACGCCGTCGGGCAGCCGCCGCCCTTGCGCCCCCATGCCACCCCCCTGGCTCTTTCGCAATACAGGCCTATCATAATAGCGGGCTCTTTCATCACAGGTGATCCTGCACATGCCCCGACTCGCTTCCAAGGTCGCGCTGGTCACGGGCGCCGCCCGCGGTATCGGTGCGGCCATCGCACGCACCTTCGTCGCCGAAGGCGCTGTGGTCTACCTCAGTGATCTCGCCGAAAGCGCCGGCGTGGACACCGCCGCCGAACTCGGCCCCAACGCCAAATGGCTCGAACTCGACGTGCGCGAAGAACAGCACTGGCAGAGCGCCATGGAGGCCATCGCTCGCCAGTCCGGCCGCCTGGACATTCTGGTGAACAATGCCGGCATCACCGGATTCGAAGCGGGCACTCCCCAGGATCCCGAGAACGCCAGCCTCGCGTCCTGGCGGGCCGTCATGGCCACCAATCTCGACGGCGTCTTCCTCGGCTGCCGCTACGCCATCCAGGCCATGCGCGTCCAGGCCGGCGTGGGCGCGATCATCAACCTCTCCAGCCGCTCCGGTCAGGTGGGCATTGCCGGCGCTGCGGCCTACGCCGCCTCCAAGGCCGCCGTCCGCAACCACAGCAAGACCGTTGCGCTGTACTGCGCAGAACAGGGCCTCGCCATCCGCTGCAATTCCCTGCATCCCGGTGCGATCCTCACCCCCATGTGGGAAGCATTGCTCGGAGAAGGTCCAGAGCGCGAAGCCAACATGGCCGCCTTCGTGCACGACACCCCGCTGCGCCGCTTCGGTACCCCGGAGGAGGTGGCCGCCGTCGCGGTCATGCTCGCCTCCGACGAGTGCCCGTACATGACCGGCAGCGAACTCACCATCGATGGCGGACTGCTGGCCGGCAGCGCCGCCGTTCCGGGCGGCTCGTGAACACGGCCCCTGTTCCCCGAGTAGCGAGAGCGGTATAACGAGTTTCAGCAAGGGGAAAAGCAGAAGGTACCGCAGAGTCCCACCATCCCCGCTCCTTCGTCGCAGGGATACGCGACGAGGTTGGCGGTAGCCTGCCTGCCCACAGCCCTTTCGCCGCCACCGTCAGGTCAGCTTGGCTTAGCTCAGCCCGACCAGGGGGCTGCGTACCCCACGACCACCCCGGTTGAGTACGTGGGTATAGATCATCGTGGTACTCACATCGGTATGGCCGAGCAGTTCCTGCACCGTGCGGATGTCGTACCCATCCTCCAGCAGGTGAGTCGCGAAGCTGTGCCGAAGGGTGTGGCAGCCCGCAGGCTTCCTGATGCCGGCCGATGTTCGCGCCGACTTTACCGCGCGCTGAATGCGGGAGGCATGAATGTGGTGCCGGCGATAGGCCCCGCTGCGGGGGCAGACCGACAGCGAAGGAGCAGAAAAAATGAACCGCCAGCCCAACTCCCGGGCGGCGTTGGGATACTTGCGCCCCAGCGCATGAGGCAATTCGACGTCGGCTACGCCATTGGCGAGATCCCGCTCGAACAGCCGACGGGCGATGTCGATCGCCGCACGGAGCGCAGGTCCGAGGCCCTCGGGCAGCATCGTCAGCCGGTCCTTGCCACCTTTGCCGCTGCGCACCACGATCTCGTTGCGGTCGAAGTCCACATCCTTCACCCGCAGCCGAAGCGCCTCATGCAGCCGCAGCCCCGCTCCGTAGAGCAGCCGCGCCACCAACCCCTCGATCCCGCTGACATCGGCGAGCAGCCGGGCCACCTCCGGCCGGGACAGCACCACCGGCAAGCGCGGCTTGCGGCGCGACCGCTGAAAATCGGAGATGTCCCCCAGCTCCGTACCGAGCACGTGCCGATAGAGAAACAGCAGGGCGCACAACGCCTGATGCTGCGTGGCAGGCGCCACGCTGCGCTGCAGCGCCAAGTGATCCAAGAAGCGACGAACGCCCTCCGCACCAACCTCGAGTGGATGCTGGCGCTGACTGAACCGGACGAAATCCCTATACCAGTAGACATAGGACCGCTCCGTCGCGAGGGAATAGTCGCGGACCCGAATGGCTGCCCGAAGCTGATCCTCGAGCCTGGGCGCTGGCGATTGAGTGGTCATGCCTGAAAGTGTTGGTAAAGCCGCCAACGCATACCAGTGGAGATCGCTCGGCCTCCTGTGCGAGATCACCGATTGACGCGTGAGACAGGAGCGGAGAATCTACTCCGATGGAGTTACACGGACGCTTCATCAACTGAGTTGTGCAGACGCTTCGTTAAATTGGTTGATGAGACCTCCATTCAATAAAAGAGTTGCACATCACTGAGATGTCAATCCAGGGAGGGCAAGATGCCGTTTCGTCCTGAGCCGTCGTTTCGTAGAAACGTAAATGGCGTAATCATTCCGCTGACCGAAGCGATCCGTCGTAAATATGGCGCTCGCGAATCTGACGGCGCCTATCCTCTTGGCGCGTTCTATCCAACTAACGTTTCGAAACGTACATGGCGTCACGCTGGTGGAATCTGGTACGTCCCTGTTTCGGAAGCGGATCTTGAGGCACGCAGGTTCAATGAAGCCGTCGTTGCCGCGTTCATGCGCTGCATCGACTCGGGCGAGGCCTGTACGCTGCCAAGCCGCAAGGTGGTCTCGTGGGAGGAAATCCCGCCTGCCGAAGCCAGGGGTCTGCCTCGGCGGGAGGACCAGTAGTGACGTGCAACAAGCGGCTCGTTCGGAATGCGCTGCGCGCAGCCGCACAGCCTTGGCGTTAAACGTCTGGCGGAACGATGCGCG
>JAFIFL010000033.1 GCA_020832055.1 Gammaproteobacteria bacterium
CATTGAACGGAGCCGTGGACCCATGCGTCTGCCACCGCCCTCCAATCTCCTGCTGGCCGTCTGCCTGGTTACTGCCGCTGCCGCGGCGAGCCTGGATGACTCACTGCTGCGACAGGTCGAGGCTCAGATCATCGACGAGGTGGAGCGGCAGGTAACCGATTCGGTCGAACAGCAGGTCACCGACTCCGTCGAGCAGGCGGTGACCGAGGCCGTCGAACAGCAGGTCGCCGATTCCGTCGAGCAGGCAGTGACCGATTCGGTTGAACAGCAAGTCACGGAGGCTGTCGAGCAGTCGGTCACCGATTCGGTCGAGCAGTCGGTGACCGACTCAGTGGAGCAGACGGTCACTGACGCGGTCGAACAGGCGGTCACGGACGCCGTAGAACAAGCGGTCACCGACACCGTAGAACAAACCGTGACCGGCACCGTAGAGCAGCAGGTCGTCGACGCCGTCGAGCGGGTATTGATTGACGGCATCGAGGGGCAGATCACCGACGCCGTGGAGCAGACTGTCGAATCCGCGGTGATCGATCAGCTGCTCGACTCGACCCTCGACACGGCGGCCGGCAGCGCGGTCGACGCCGTCAAGGCGGCGTTGTCCGGGTTGCCTGCGAAGCCACTCCCGAACCTGCCACAGACCGCCATGACCGAGTTGGGCCTGGCCCGGGTTGCTGCCTTGGCGCCGGGCGATGCGGCCTCTGAGCTCGCATCCAAGGACATCCCGCCGCCGGCAGACGAGACTTTCTTCGAAACCCTGGATGAAGACGGTTGGGCGGTTGAGCGCGACACCTGGGTGGTCCTGGTCCCGATGGTGTCCGTGGCTGAGATCGACGGCTGGTCATTGCAAATCCGCGAACGGCGAACGCTCCCGGGCCTCGATGTCGTCATGCTCCGGGTCGAAGCACCGAGCGATCGCACCCTGGCCGGCTTTGCCCGCTTGGCTGCGGCAAGTGCTCCAGGTACCCGGGTCGGACGTAACCACATCTACCGGCTCGAGACCGGCGACACCACCTCGGCTGGGGCTGCAGGCGGCGCATCGATCGAGCGGGCCCGCTCCGATGGAGACAGGCCTCTGCGCCTCGGCATCATCGACTCCACCGTCAACAGCGCGCATCCGGCTCTGGCCCGAGCGAACTTCATCGAACGTGACTTCGTTTCCTACAGCGGCCGGCGGCCCGCCGATCACGGGACCGCGGTGGCATCGCTGCTCGTGGGTGATGATGAAGGACTGTCCGGGCTGCTCGCGCCGGGTGGCTCGCTGCATGCGGCGTCGGTCTTTTTCGAGGATGAGTTCGGTGTCGTCCGGGCCACCAGTACCGGGTTGATCCATGCGCTGGACTGGATGCGGCAGGAGGGCGTGGACATCGTCAACATGAGCCTCACCGGCCCACCCAATCTGCTGCTGGAGCAAGCGATCACGACCGCAGTGGCGGCGGGCATGCTGGTGGTCGCTGCGGTCGGCAACAACGGTCCGAATGGTCAGCCGCTCTATCCTGCGGCCTATCAGACCGTGATCGGTGTCACGGCAGTCGACGCGGATCATCAGGTCTATCGCTTCGCCAATCGGGGGCCCCAGGTGGCGTTCGCCGCCCTCGGCGTCGGCGTGCGCGTGGCTGCGGCCGATGGCGGCTATCGCAACGAGGAAGGCACTTCGCTGGCGGCGCCGGTGGTGGCCGCGCGATTGGCTCATCTCAGTGGCAGCTCCCCGGCGACGATCATCGAGGCATTGAAGGCCCTCGCTATCGACCTCGATCCACCCGGTTTCAATGAGGTTTACGGATTCGGTCTCGTCGTGGGCGGTCCCTGATCCGGCAGCGCTCAGTCGCTGGCGTTGCCGGCGAGTGCGGCCCGTTCAGCCTCGGCGTCGAGCGGCGCACCGGCGATGAGGGCTTCCACAGCGTGTTCAAAGGGGTCGGGTCGCCCGAACGCCGGTGAGTAGGTCGCTGCCTCGCCGGGCGTGAAGCGCGCAAGCTGCACCCGCCAGTCTCCCGCACTCCGACAGGTCACGACGGTGGTCACACCTTCCGTTCCGCTGACGGCCAGCCGGCGGCAGACATTGCCGCCGGCGGTCCGGAAGGTGTACTCGGGCGTGACCACGCTGCGATCGGGAAGCGTCTGCGATTGCCCGCTTGGCATCGAAGCGACGACTTCGTAGAGGACGCTCCCCGGGGTCAGCGGATTCTGCCCGGCAAGCATCCCGAGATCGCCTTCGCCGCCCGGAGCGGGACCGCGGCCGGCAAGCAGCCCCACGACCAAGGCGACGCTGGCGGCTGCCGCCAGCGGTGCCCAGCTGCGCAAGCGGGCCGCGATCCGGGGCAGAGTGATGACCTTGGCACCCTGCCCCGGTGTGCGTTGGTTGCCGTTCTCATCCGCCGCCGCGATCAACTCGCGCAGTCGCTCGGGCAGGGGTTCCGCCTCGCTGGGCCCGAAGGCGTCACGAAGCCGCGTATCCACAGCCCGCAGGGCAGCCAGCCGGTGCGCCAGTTCAGGTTCCTGCTCCAGCCTGCGTTCGAGCGCCGCGTGTTGCGCCGCATCGAGTTCGCCGTCCATGAAAGCACTCAGAAGTTCGTCGTCGTGGAGGCTGATGTCACGGTTCCTTCCGATCATTGCACCATGCCCTCCGCCGGTTGCGTATCGAGCCAGCTGGTGAGCTGGGCTCGCGCCCGGGACAGGCGGCTCATCACCGTGCCTTCCGGGATATCGAGCACACTCGCGGTTTCGCGATAGGTCATGCCTTCGATGGCCACCATGACCAGTACCTCCCGCTGTTCGATGGGTAGCCGCTGCATCGCGCGCATGGCCTCTTCGAGGGCGCGTCGCTCCACATTGCCCGGATCCCGACCGATGGATTCGGGATCCACCTGATCGGAATCCACCACGTGGCGGCTACGCACCGAGCGGCCACGGAGTTCGTCGATCCAGAGGTTCCGGCAGACGCGGAATGTCCAGCGGCGCAGCTCGGTCTGCTCGGGAAGTCCCCGGGCGAGTACCCGTTCCACAGTACCCTGCACCAGGTCATCGGCATCGTAGGTATTGCCTGTCAATGAGCGCGCGAAGCGGCGCAGCCCTGGCAACAGCATGCAACCATGCCTCCTCCGTCTGCGCTGCCACCGATGGCCCACTCCTCTGTACCCAAGACGATTGCTGGCGCTGTTTCATTCCATCGCTGCACGCCGATCACAGCTTGGCACTGTAAGTCAGCTCGACGACATGCTCGTCGAAATCCACTGCCGGAAGATTCGAGTTGAGGGCGCCGTATTTGTAGGTCACTGCCACTGTGGAGCGTTCGCCCAGCGGTATCGACAGGGACGATTGCAGGCGCAGACGCGAGTCGTCGCGCTTGGCGCCAATCTCTTCCGTGACGGCACGGTAGTCCCGCGTCTCGTAGCCCATCCGCAATCGGCCTGTGACCCGCTGCCCGGCAACGTCGAAGCGCTGCACGTACTGCACGGAGCCCTCGTGGCTGCGATATTCCAGCGCCGGATCGACGGCATCCTCGTCCCGATAGCGGTAGCGGAACAACCAGTAGCGGTCGACGCCGTCCAGGAACCAGAACAGCATTCCGGACACTGCGTGGGCCTCGGCATCCCGTGTCGGCCGCCCACTGAAGCTCTTGTCTGTGTACTCGTAGCCGGCGCGCACATAGAAGCGCCCGTCGGCGTAACTGCGCGCCACATAGGGCGAGACCTGCTGCAGCACCATGAACTTGTCGCCGCCCAGGCGTGCGTGGACGTACTGGTAGCTGGTCCCCAAAGTCGCCACGCCGGCGTCGAAGCGGGCGTCGATGGATCCGCGGTGAGTCTGCAGGTCGAAGTCATCGAAGTCGGCATGCAGGGATTGGCCGAAGTTATAGCCGACCTTCACCGATGTCCGTTTCCCAAGCGGCTGATCATAGGCGACGCCGGCTGAGAACAGCGCAGCGAAGTCGCCCTCGCCGGAGGAACGGTCAACATCGATCACCGCGACGTTGCTGTCGTAGCGTCCACCGATTTCGAGATTGGCCGACAGCCCAGAATCGCCCAGGGCCCCGGCGTATGGCATCAGGGCAGTGACGACGGCGGCTGCGAAAGATCGGCTGCTGCGTTCGAGCGGTTCGCTGTGGTGTGGCCGGTGATTGCTCATGATGGTGTCTCCTTCAGTCCTGTTGGTAGTGGTCTTCAACCGAAGGGGCCCTGCGCTGGATCCGCAGGGCCCGGGTCTGCACACATCACTTATCGATCAGAGGCCGAGTCCACCTCCCACTTCGGCGAGCGTTTCGGACTCGAGCTCGCTCTTGATCTCACCTGCGACCTCAGAGCGGACCTCCTCCTCGATCACCTGACGGACCTCCGCACTCACAGTTTCACTGACAGTGCTTTGTACTTCGGAGGCGACGCTGCCTGCCACCTCACCTTGCACCGCCTTGTGCACCTCCGCTTCGACGGCATCGGTGACTTCGTCCTTCACCGCTTTCTGGACGGTTTCCTGAACGGTGTCAGTGACGCTCTGGCGCACTTCGGCATTCACGGCACCGCTCACTTCAGCGCCGACGTTCGTCTGGATGCTGTCCTGGATCTCGGCGCCTACGGTACTGCGGACTTCCGTGGCGATCGCTGCGCCGATCCCGGCTTCCACCTCGCTGCTGAGCACACCATCGAGGCGGGTTTCGACCTCGTCAGCGATCACGGCTTCGGTGCGTCGTTGCATTTCCGCCGCCGCCTCCCGGCTGCTCTCGGCAGTCCCTTCGGCGCGGGCTTGGGCGCGGGCTGCGGTATCCTGGCCGAAAGCGATCCCGGATTCCGCATTGCCGCGGGCCTCGGCTGCCGTGTCCAGCCCGAACTGAGCACTCGAGTCTGCCCGGCCGCGGGCCTCGGCGGCAGTGCTCTGACCAAACTCGACGCCCGCCTGGGCTCGGCTCCGAGCGTCGGCCGCGGTCTGGGTGCCAAACTCCGCCGTCGACGTGACACCGGACTCGGCCCTGTCGCCGGTGGTCTCGACTGCCGCCTTGCTGCGCTCACTGCCGCGCTGGAAGATCCGGCCGAAGAGCCCCGGGCGTTCGACTGAAACTTCGCCGTCGCTCTCCTGATCGGAACCGGCTTTGGCATTGCTGTCGGCACTGGCGTCGCTGTCGGCACCGAGATCACTGCCGGCACGCGCGCCGTTATCGGCAGACACTTGCGTCCGGCTGGCGAATTCACCGCTGGTCGCACCACCCGATCGGACCATCCCCGAGGCCGGGGTCGATCCGGTGGTGTCGCCTTCAGCGTGCCAGGCTGCTTCCGCGGAAGCGCGGCTGCCGAGCCCGACCGAACCGTCGGATTCCGCATGGGCTTCGACGGAACTGTCGACGCTGGCATCCGTTCTGCTCTCGAACCGCGCTGCGTTGGCTCGCAGGGCACGGAACTCCGTCGTCAGTTCGCTGTGGGTATCACCGCGTGATTCGGCCTGGACAGTCGCGTCGGCGGAAACCAGCGGCGCCGCCAAGGTGATCGCCAGGAACAACGGGCTGAACTTGAAAGTTTTGCGGGTCATGGTTCTGTCTCCTGTATGAACCTGATGCTTGCGCGGGGCGGGTTCGAGGGCACCATGCCGGCGCCGTTTCACCCTGTTCGCACCCTTTCAACGGTTCAGACCTGCAGACCATTCCAAGCGTGAGTCGATGACTTGCGGATTCCGTGATAGCGGTCACACTGATACCGTACTTGCTTCACAAGTCCGCGCAGGGCTTTCCATCCACGATCTGCACTGAGTGGCTTACGCAAGGCATGACGCCGCAATCGCTGCAGGCGGCTTTGCAGGAGCCGACGCGATCGAGGGAGTGGTCATGAAACGACGGGATTTCCTTCGAACGAGCGCCGTCGCGACATCAGGACTGGCGTTGCCATGGAGCGCTGCGCTGGCATCGATCACGAGCAGGCGGGTAGTGATTCTCGGTGCCGGGCTTGCTGGTCTGGCTGCCGCCTGGGAACTGGTCCAGGCGGGGCATGAGGTCGTGGTGCTCGAAGCGCAGACGCGTCCGGGTGGCCGGGTTCTGACGCTGCGGGAAGGCTTCGCTCCAGGGCTTTTCGCGGAGGCAGGGGCGATGTTCTTCACGGATCACGCTCAGTATCTCATGCGCCTGGTGCAGCATTTCGGCATTCCCTACGAGTCCATCTTCGCCCCCAGTCTCCCCTATGCCCATGGTGATGCCCTCTTTCATCTGCAGGGCCGACGTCTGCGCGTCACTCCGGACGGCGACGTGGACTGGCCCTACGAATTGACTGCCGAGGAGCGCAAGCTCGGTCCATTCGGCATCGTGAACAAGTACCTGTTCTCGGCGTTTGCCGGCATGGACGCCCCGGTGTCCGGTACGCTGCCGGACTGGCTGCTCGAGCAGGATGACAAGACCCTGCTCGAGTTCGCTGCTGAGCGCGGTGCCTCGCCGGGCGCGCAGAAGATGATTCGTCATGGGAACTGGTTTGGCGCGCGAAGCGACACCGCGTCCGCAGCCTCGACCCTGACAGCAGATCTTGCTGCGATCCAAGACGTGGCGCCCCTGGCGTTCGTGGGCGGCTCGGATGTGCTGCCCCGCGCCATGGCTTCGCAGCTCGGTCAACGCATTCGTTATGGCGCTGAAGCCGTACGTATTGAACAAGGCCGGGAGAACGTGGAGGTCGTCGTCCGCTCCGTGGGACGGCAGGATCGGGTCGTTGCGGACCGGGTCGTGTGTGCCATCCCTTTCCCGGTCCTTCGTGACATCGAGGTGGCGCCAGCGCTGTCTCCGGCCAAGCAGGCGGTGGTGAACGGGCTTCAGTACCACTGTGTCACCCGCGTGTTTCTGCAGATGCGCCAGCGCTTCTGGGAGAACGAAGGCGTGGCGGGGAACGCTTCGACCGACCTTGCGATCGGCGAAGTGCAGCAGCAGCCCCCCATTCGTACGCAGGCACAGGGCGACCGGGCCATCCTCGAGGCGCATGCTCGTTGGGACGGCGAACCGCCTGCGCTGGAGGGCATGGCTGAGGATGAACGTCTGCACTACGTCCTCGAGGAGATGGCCAAGGTTCATCCTGGCGTCGGCCGGTACTTCGAAGGGTGGCAGTCGAAGAACTGGCAGGGTGACCGTTGGGCACGTGGTGCGTACTCGCTTTATCGTCCGGGCCAGATCAGCAGCTGGCTGCCGGAGGCCTCGCGGCAGGAAGGGCGTATCCACTTTGCCGGCGAGCATACGTCCATCTTCAACACCACCATGGAGGGAGCGGTCGAGTCAGGTGTGCGTGCAGCCCGTGAGATCGATGAAGGCTGACAGCTCGGTGCGCAAGCAAGGCGGCCCGGTGAATTTCGAACTGGTTCGGCTGAGTGAGGTGGCGCTGGCCGACATCGTTGCGCTCCACAACGACCCCCGGGTCACCCGCCATATGCCCCTCGCGCGCGCAGCCGTTGATGAATCGCACTGCCGGCAATGGGTGCAGAGCAAGGAAGCGCAGCGGGAGGAGAACGGCTACGGACCCTGGGGCATCCTGATCGATGGCGGCTTTGCCGGATGGGGCGGACTGCAGTTGGAAATGGGCGATGCCGACCTTGCGCTGGTCCTGGCGCCGAAGCACTGGGGCGCGGGGCCGGTCATCGTTGGGGAGATCATCCGGGTCGCTTTCGAAGACATGGGCCTGCCGTCCATTACGGCACTGCTGCCGCCGGGCAGAACCCGCGTCAGGGGAATGCGCCGGTTGGGGTTTCAGGCGGATGGGCAGGTGCAGATCTCCGGTTGCCTGTTCCATCGCTATCGTCTCTGGTCGCCGAAGCATGCGTTGGAGGGCAGGCGCCGAGCCGAATAAGTCTCATCCGGAGCGCGGGCTCTGGGAGCACCCGGTCCGACGATCGTTTTTGTCAATCGGACCAGTAAATATTATTGACTTGCAGCTATCGATAGTGATTCGCATACTGATTCAACAGCCCCTCACCGTTGGGTGAGTGGGAGGACCAGCGCGCCCTGACTTGGCTACAGCAGGCAGGTCAGATGCGAGCAGCGCTTCGATTTTCGGACGCACAGGGAGAACGACATGAGTGACCCTAATCAGAGTCAGAACGCAGGCAAGTGCCCAGTGATGCATGGCGGCAATACCGCCTCTGGCAACGCCAACATGGATTGGTGGCCGGAGAACCTGAACCTGGACATCCTGCATCAGCACGATCGCAAAACCGATCCCTTGGGCGAGGACTTCGACTACCGTGAAGCGGTCAAAAGTCTGGACGTCGACGCCCTGAAGAAGGATCTCACCGCGCTCATGACCGACAGTCAGGACTGGTGGCCTGCCGACTGGGGGCATTACGGTGGTCTGATGATCCGCATGGCCTGGCATGCCGCCGGTACCTACCGGATCGCCGATGGTCGTGGCGGCGCCGGCACCGGCAATCAGCGCTTCGCGCCCATCAATAGCTGGCCCGACAACGCCAATCTGGACAAGGCGCGCCGGCTGCTGTGGCCGATCAAGAAGAAGTACGGCAATAAGCTGAGTTGGGCCGATCTCATCATTCTGGCCGGCAACGTTGCTTATGAGTCCATGGGCTTTAAGACCTTTGGCTTCTCTTTCGGTCGCGCGGACATCTGGCACCCCGAGAAGGACACCTACTGGGGGGCGGAGAAGGAGTGGCTGGCCCCGAGTGACAATCCGGACAGCCGCTACTCCGGCGACCGCGAATCCCTGGAGAATCCGCTGGCTGCGGTGATGATGGGCCTGATTTACGTCAACCCGCAGGGTGTGGACGGCCAGCCCGATCCCTTGAAGACCGCCAAGGACGTCCGCATCACTTTCGAGCGGATGGCCATGAACGATGAGGAGACGGTGGCGCTGACCGCCGGCGGCCACACCGTGGGCAAGTGCCACGGCAACGGTCTGGAGTCCAATCTCGGACCGGAGCCCGAGGCGGCGGACGTCGCGGAGCAGGGCCTGGGCTGGAATAACCACGTCACCCGCGGCGTCGGTCGTGACACCGTCACCAGCGGCCTGGAAGGTGCGTGGACCACCCATCCCACCCAGTGGGACAACGGCTACTTCCATCTCCTGTTGAACTACGAGTGGGAACTCAAGAAGAGTCCGGCCGGTGCGTGGCAGTGGGAACCGGTGAACATCAAGGAGGAAGACAGGCCGGTGGACGTGGAGGATCCCTCCATCCGCCACAATCCCATCATGACCGACGCCGACATGGCCATGAAGATGGATCCGGAGTATCGCAAGATTTCCGAGCGGTTCTACAAGGATCCGGCCTACTTCGATGAGGTGTTCGCTCGCGCCTGGTTCAAACTCACCCACCGCGACATGGGTCCGAAGGCGCGCTACCTCGGCCCGGAAGTGCCTCAGGAAGATCTGATCTGGCAGGACCCGGTTGCTGCCGGCAGGACCGACTACGACGTGGATGCCGTCAAGGCGAAGATTGCCGGCAGCGGCCTGTCCATCAGCGAGATGGTCGCCACCGCCTGGGACAGCGCCCGGACCTACCGCGGCTCAGACATGCGTGGCGGTGCCAATGGTGCCCGCATCCGGCTGGCGCCGCAGAAGGACTGGGAAGGCAACGAACCCGAGCGGCTGGCCAAGGTGCTGAAGGTGCTTGAAGGCATCGCCGGTGAGACTGGCGCCAGCGTGGCTGACGTCATCGTCCTGGCCGGCAATGTCGGTATCGAGCAGGCGGCCAAGGCTGCCGGTCACGACATCAAGGTGCCCTTTGCGCCGGGTCGTGGCGATGCCACTGACGAGATGACCGACGCAGAGTCGTTCGAGTATCTGGAGCCTTTGGCTGACGGCTTCCGCAACTGGCAGAAGAAGGATTACGCCGTCAAACCCGAGGAGATGCTGCTGGACCGCACTCAGCTGCTGGGGCTGACGGCCCCGGAGATGACCGTGCTGCTGGGCGGTCTGCGGGTGCTCGGCACCAACCACGGTGGCAGCAAGCATGGCGTCTTCACCGACCGTGAAGGCCAGTTGACCAACGACTTCTTCGTCAACCTGACGGACATGGGTTACACGTGGAAGCCGACGGGCAGCAACCTTTATGAGATTCGGGATCGCAAGACGGACAAGGTGAAGTGGACGGCTACCCGGGTGGATCTGGTGTTCGGCTCCAACTCGATTCTGCGCTCCTATGCGGAGGTCTATGCCCAGGACGACAACAAGGAGAAGTTTGTGGTTGACTTTGTCGCAGCATGGGCGAAGGTCATGAATGCGGATCGCTTCGATCTGGCCTGAGTCTTCCGGCCCCTCGGCCCGGCGCAGGATCGCGTCGGGCTGAGATGGGGCCAGCATCGTTCGCAACCGGCGGCCGCAATGATTGCGGCCGCTTTTGTTTTCGGGTGCAGTTGACCCTTCATCTGCGCGCGCCTGCGCGTCAGGGGGCGCAGAGATCAGGTTTCCCCCGGGCACGAAAGTCTCACCGATTCACGGCTGCGGTGACTCGACGAAGGAAAGGCGGGTGGAAGCGACCATCGGATTCGGCAGTACTCTGGCGTTGTTTGCCGCCATGGCCGTGCTCGCGGCGGTCCCCAGCGTCAGCGTCCTGGCGGTGTCGGCCCGGGCGGCCACCTTCGGCTTCGGTCACGGCGCGCTGACGACGGCCGGCATTGTCCTCGGCGACCTCATCTTCGTTCTTCTGGCCGTGTTCGGTCTGGCGCTGCTGGCGGAGGCCCTCGGCCCGGCATTCGCGTGGGTGAAGTATGCGGCCGGGGCCTATCTGCTGTGGCTCGGTTTCGTGATCTGGCGGACGCGCAAGCGTAAGGCCGAGCTTGGGAGCGAGTTCCTGGCCTCGCGCCTGTCGAGCTTCATGACTGGGCTGCTGATCACGCTGGGGGACCAGAAAGCGGTCCTGTTCTATCTGGGTTTTCTTCCAGCCTTCCTGGATCTGAGTGCGCTGGGGCCCGCGGACATCGGCATCATCGTCGGGGTGACCGTGGTGGCCGTGGGTGGCGTCAAGCTCGGTTATGCCGGGGCTGCGGCCCACGCCGGGAGGATGTTCGGTGGCCGCGTGGTCGCATCCATGAACGTGCTGGCAGCGCTGGTGGTGTGGTCGGCAGGGCTGTGGCTGATCCTGCGGCCATGAGCATTGATGGAGCAGTTGTGGCGGGTGCTTCGCGGCTGAGGATTCGCCGCTGACTTTTGCGATAGCCTGTCAAGGGCACATCGGATGCCGGAGCGGGAGGGCGGTCGGGATGAAACCAAGAATCAGCATGCTGACCCTCGGTGTCAGCGATCTCGACCGCGCGGTGCAGTTTTATCAGCAAAGGCTTGGTTTCGATCTTCAGATGGCTGCCCCTGAGCACGGCTATGCGTCGTTTGCCGTGGGCAGTCTGCGCCTCGGTATTGCCGCAGTGGGGCCTGAGCAGGCCGGACTGGTGGGCCGCCACACCGGAGTCGGTCTGGCCGTGGACGACCTGCTGGCTGAGCATGCGCGTCTGGCCGCCGAAGGTGTGCAGTTTTCCATGGCACCTGCGAAGCAGCCCTGGGGCGGTTTCATGGCGTTGATGGACGACCCTGACGGCAATGTCTTCTACCTCGATCAGGTCGCGGACGTGCACGGCTGAGCCACGTTGGTGGTAACGGACGAGGCCGGCAGGATCAACCATAGAGGTGATGGGCAATGATTCTCGAGGTGGCCATGCTCGATGTGATTCCCGGTCGGACGGCCGCCTTCGAGGCGGCCTTCGATCAGGCCCAGCACATCATTTCCGGCATGGCCGGCTACCGTAGCCATCAGCTTCAGCGCTGCCTGGAGCAGCCTGACCGCTACCTGCTGCTGGTGGAGTGGGACACCCTCGAGGATCATACGGTGCGCTTCCGAGGTTCGGCCGCGTACCAGCAGTGGCGGGCCCTGCTTCATCACTTCTACGATCCGTTGCCGACGGTGGAGCATTTCGAGCAGGTCTTCTGAATCCGTCCTGCCGGTGTCACTCGGGCTTCAGGTCCTTGACCCGCTCGATTCCGCCAGCAGTCGGGACGGCCTCGCCTGTGCGAGACTACGGTTCAGGTTCAGCAATGAGGATCACATCATGAGCACTGCCGTCAGAACGTCATCGCCCGGCGAGGCATCGCCGGAGGCCATGCGCGCCAAGCGCAAGCGCGACGTTGCCTTGGGCTATCGTCTTCTCGCTGCCAACAAGTGGGGTGACGCCGGGGATGGCCACATCAGCGCCCGCGACCCGGAGCGGACCGACTGCTTCTGGACCTTGCGCTATGGCGTTTCCTATCACCGGGCGAAGGTGGAGCATCTGGTGCTCGTGGGTCCTGACGGTGAACTGGTGGAGGGCGACGGGCCGCTCAACATGGCCGCCTACTACATTCACTATCCCATCCTGCGTACCCGTCCGGATGCCATCAGTGCGACCCACGTTCATACCGGATGGGGCACGCCGTTCTCGTCCGAGGCGCGCCCCATCGAGCCGATCACCCAGGAGGCCTGCGTTTTCTTCGAGGATCACGCCATTTTCGACGACGAGGAAGTTCAGGTTCAGAGTGTCGAGGCTGGACAGCGCATTGCTGATGCCCTGGGCAGCAACCGCGCGATCATTCTGCGCAATCACGGCCTGCTGACGGTGGGCGACCGGGTGGCCGAGGCCGTGGGCAGCTTCATTCAGATGGAGCGCGTGGCCGAGGCGCACATGAAGGTCCGCAACCCCAAACCCATTTCCGCCGAGGCCGCACGCTTCGCCAAGGAGGATCTGCTGCGACTGGGGACGGGCCGCAGCGCCTTCTGGTCCATGGTCGACCGCCATGTGGGCGACCTCAACGTGGTGATGTGATCATCCGCGTAAGGGCGCCGTCACGACTCCACTGCCAAGGTAATGACCGTGAGCAGCTATCGGCGGCATCGCTTTCCCTTACAGTGGTGGCTGACCATGGTGTCGGCCACGCTGTTTTTCTTGTCGGCGACGCTGATGCTAGTCCATCTGGTCGGTGGGTGGGAGGGGACGCCGTTGTTCCTCGGGGTGCTGGCAGTTACGTTGTTCGGCGATCTGGTCGTGGCCCTGTGTTATGAAGCCGCTGCGCCGACGGGGGTGGTCGTGACGGCGGGTGAGCGCGAGCGCAAGGGCGACCTCAGCCGAGAGATCGGCGTGGCCTTTGACGGCTTTGAGAACTCTTTGACCGGTCGCGTCCGAGTGCGGGGAGAACTGTGGCGGGCGAGGCATGTGGAGGAGAGTGAAGCGCGCCCCCGACACGGCGATCAGGTCCGCATCCTAGCCCGCGACGGTCTCGTTCTGCTGGTGAAGTTGTCCGCTTCACGCTGAACGCGCGGGAAAGCGCGCATCGATCCCTCGCTTGCTCTAAATCATCGCTGGAACAAGCGCTTATGAAGAGAGCCCGCGCTGCGCGCAGTCAGGGGAGGGTGGTGATCTGGAAGGACGATCGCGGTTTCGGTTTCATCGCCCCGGAGCCTTCAGGCGAGCGGCTCTTCGTCCATGTCAGGTCTTTCGCCAGCCGGAGTCGGCGCCCGGTGGTGGGTGAGCGCGTGACGTTCGCAACTCGGCTCGACGACCAGCGCCGGCCTCAGGCGATCGAGGTCAGGTGGGTCGGGGGCGCATCATCCTTGCGAAGGGCCTCGGTGTCGCAGATCGCAGCGACGCTCCTGGCCCTGGGTTTTCTCGGCCTGATGGCTGTGCTCTACGGTCTCGGTCGTATCCAACTCGAGGTGCTTGGACTGTATGCTTTCGCCAGTGCGGTGTCGTTCTTTGTCTACGCGCTGGACAAGGCGGCCGCGCGGGCGGGGCGCTGGCGGACGCAGGAAAGCACCTTGCAGTTCGTGACGGCGTTAACGTTCAGACGCTCGACGGCCATTCGCGTATACGGTCTACTATTGGTCTGCCCCGCAGCCTGTCCCTCCGCCGCAGGTTGCTCCGCCAACGTGCCATGGAGCTGTTCCGCGGTCATGTTGCTGTCGAGTCCATCATCATCGTGAACAACTTGCGCGCGATACGTCTTCTCGTCGCGATTGGGCTGGTTTGGCTCGCTGCGACGGCCACCGCCAATGGACGCAGCGGTGGGGGTGACATCCCGGATCGGGACACCGAGCGGCGTCAGGCAGACCAGGAAGCGCTCATGGAGCTCTACTGTCGGGACGACGCGGAGCGTCCGGAAAGCTGGCTCGACCGTTCCCACTCCTACATCAGTGAACGACTGTGCGAACCGGCAGCCTGGTTCGATGGCTTCTTTGGCGATGCGCGTTCCTTCGAGGAGACGCCCATCGGCACCTTCATCCGCATACGCAACGCTGCGGAGTGGGACCAGGGCGGTGGCTGGAGCCACGGCTTGAAGGTCCGCGCCAGCATTCTTCTGCCGCGGGTATCCGATCGGTTTCGCCTGCTGATCAGCCGCGACGAGGACATCTCCGGAGAGCTTCGTGACGAAGGGGCACTGAGCGAAGGCAGTGACCGGACCCGCCTTGGTCTGCGCTTCATCGCCAGCGAGCGCAGTCGTTCCCAACTCGACTTTGACGGCTCGATACGGGTCGATGGCGGCGGGCTCAACCCGGAGATCCGCAGCCGTTACCGCTATGTCTACGGATTGACTGACCGCACATTGATGCGAGCCACTCAATCGGTGTTCTGGCAGCGGGAGGACGGTTTTGGGACCGTTTCCCGCCTTGATTGGGAATGGCTGCAAAGCCGCGACGGATTGCTGCGCTGGACTGGACAGGGCACCTATTCCGAGGGTTCTTCGGGGGTGGATTGGCGCTCTTCGGTCATAGCCTTCCGCCAGCTCGACACCCGCTCCGCCCTGCGCGGCGAGATCGGTTCATTCGGCTACACCAGGCCGCGCTTCGAGGTGGAGGAATACTTCGTCGCCCTGCGCTATCGGCGGCAGTTCCTGCGTCGCTGGCTTTACTACGAACTGCAGCCGGAACATGCCTGGCCGCTGGACGAGGACACCGGCAGCCGGCGTTCGGATTGGCGCTTCTCGCTGACGCTGGAGGTGCAGTTCGAGAACGAGTCATCGCGCCACCGCCGCCTCGAACGCTATCTGGGCGACGACGTTGATCGGGATGCCTGGGACGAAGCGGAACTGCCCGTCCCTTCAGAAGCGCCCGGTGAGCGCGCGACCCAGGATCCGGTGCTGGATGTCAATGGCGCCGATGGCCGGCGTTGATGCGCAGGTCCCCGGTGCCTGTTGCGGGGGTCACATGTCCAGGGTTCGGTTAAGTTGCTGGGCCATCTGTCGCGTGTGGCCCTCCTCGATCTCGATCATTCTGTTGACCAGTTCCTCGACTTCCGCCACGTCAGCGCGAGCCTGAATCTGGCGGAACATGGCCGCGACTTCGTTGTGAGTGGAGAACAGAACACGGCTCAGGGCCTCGAGATCGACGCTTCGATCCTGCTCGCCGAGGATCGCTTCAGGAGCCCGGGGAGGCTGTTCCAGCCAGTCGTAGACCCAGGTTTCCAGCGCGTGGGAATCGCTCTCCCGGCCCAGGCCAGCGACCTGTTCCGCCATCTTGCGTTCGTGGTCGACGGCGTAGTTGACGAACAGTCTGGCGGGGCTGTCGCTGGCGCTTGCCGCGGCCATTTCGAGCCGCTCAGCGAGGTGTTGATGCACGGCGCTGGACCAGTTGACGAGCTGTTGCAGGGTATTGACCTTCACAGGACCCTCCTGGGCATCGGGCCGGATAGTCTAGCCCCATGACGGCTGTCGTAGTCAAACCACCCCCGCGGCGAGCGGGACAGGAGGTTGACCCCCGGCCACCCAGGGTTCATCTTCCGCCCCCGTCGCCCGGCACCACACAGGACCCTGACCGTGACCGCAACTTCGGCTTCCCCCAGGATCATCGTGGTCGGCAACTCCTCTGACGACCCGTTTGCCATCGACGTCGCTTTTGGGGTGGGTCAGGTGGAGGACATCGCCGATCTGATCAGCATGAAGAACTTCGCGAACACGGAGTTCTGTCCCCGCTTCATCTCCGACGAACAGGATTTCAGCCGCATCGGCCGCCAGCTCGAAGGTCGGACGGTGGTGATCGTGAGTACGAGCAGCCGCTCCCTGAGTCGTCAGACTCTGGCCATGCGCACGTTCCTCATTGCCCGCGCTGCGAAGGAGAATGGCGCGCGGGAAGTGGTCCTGGTGGAGCCTGATCTCTACTACAGCGCCCAGGACCGCGGGCCCCGGCGCGATCTCGGTGAGACGCAGTTCGAGCGGGACGAAGTCGACCTCAAGAAGTTCGACGGCCAGCCCTTCACCGCCATGCTCTACGCGCAGATGCTCAAGCTGGCGGGAGTGGACCGGGTCGTGACCGTGCACAACCACTCCCATGCCGTGCAGAAGATGTTCCAGGACATTTTCGAGGGCGAGTTTTACAACCTCATTCCTTACGACATCTATATCGATTACTTGAAGAACTCCAACATCGTCACCTACGGGCCGGAAGGTGAGGGTCTCGCATTGTGCGCGCCGGACCAGGGCGCCCGGGATTTCGTGAAGGAGCTCTACAACCGCCTTGGGCTGCCCAAGGCCAGATTCATCCTGCTCGACAAGGAGCGCTTCGGCGAGCGGGAAGTGAAGATCACCCTGCATCGGAACAGCGAATCCACCTTCGAGGAAATCCGCGGTCACGACATCGTGCTGCTCGACGACATGGTGCGCACGGGCTCCACGGTGGTGAAGACCTGCCAGTTCCTCAAGCAGATCGAGCCCGGGCGGCTGGTGTTCGGCGTCACCCACTTTTATGCCAGCGAGGAAGGCCGGCAGAAGATGGCCGATACGGCGGTCAACGAGATCCTGACCTTGAACACTCTGCCCACCATTCTCAATCGGGACGAACAGGGCCGTCTGCGGCGCAAGATGGTGGTGCTGAAGATCGAAAGCTGGCTGGCCCGGCAGCTGTGCGAGATCCTGGACATACCGGCCCGGGAAGGCACGTCGCTCTACCAGATTGACATGTCATCGAAGAATCCGCGTTTCATCCGCAAGATATGGTCCAACGATCAGCTGCCGGAACTCCACGGTTCGAGCTGACAGCCCCTCGAAGGGATCGATTCAGTCCGGGTGAACCGCAACTGCCTGTGAGCAGGCTGCCCATGACTCACCCATCACACATCGCACTGCGGCCCGCCGGTCCCGACGACTTGGCGCTGCTCCGGCACTGGGATCAACAGCCCCATGTCATCGAATCCGATCCCGATTCTGACTGGGGATGGGAAACGGAACTGGCGCGCTCACCACCGTGGCGTGAGCAACTCATCGCCGAAATCGATGGGCGCCCCCTGGGATTCGTACAGATCATCGATCCGGTACAGGAGGAGAGCCACTACTGGGGTGATGTGCCGGCCGGCCTCCGCGCCATCGATATTTGGATCGGCGAAGCCACGGATCTCGGTCGCGGCTACGGCAGCGTCATGATGCGGCTTGCCATCGAGCGCTGTTTCGCCGCGGGCGATGTGGAAGGCATCCTCATCGATCCGCTGGCGAGCAATGTCAGGGCTCATGCCTTCTACCGGCGCTTTGGCTTCCGGTTCATCGAGCGAAGGTGGTTCGGTGGGGACGACTGTTTCGTGTTCAGGCTCGATCGGAGCGAGTATCAGCGCGGTCGCGGCCGGACCGAAGAGGGGTGACGACAGGGGCAGCGCGCTATACTCTAGCGTTTACCAGCAAGCATGAATGAATGTGAGGGACCATGACTGCGAAGACGCCGCAACACGCCGATACCCCGCTGAAGTGCCCGGTGACCGTGGAGGACGTCGACCTGTTCTCTCCGGGCGCCCAGGAACGCTGGTACGAGGCCTACCCGATCCTGCATCGCGATGCGCCGGTGCTGCGCATTCCTGGTGAAGGTCTGACTCCCGGCACGGACGGCTACATCCTCAGCAAATACGAGGATATTGCGATGGTGGTGCGCGACCCGGTGCGCTTTCCGCCGACGTTGACCCTGGCGCTGAAGATGTTCGAGGACTCCGACGTTCCGCCCGAGGAGATGAAGCACGTCAATGCCATGATGGTGTCGATGTACAGCCTTCGGCCCACCAATGAGCTCTATCGTGCCCACCGGCAGGAGCTCACTGACCCCTGGGTCGGCCCCGGCGCCAGTCGCCACACCGAGATGATCACGGGTCACGGCAACGATCTGATCGAGTCCTGGATCGATCGGCCTTCCGGCGAAGTGGAGTTCATCAGCGAGTTTGCACGACCGCTGCCCCAGCGGGTGATGGCCAGTGTCCTCGGTTTTCCCCAGGAGGATGTCGAGCAGCTTGCGCGCTGGGGCACCGAGCAGGTGAAGCCCTATGTGATCGGTCGCGGCCACAAGAACGAACTCACCCAGGAGCAGCTCGTCGAGCAGTTCAAGGGACTCGACGGCTTCAAGGAATACGTGGCGGATGCGGTGAAGGCCAAGCGCAAGAATCCCGCTGACGACATGATCAGCTGGCTGTGCGACGTGGAGTACAAGGCCCTCGGACGCAAGCTCACGGACATCGAGATCAATGGCATCGTCTATGCGATGGTGCTCGGCGGCCTCGAGACCACCCAGTACGCGCTGGAAGAGCAGGCCCAGCTGATCTGTGAGACGCCGGGACTGTTCGAAGAGCTCAAGGCCGATCGCAGCAAGATCCGTGGCTTCTGCGAGGAGGCGATGCGGCTGCGGTCGCCGACCCAGGGGCTGTCGACCCGCATCACCAGCCAGGACGAGGTGTTTCAGGGAGTGACGGTGCCCAAGGGATCGCTGCTGCACCTGCGCTGGGCGGCCGGCAACGTCGATCCGGACGAGTGGGAATGCCCCTACGAGCTCGATATCGAGCGCAAGGCGGTGACCCGCCATCTGGCGTTTTCCCAGGGTCCCCGAGTCTGTCCCGGTGCCGGGATCTCGCGCATCGAGCAGCAGACCGCCTGGAACCTGCTGCTCGATCGCCTCGAGGGCATCGAGTACGGCGAGGGCAACACCTTCGAGCACCAGCCCGGAATCATGATGGGCACGTTGAAGCTCAATCTGAAGTTCCAGAAAGCGGGCTGATCCAGCTCCCAAGGCGCCCCTGGCGCCGATTCGGCAACGCCCCGTTCGCTCTGCGAGTGGGGCGTTCTCCGTACTGGGCTGCTGTCCCTGGTGTCGAACCGGCGTCCTGCTGCTCTCGTGGCGGGGCTGATGGCTGTTGCCGGGCCGCGGGCGCGCCTTTCCATTGTGCCGGGCGAAAGCTAGCCTAGGCGGTTTTCACGCTTCGTCGTCCCGCAGCCAAGGAATCGCAACATGGCCCTCATCAGCATGCGCCAGCTTCTCGATCACGCCGCCGAGCATGGTTACGGTGTTCCGGCGTTCAACGTCAACAATCTCGAGCAGATGCGCGCCATCATGGAGGCCGCCGACGAGACCGACTCCCCGGTCATCGTCCAGGCGTCGGCGGGCGCGCGGAAGTACGCCGGGCCGAACTTTCTGCGCCACCTCATCCTGGCGGCGGCGGAGGAGTTTCCGCACATTCCCATCGTCATGCACCAGGACCACGGCGCGTCCCCGGCAGTGTGTCAGCGCTCCATCCAGCTCGGCTTCACGTCGGTGATGATGGACGGCTCGCTGCGCGAGGACATGAAGACGCCGGCCGACTACGACTACAACGTCCGTGTCACCCAGCAGGCCGTCGCCATGGCTCACGCCTGCGGCGTGTCGGTGGAGGGTGAGCTCGGCTGCCTCGGGTCGCTGGAGACTGGTCAGGCTGGCGAAGAGGACGGGTCGGGCGCCGAAGGCACCCTCAGCCACGACATGCTGCTCACCGACCCGGAGGAGGCTGCGGACTTCGTCCGGCAGACCCGGGTGGATGCCCTGGCCATCGCCATTGGCACCAGTCATGGCGCGTACAAGTTTTCCCGTCCCCCCACCGGGGACATCCTTGCCATCGACCGTATCAAAGCCATCCATGCCCGCATCCCCGATACCCATCTGGTGATGCACGGCTCGTCGTCCGTGCCTCAGGAGTGGCTCGAGATCATCAACAGGTTCGGTGGCGAGATCCCCGAGACCTATGGCGTGCCGGTGGAAGAAATCCAGGAGGGCATCCGCCACGGTGTGCGCAAGGTCAACATCGACACCGATCTGCGGCTGGCCTCGACGGGTGCCACGAGGCAGTTCCTGGCCGAGAACCCGGCCGAGTTCGATCCCCGCAAGTACCTCAAGGCGACCATGTTGGCCATGAAGGGCATCGTCAAGGCGCGCTACGAGGCTTTCGGCACCGCCGGCAACGCCTCGAAGATCAAGGTCATCAGCCTCGAGGACATGGCCTCACGCTACGAGAAAGGTCAGCTCGACCCGGTGATCCACTGAGTCTGGGGGCCCAGAGAAATGCGGCCAAGCCTCAAACCAGCGGCCAGATCATCGGCACCAGGATGATGGTCACGATGCCGGCGACGATGTTCATGAGAATGCCGATGCGCATGAAGTCCGTGAACCGGTAGCCGCCGGGGCCGAACACCATCAGGTTGGTCTGATAGCCCAGCGGCGTGGCGTAGCTGGCTGAGGCGGCGATCATCACCGCGATGACGTAGGGCTCCGGATTCAGTCCCAGAACGCTGGTCATGCTCAGCACCACCGGCAGCATGATCAGTGCTGCGGCGTTGTTGGTGATCATTTCGGTGAGGAGTGACACCGCAAAAAAGGTCAGCACCAGCAGCAGCCATGGATTGCCGTCGGCCAGCACCAGTACGCCGCTGCCGATCCAGGCAGCGGCACCGGAAACCTGCAGGGCGTTGCCGAGGGCAAAGCTGGCCGCGATGGTGATGATCACCGTCAAATCCAGGCTGCGCCGGGCCTCGGCCATGGTCAGGCAGCGCGTCGCCACCATCGCGAAGGCGGCCAGCAGGGCCGCATTGAGCATGGTCGTGATGCCGAAGGTGGCCAAGGCCACCATGGCGGCGAGGATGCCGATGGAAATGCTGGTCTTGCTGTGGTCCGGGCGTTGCTCGTTCAGATCGTTGATCATCAGAAAGTCCCGCAGCTGGCGCTGCCGGGTGATGAACGGCGAGCGGGCCTCGAGCAGCAGGACGTCGCCGGCCTCCAGGGTGATGCTGCCGAGGTTGCCGCGAATCGACTCCCCGTTGCGGTTCACGGCCAGCACGACGGCACCGTAGCGGTCCCGGAAACGGCCGTCGCGCAGGGTCTGGCCGATGCCGTCGCACAGCGGCGACACCACGGCCTCCACCAGCCGCCGCTCGGCCATGTCCTTTTCGATGACGGGCGTGCTGCTGTCCGAGGCTACCAGACCGTTGATGCGCAGGACGTCGACGATGGCGTCAGTCTCGCCGACGAACACCAGCCGGTCACCGGCCTGCAGCCGCTCTTCCGGTGCGACGGCGGTGACAATGGCCCCTTGGCGCTCGATTTCGGCGAGGAAGATGCGTCCGAGATGACGCAGGCCGGCGTCCTGGATGGACAGACCGACTAATGGCCCGTTCTCGGCCACGGCCACCTCGAACGTGAATTCACGGCGATTGGCGAACTGTTCAGACACGCTGCGCCGTTCCGGCAGCAACCATTTGGCGGTCAGGAGCATGATGGACAGGCCGGCGAGGGCGACGCCGAGCCCCACCGGCGTGATGTCGAACATGCCAAAGCCATCCCGGCCGGTGAGAGCCTGGAACTGGCCATTGACCACCAGATTGGTACTGGTGCCGATCAGGGTCAGGGTGCCGCCGAAGATGGAGGCGTAGGACAGCGGGATCATCAGGCGGCTCGGCACGATATCGATCTGCTTCGACCAGCGCGACACGGCGGGAATCATGGTGGCGACCACCGGCGTGTTGTTGAGGAAGCCGCTCATGGTACTCACCGGCAGCATGAGCCGGGCCAGGGCGCCGCGGTAGGACTTGGGCCGACCGAGCATGCGGCCGACGATGGCGTCCACACCCCCTGAGTTCTGAACGCCGGCGGCGACGATGAAGAGCGCGGCCACGGTGATCAGGCCGGGGTTGGCAAAACCGCCCAAGGCCTGCTCCGCGGTGAGAATGCCGGTGACGCTGAGCAGCGCCAGCGCGGCCAGCAGCACCAGATCCGGCGTCAGCCGGGTCAGCGCCAGCGTCAACAGTACGCCGACGCAGGTGAAGAGCGTCAGCCAGCCTTGCCAATCGAGTGCGACGTCTGGTGTCACGCTTTTCTCGCCGAGTGGACTGGGGCCCGAGTGGCCTCAGCGGTGGGTGGGGCCCCTCAGGACAACCCTGCGGGCCGCCATCATGGCGAGGCCATCGTCCCGCGAGAAGGAATGAAATTCGATGTTCTAATACGAAATGGTTATGTCCGCGACCGTACACCCCGCCGGCAACCTCACTTGGCCCGGCGTGTGGTCTCCCAGGCGATGTGCTGCGATGTGCCGGCCAGCCAGGGACGGGTCTGCTGCTCGGGAGCGCTTCCGAGGCTGGCGCGTCCCGGATCAGCGCTCATCCGGGGCTGGCCGGGCACGCTGGTTGTAAAGCAGTTTCCTCAAGGCCTCCTTCTCGGCGTCGCTGAGTTTGGAGAAGTCGTTGCCCAGATCGGATCCAACCGTCATGCCGCGCTGGACGGCGGGCCTGGCCCCGATCTCCTCGAACCAGCGTTTGAAGTGCTTGAAGTCGTTGATGTCCTGGCCCTGGGCTTCCCAGCCCACGGTCCATGGATAGCAGATCATATCAGCGATGGTGTATTCGTCGCCGGCCACGTAAGGGTGGTAGTAGAGCTGGGTGTTGAGGACGCCGTACATGCGGTTCACTTCGTCGGTGAAGCGTGTGACGGCGTAGCTCTGGTCGCCCTGGCTGTCCTTCAGGCGGCGGAAGTGGCCGCATTCGCCGGTCTTCGGGCCCTGATTGGCCATCTGCCAGATCAGCCACTCATGGACCTTGGCGCGGCCGCGAACGTCCCGGGGCAGGAAGCGCCCCTCCTTCTCGGCCACGTACCACATGATGGCGCCGGACTCGAACACGGAGATGGGCTCGCCACCGTCGGCCGGCGCATGGTCCACCAGTGCCGGCATCCGATTGTTCGGTGATATGCGCAGGAAGTCGTCGGTGAACTGATCACCCTTGCCGATGTTGCAGGGTACGACGTTGTATGGGGTGCCGAGCTCTTCGAGCAGGATGGTGACCTTCTTGCCGTTGGGCGTCGGCCAATAGTGAACGTCGTACATGTCCGTTTCTCCCAGTTGACTGGCTTGGGTGATGCTTGGGTTCCGTTGGGGCATGATACGGGACGCGCTCACAGGTGCCAGCAGCTGTCCTGCGGCGTCCTTCCGTCGATTGAGGATGCATCATGGCCGAAGAGCTTCGTCCGCTTCCGCTCAACCGCCGTCGGTTCCTGGCGACCAGTGCGGCCGCAGGGTTCGCTCTGGCGGTCCGCCCGATCAGCGCCGATACGGTGATTCGAACCGGTGACGCCGGCCTGGTGGCCGACGACATCATGATTCCGATCGCGGATGGCGTCGAGATTCCCGGATATCTGGCCAGACCGCGAGGCGAGGGGCCCTTCCCGGTCGTCCTGGTGGTCCAGGAGATCTTCGGCGTTCACGAGCACATCAAGGACATCTGTCGGCGCTTTGCCCACGAAGGTTATCTGGCCCTGGCGCCGGAACTGTTCCACCGCCAGGGTGACGTGTCGGGGCTGACGGACTTCGATGCCATCCTGGCCATCGTCCGCGAAGTGCCGGACGTCCAGGTCATGACCGACCTCGACGCTGCCGTGGCCTACGCGGCCGGCCAGCATGGCAACGTGGCGCAGCTGGGGATAACGGGCTTCTGCTGGGGCGGACGCATCACCTGGCTGTATGCGGCCCACAGCGAACTGGTGGCGGCCGGCGTCGCTTGGTATGGCCGGGTCACCGGCGACGCCACGCCGCTGCAGCCGGAGCATCCGGTGGACGTGGCTGCGGCGCTCAATGCCCCCGTGCTGGGCCTCTATGGCGGCGAGGATACCGGCATATCCCTGAGCGAAGTGGCGAAGATGCAGGCCGCCCTCGAGGCTGCGGATTCACCATCCACCTTTCACATCTATGCAGACGCCCCCCATGCCTTCCACGCGGATTACCGGCCGAGCTACCGGGAGGCCGCTGCCCGTGACGGCTGGCAGCGGACCCTGGCCTGGTTCCGCGAGCATGGGGTCGGCTGATCCGGTGGCGGCCGAGGCTTGCAGGCCTGCGCCGACTTTCACCGGTCCACTCAACGCGAGACACTTCAGAGGTCCATCCCCACAGGGAGTCCACCATGCTGTCGCGATCGCTCACGATTCCCCGCGCCGAATTCGAGGCCGGGACCGGCTGGCAACTGAAGCCTGAAGGTGCCTGCAAGGGTGATGTCTGCACTCCGCTGCCGGAGGTCAACGGTGAGGATATCCGCCGCAAGGGCGCTGGGAACTACAACGAACGTTGGAAGCCCTGACGAGGACGTCGTGGGCGCGGCTTTAATGGGCTGTCGCAAACAGAGCGCTAGCGCCCGCAGGGCGATGCGCCGATTGGCATGACGTTCAGCGAA
>JAFIFL010000341.1 GCA_020832055.1 Gammaproteobacteria bacterium
CCGAACACCACCGAGTACTGGTGGGAATCCGCCCCGCTCTGGGTGGGACGCTCGATCTGGCCGGAGATGTCCAGGCCCTCGTATTCCTTGCGGGTGATGACGTTGACCACACCGCCGATGGCGTCGGTACCGTAGATGGCCGATGCACCGTCGGTGAGCACCTCGATGCGTTCCACCAGGGCCAGGGGCAGCGCGTTGATGTTCTGCGCCGCGCCGGCGAAAGCCGGGGTGTTGGAGATGCGGCGGCCGTCCACCAGCACCAGCGTACGACCCGAACCGAGACCGCGCAGGCTCAGTTCAGCCTGACCCTGGGCGCCGCCTGCGAAGCCGGAGGCTGGCGTGAAGGAGCCGAAGGAGTTGAAGTTGGAGCGGTTCAGGAAGTCGGCAACGTTGACGTCACCTTGGGCATCAATGTCTTCCCGGCCGAAAATGGTCACGGGCGACGGTCCGTCGATGGCGGTCCGCTCGATCCGCGTACCGGTGACGGCGATGCGCTCGATGATCGGTTGCTCGGCAGCCTCGCCCTGGGCGAGAACCGGTGCCCCGGTAGCAGCCAGGGCTGCCACGGCGCCACCGCCGAGAAGGCAGCGGATCGCGTGCCTGAGTTGATTGTTTCTGGACTTCATCCTCATGCCCTCCCAAGGCTGTTTGCAGTGGCGGCTTGCCGCTGTGTGATGGGTGCTGGATACATATCGGTTTCCCCCGGAAACATGTCGAACAGCAACTGGGCTGCCCGTCATCGGACAGGGCCCATGCTGCAAGACGTACCGAGGACGAAACCCCTCAATAAAAATGTAGCCAAATTGTTTCAGGAGGCATTCGGGGCCAGGGGATACGGCCAGGCGCGCAGGCGAACCGGACAGGCAAAGGGGCAAGTGGCGGGTCGGCGGAACCCGTGGGAGGGCCGGTCCCGGTCAGGGTCATCCCTGCCAACCGGAACCGGACATGGGTGGGAGAAGCTAGTGAATGCGCTGGACGGGCACACTGCGGCCGGTTTCGACGACCGTGAGGTGATAGCCGAACGCGCCGCGATGAATCCGCACCTCGGGGCTGTCGGCAAGGTAGAAATAGCGCGACGTGGTCCCGCGCTGCTGCCAGATCTGGCCGTTCTGCAGCCGGAAGGCCGTATTGCCCGACCAGCCCCGGAATTCACCGTCAATGCGCGAGGTCAGGGCCTCCGGCTCGTCCCGCGCCGTTTCCGACCGCCGCTGACGCACCTGCTCCGCACCGAGATCCGGTACCTCGCGGGAGACGGTGGGCTCTTCGGCCGGCACTGCGGCCACGGCAGGCTGCTCTGACGGGGTGGCGGGCTCTTCGGCTTCTTCGGTCTCTGCAGTGGGCGTTCCGAACAGCCAGGCATTCAGATGGGCGAGCTCATCGGGATCGAGTCGATGCAGACCGGCCGCTTGGAAGTCGGCGCGATCCATGCGCTCCTGCAGCGTGGCCCCGCCCTCGCGATCCGAAGCCAAGGCCATGAAAGGCGCCAACAGCCCCAGGGTTCCGCACAGCATCAGGCGACCAGTCAGCAGAGATCCGAGCATGCCACGACCCTCCCGTTGAAGTTCGGCGGACGAAAACTTGGCATGACCGGCGATTTCAGACAAGCCCATCCGTGCCCGATCCGCCCGGGCCAAGCCTCGGCCAAGCCTCGGCGACGCCCCGACTCAGGCATGCCCTGCACAGGGCGCCTGCCAGTGTGCACCTCGGGACTGTCGGCAAGGTGGAAGCAGCGCGAGGAGGCCGCGCGTTGCAGTCAGCGAGTACACCAGGCTTCCGCCGCGGGTTCCGGGCAAATGGTCCTGTGAATCGTCCTTGCCGTCCTGCCATGCCTGACATAAGGTCGCGCTGCTTTGGGCCTGCAGGACCTCAGAATCGTGAATTTCATCGGCCAGCACATTCTGTCCGTGGACCAGTTCGGCCGCGCGGACATCGAGCGCATCTTCGAAGTGGCGGATCGCATGCGCCCCTATGCCGAGCGACGACGGATCACCCGCGTCCTCGAAGGGGCCATTCTCGGCAACATGTTCTTCGAGCCGAGCACACGGACCCGCATCAGCTTCGGCTGCGCCTTCAACCTGCTCGGCGGCGAGGTCCGCGAAACCACGGAGATCAAGGCCTCCTCTTTGAGCAAGGGCGAGTCCCTCTACGACACCGCCCGGGTGCTGTCCGGCTACAGTGACATCATCGTCATGCGCCACCCCGAGGCCGGGTCGGTGGCGGAATTCGCCGCCGCCAGCCGGGTGCCGGTGATCAACGGCGGCGACGGCCCCAACGAGCACCCGTCCCAGGCCCTGCTCGATCTCTACACCATCCGCCGCGAACTCGCGGACAAGGACCGCGCCGTGGACGGCCTGAAGATCGCCCTGGTGGGTGACCTGCGCTATGGGCGCGCCGTGCACTCCCTGGTGAAGCTCATCGCCCTTTTCGACAACATCACGTTCCGGCTGGTGAGCCCGCCGGAACTGGCCCTGCCCGAGCCCTACGTGGCCATCCTGAAAGCTGCCGGCCACGCCGTGGAACCGGTGCACCAGCTCGAAGCCGGCGTGCGCGGCGTGGACATCCTCTACGTCACCCGCACCCAAGAAGAGCGTTTCCCCTCCCAGGAGGAAGCCGACCGCTATCGGGGCCTGTTCCGGATCAACCAGGACATCTACACCAGCTTCTGCGCCCCGAGCACCGTCATCATGCATCCCCTGCCCCGCGACTCCCGCAGCGGTGCCAGGGAACTCGACGATGACCTCAACAGCAACCCGAATCTGGCCATCTTCCGCCAGACCGACAACGGCGTCCTGGTACGCATGGCGCTGTTCGCCCTGCTGCTAGACGTGGCCGACAAGGTCGACGATCAGGCCCGGGAAGTGCCGTGGTTCACGGGTGGCCGCGAGCCGGAGTGAAGCCCATCACGCAGCCTTTGTAGGCCCCATCGCGCAGCGCCTGTGTAGCCCCAATCGCACAGCGCCTATATAGCCCCAATCGCGCAAAACCTGTGGGAA
>JAFIFL010000342.1 GCA_020832055.1 Gammaproteobacteria bacterium
GCTTCGCGGCGCACTGCGTGCGACGCATTTCGTTCCAGACGAAATGCGCCCACAGTGCGGGGCGCCTGCAGCCGATCTACTCCCGATGCTCCTCGGCGAGCATGTGTGCATTCATGCGCGCCAGCCAGATCTGGCCCTGGCCGGTATATTTGAGGTAGCTCAGCGCCACCTCGATCTGCGGCAGGATGTGCTTCCAGAAGCGCTGAGGGTAGGTGTCGAGAACGTCCTGGGCACTGCTGTACCCCATTGTTTCCGTCAGCCCGGCCTCTTCGAGTTGGCGATAGAAGCGCTTCAGCCGCTGATGGAACCGCGGGTCGGCCGCATGGCCGATCAGCTGCGCCGCCCCGAGCAGGGCGCCGAGGGTATCGCGATCGACCACCCCTTCTTTGGGTATGGGAAATCGCATGTAGTCGAGGTACTCGGCGACACGCTCGGCCTCGATGAGGGGATCGGTGCGGAAGTAGTGGCGGACGAAGAGCTGGCTGCGCTGGATGTAGACCGGGTACAGGCAGCCGTCGGTGCGGCCGCGACCGAGCTCGAAACGCCCGCCGTTCGCGTCCACCACCAGATCACGACCGCGATCACCGGGCACCACACCCCGGGCGAAACCGGTGAACACGCACAGTGCCGCCACCATGAAATGCAGCCAGTCGTCGACGCTGACGTCGAAGCGCTCGATCTGCCGGCCTTCGATGATCCGCAGCGCCACTTCAGTGGTCAGCAGACAGCCATCGATGTTGGTATAGAGCGCATTGGTGCGCGCCGTATGCGTCAGTGCGAGGCGCCCACAGCGACGCAACGTGGTCTGTGCCGCCGCGCTCGCTTCGGGATGGGCACGACGAAACTCATCGCTCAGGCGATCGAGGTAGGCGTCGATGACGATATCGGACGGCTTGAACATGCGGACCCGGACTCCCCCTCGCCATGTTGCCCGCGCCCAGGTCAGCGCGCGAACGCTTTCCCCACTACCGCGCTCACAGCGCGCCGCGGTGCTCCTGATAGAACACATGGGAATGCAGACCCGAGAGCCAGTCCCGCCCCTCCTGGGTCAGCTTGAGATAATTAATCCCCGGTTCGATGTGACGCCGCACCATATTCCAATAGAATTCCGGGTAGGTGTCACGCAGGGACTCGGGCGAATCATTGCCCATCTTCTGATTCGCTCCGGTTTCCTCGAACTCATAGAACAAAGCGGGCAGCTTGCGCGGATAATCAGGATCCGCCATCTGCCCGATCAGGTCAGCAGCCTGGACGAGCACCGCCCAGTCCACGACGCTGGCCGCGTCGGAATTCTCAGGAACCGGAAAACGCGTGTTCTCGATGGTCGCCGCAATGAGCTCCGCGTCGATCTGCGGATGATCGCCAAAGCGGGACCGGACGAACATCTTGCCCCGTTCCACATGATAGGGGGTCAGGAAGGCATCGGTGGCCCCTGGCGGAATGCGGACGGTCCTGCCTTCGCCATCGATCACGGCCAGATCGCCGTCATCCCCCGGGCAGATGCCCCGAACGTAGCCGATGTCGTGACAGAGCAGGGCGATGGTGAAGTGCGCCCAGTCCCGCGGACTGACCGTGCCCTCGGACAGCAGCTTACCGCGGAAGATCTCCTGCCCGACAAGCGTCACCATCATGGTGTGCTCGACGTCGTGGTAGAAGGCATCCGACCGGTTGATGGTTTCCACAGCCAGATTCGCAGACGCGCGAATGATGTTGCCGTATTCGTGTTCGCGGCCCCCGAGATTGCCATAGGCAGCGCGATACGCCTCGGAGATCCTGCTGAGGAATGCCTGATTGATGGTATCGATCGGGCTAAAGACCTTGGACACGCGCTCGACGCCTTGCAACGGCCGCCTCAGGCCACGGTTCAGACCCTGGAGGGTATGCCCGCGCGCCAACAACGGTCAACTGGAGCGCCGACCTGGACAGCGCCAGCGTGGCGCAGATCACATTTCCACAACCGTGGAACGCCGCTCCAGCCACTTTTTCGCCATGCGCGCGACGCTGGCATCCCTGGTGTAACCATCGAGTTCCGCCATCGGCACCCAGGCCAGGGCATGGGACTCGTCGTTGGCGATGACGGCACGATCAACCGCCCGGAAGGCATAACGCACGTCGAAGTGGAAGTGGGCGGGCTCGTCACGGCGGGCCGGGATCTCGTGGATATCGACATCGAAGGGCACCGGCAGGCCCTCGTTCTCGGCAGCGTTCGGTTGGGGCACATGCGGCTGGGCAACACCCGGATGGACCACCTCGAGGGCTCGGAGCCCTGACTCCTCCAGCCCCTCCCTGCGCGCCACCGCCAGCACATCCGGATCGCCATCGGCGTGGCCGCCGAGCTGGATCCAGAGATCGAGCTTGCGGTGGTGGGTGAGCAGCACCGCCTCCCCTGCAGGATCGACGATCCAGGCCGAGCCCGTCACGTGACCGGGAGTCGCCAGCGTGCGATCAAAGCAGCGTGGATACGCCTCGACGAAGCGCTGGAAGCGGGTCACCATGTCCGCCTCGTCGGGATGACAGGAAGCGTAGTGCGTGAGCGCGACCAGCAGGGGCTGTCTGTGCATGAATCCTCCGACGAACGACATCGCTCAATTGTAACCGAGACCACTTGGATCCCAGGAGAGGCACACCATGATTGCAGTCATCGCCCGTCTGAAGGCCAAAGCCGGCAGTGAAGCCGATTTCGAGAGCGCCATGCTGGAACTGGCAGGGCAGGTGCGCGAGAAGGAAAACGGCAACCAGCTCTATACCCTGTGCCGGGATGCTGACGGCGGCTACGTCATGCTCGAACTGTATGAGGACGAGGCGTCATTGGCCGCCCACCGCCAGTCCGACCACTTCAAGCAACTCGGCCCCAAACTCGGCCCGTTCATGGACGGCCGCCCCCAGATCGAGAAACTCGAAGTCATCGGCTGATTTCAGCTGGGCGTTGTCCCATTGTGGGAAGGCCCTATCCGCCGCAGGCGGATGGGCCGATCTCGTGGCACTT
>JAFIFL010000343.1 GCA_020832055.1 Gammaproteobacteria bacterium
AGCCCGAGAGCAGTTACTGGAACCGCTCGGCCGTGGACTGGTCGCCAGTGGATTCGCGTATCCCGGGCTTCCCGGGCAACCCGCCCGCGAACTGAGCGGGCGGCCCGGCAGCGGCCTATTTGATGGCCACCGGATTGACGGGTGAACCCGTCCCGCCCTCGATCTTCAGTGGTGCCGCGATGTACAGGAACGTGTACTGACCATCTGTCGCGCTGTCGTCGGCGAGGTCTTCGAGCCAGGCGATCTCGGTGAGGACGATGCCGAGATCGCGCATCAAAGCACCGTGCAGCGGTATGGCGAACACTTCGCCGTCGAGCTCCTGCATCACCCGCTCCACTGCGAGGTTGTCCGCCGTGATGGCGGGAATCTCCATCTCGTAGAGCCAGTTCAGCAGTTCCCTGCTGTAGCAGAGGCCGGGCTCATTCATGGCATCCCAGGCATGGTCCGGCTCGTCGTCGTAGAAGCGGGCGATGGAGCCGGTGCGCAGAATCAGGATGTCGCGTTTCTCGACGGTGACGCCCTGAGCCTCGGCGGTAGCCTCGAGATCGGCGAGGTGCACACAGGTGTCCGGAGCGAGGCGGCCTTGGGTACCCAGATGCCGGCCCACATCCAGCAGCACCCCGCGGCCGACGATGCCGCGTTCACCCACGGCGCCGATGTCCGCATGGGCGTGACCATGAACGGTGCTGTCGGCGGAGACTCCGCCGTAAACCTGATCGCCGTACCAGGCATGGGCCAGTGCATCGACGTGGGTGGTGCCTTGCAGGAACATGAAGACCACGTCGTCGGAGCCTTTCATCCCGCCGGGCATGGGTTCGACCTTCCGGCTCCAGTAGGAGCTTTCATCGCCCGCCATGAAATGCTGGGTGGGCGTGCGCCCCGGAAACACTGGCCCATCGCCGTGGGTCATGGGCACCTGCAGCATGAAGCGGCGGCCGCTGCGCACCGCTGCCGTCCCACGCAGGGCCTGAGCATCGTCCAGATAATTGATGGCGCCGATCTGGTCGTCGTCGCCCCACTTGCCCCAGTTGCTCGGCGCGTCCTTTTGCAGTTGGGCCATCGGCGAGTCGGCGCTGGCGGTCCCTGCCAGCAGAACGCCAAACGCCAGCAGCGCGGCCGCGAGTGCTGACGTAATCAGCGGATGGCCGCATTCGTTCCGGATCATCCGGTCGTGTCGGATCGACATACTGCTCCCTCCCTTGGTTTTGATGGTGCGTCGTTCTACGGGACGCTTAAATTCCCTCCGATGTGAGCATAACCGAGGCCCGCGTCGCTTGCCGAGGTCGACCCTGCCGTGCAGTGCCCCTTCGCCAGCACCCTGTGGGCGAGCACCGCAACCATCACCGCACCAGCACCGCCAGGCCCTCGATGTGCGGGGTCTGCGGGAACAGATCAAAGCCCGCCACGGACTGAAGTCGCCAGCCGCCCTCGTGCAGGTGGCCGAGATCGCGGGCGAAGGTGGCTGGATCACAGGAGAGGTACACGAGGCGCCCCGGGCCGGGAGCACACAGCCGGGTCGTCACGGCGTGACCAAGGCCTGCCCGCGGTGGATCCATGAACACGACCTCTGGCGTAAACCGGGAAGGCAATGAAGCGGCGTACTGACCAGGTTGGCCCGGTGCCAGAAAACTCTCGACGTCAGCGACCTTCGCCTCGATGTGTTCGATGCCGGCGGCGGCTGCGGCACTTTGGAGATTGGCGACCGCGGCGGCATCGGATTCCACCGCGACAATTTGCTGGAAGCGGCTGGCCAGGGGCAGGGTGAAGAAGCCCGCACCGGCATAGAGCTCGAGCAGGCGCTCACCGCTGCCGACGGCGTTGGAGATGGCCTCGATGAGGGCATCGAAGAGCAGCGGATTGGCCTGTGCGAAACCGCCGGCGGCGATCTGCACCTGATGATCGCGAGCGCGCAGGGTGAGCGGCGCGCCACCATGCTCGGGGTCATCGAGGTGCAGGACCCGCACGCCTTCGGGGTGCGTGGCGTCCGCTTCACCGAGTGCAAGTTCCCATTCGCCATTGGCCGGGCGTGCCGCGATCAGTTGGCGCAGCGCCGTCCGCAGCGGAGCAGCCAGGACGGGACAGTCCTCGACAGCTATGTGGTCATCGCTGGCAGCGCGCCGGTAGCCGGGCCGATGGCCCTGGACGAGCAGGCGCGCTCTGCCCCGGTACTCATAGGGCTCTGGTGATGGGGTCACGACCACCGGGCCGGGGAGGTCGAGGCCGCCGATGCGTTCGAGGGCGTTGTCGAGGATGGCGGCTTTGGCCTCGACCTGGGCCGGGTAGTCGATATGCTGCCAGGCGCAGCCGCCGCAGCGGCCGAACGCTGCACAGGCCGGCTGCACCCGATCCGGCCCGGGTTCCAGCACCTCGATGATCTCAGCGCGGAGCAGGGTGCGTCGCGCTTCCGTGACCCGGGCGAGGATGCGGTCTCCGGGCGCGGCGCCCGGGACGAACACGATGCGGCCGTCGGCGGCGTGGGCGATGCCGCTGCCATCGTTGGCGAGCCGTTCGACGTCGAGGGCCAGATCCGGTTCCCGGGTCGGTGTCGGCTTTCGGGCGACGTCGGATCGATGGCGAACCCGGCGGCTTCTGCCCTGGCCCTGCCGTTTGCCGCCGGGCTCCCAGCGGCTCAAGGAAATCCTCCCGTCCGGAGCAGGCGCTGGAGATGCTCCCGGTCGCCTCCGGCAGCGGGCGGGTGGTCAGCCGTTCCGACCTCAGCGAGTGGGGCGGGCCTGGGCATCATGACGGGCAGGGCAGGCGTGATTCGCATCGGCATGGGTGAATGGCTGCAAGGGCGGGCAGTCTATCCCACCGGGAAGGTCGATGATGGCTTTGCGGGGTCTCTGCTCGCGTTTTATGGCTTTCGGCTGTGGGAAGGCCCTGATCGCACAGCGACTGGGCCGATCTGAAGACGCTGTGCCGAAGCCGCTGTCACTGCCTTCGCCGCATGTCATCGAGATCGGCGCATTTCGCTGTGCGAAA
>JAFIFL010000034.1 GCA_020832055.1 Gammaproteobacteria bacterium
CCTCCGGCAGGCGTCATCGAGATCGCTGCTCCGCTGCGCTGCGCAGTCTCCCACAATGGCGTGTTGCCTGAGTCGTGCGGCCATGGGTGTGTGCGTGCAGGGTCGTGACGCAGGTCGCTTGGCTTCACTTCGGGGGGCGTGGATACTGCCCGCCCGTCCGCAAGCTGAGTTTTCCTGCGCATGTCCGATACCCAGAGTCGTATTTTCGATCAGATTGCCGAGCAGATCGGTGCCCGTCCGGCTCAGGTGGCGGCGGCCGCCGAGCTGCTGGATTCAGGTGCCACCGTGCCGTTCATCGCCCGCTACCGGAAGGAGGTGACGGGTGGCCTCGACGACATTCAGCTGCGGCTGTTCGAGGAGCGGCTGGGCTACCTGCGGGAACTGGAGGATCGGCGGGCGACGGTGCTGGCGAGCATCGAGGAGCAGGGCAAGCTCGGCGACGACCTGAAGGCCGACATTCTGGCTGCGGACACCAAGGCCCGGCTCGAAGACCTCTATCTGCCCTACAAGCCCAAGCGGCGCACCAAGGCCCAGATTGCCCGCGAGGCCGGACTCGAGCCGCTGGCGGTGTCCCTGCGGGACGATGCCGACACGGATCCCGAGACGGCTGCTGCGGCCTTCGTCAATGCCGAGGCCGGGGTGGAAGACGTCAAGGCGGCGCTGGACGGGGCACGGGCCATTCTCATCGAAGCCATCGCCGAGGACGCCACTCTGGTCGGCTCCCTGCGCGAATGGCTCTGGGAGAAGGGGCAGCTGAAGGCCAAGGTCCTCGACGGCAAGCAGGACGAGGGCGCGAAGTACCGGGACTATTTCGATCACGCCGAGCCGGTGGCGAAGATCCCCTCCCATCGTCTGCTGGCCCTGTTGCGGGGACGCAACGAAGGCATGCTCAGCCTGGATCTGCTGCCGGCCATCGGCGGTGACCTCGATGCCGGGCAGGCCTCCGCCATCGGCCAGATCGGCGCGCGGGTCGGCTGGCATGAAGCAGGTCGTCCGGCGGACGCCTGGCGGGCCGAGACCCTGCGCCATGCCTGGCGCTTCAAGCTGCTCATCGGGCTCGGCCTCGATCTCATGCTGCGCGCCCGCGAGAGTGCGGAGGAAGAGGCCATCCGCATCTTTGGCGACAACCTGAAGGATCTGATGCTGTCGGCGCCTGCGGGCTCGAAAGCGGTGATGGGCCTCGACCCGGGCCTGCGCACCGGCGTGAAAGTGGTGGTGGTGGACACCACCGGCAAACTGCTGGCCACCGATACCATTTATCCCTTCGCGCCGCGCAACCAGTGGGATGCCTCCCTGGCGCGGCTGGCCACGCTCTGTCAGTCCCACGGAGTGGAGCTGGTGGCCATCGGCAACGGTACCGCATCGCGGGAGACGGACCGGCTGGTGGTGGATGTGCAGAAGCGGCACCCGGAGCTGCGTCTGGAGAAGATCGTGGTCAGCGAGGCCGGAGCGTCGGTGTACTCGGCATCGGAGCTGGCCTCCAAGGAGTTCCCGGACGTGGACGTGAGCCTGCGCGGGGCCATCTCCATCGCCCGCCGCCTGCAGGATCCGCTGGCGGAACTGGTGAAGATCGATCCCAAGTCCATCGGGGTCGGCCAGTATCAGCACGACGTCAATCAGACCCGCCTCGCCCGGGCGCTGGATGCCCGGGTGGAGGACTGCGTGAACGCCGTGGGCGTGGAGGTGAACACGGCCTCCGCACCGCTGTTGGCGCGGGTGGCCGGTCTCAGCGCCGCCGTGGCCGAGAACATCGTCAACCACCGGGATGCCCACGGCGCCTTTCGCAGTCGCAAGGAACTGCTGAAAGTCCCGCGTCTGGGCGAGAAGACTTTCGAGCAGTGCGCGGGCTTCCTGCGGGTTCGCGAGGGTGACGATCCCCTCGATGCCTCGGCGGTGCATCCCGAGGCCTATCCGGTGGTGAAGCGCATCCTCGAGGACAGCGGACGGGAGCTCGGCGCGCTGATCGGCGACAGCAGCTTCCTGCGCGGGCTGAATCCCGAGCGCTACACCGACGACCGCTTCGGTGTGCCGACGGTCCGCGACATTCTTTCGGAGCTGGAGAAGCCGGGCCGCGACCCGCGGCCTGAGTTCAAGACCGCGCGCTTCGCCGAGGGCGTGGAGGACATCAAGGACCTGCAGCCGGGCATGGTGCTCGAAGGCGTGGTCAGCAACGTGGTGGCCTTCGGGGCCTTCGTCGACCTGGGGGTGCACCAGGACGGTCTGGTCCATGTCTCGGCCCTGGCGGACAAGTTCGTCAAGGATCCCCGGGACGTGGTGAAGGCCGGCGACATCGTCAAGGTGAAGGTCATGGAAGTGGATCTGGCCCGCAAGCGCATCGCGCTGTCCATGCGGCTGGATGACACGCCCGGCGAACAGCGGGGCGGGCGCGAGCGGCAGGGCTCGGCTTCGTCCCAGGACGCCAATCCGCCCCGTGGTGGTCGACGCGATGGGAAAGGTGGCGGGAAACGCGGAGGACAGCAGCCATCGTCTCCCACCCAGCCCGCGCCAGGAGGTGCCTTTGCGGCCGCCTTCGCCAAGGCCAAACGCAGCTGACGGGTTCGCCAGGAGTTCCATTCACACCCGAGTCGCCACTGGCTGTCCAAGGGCAGTACACTGTGGTCGTACTGCAAACCTCAAAAGGAAATACGGTGACCAGACCTCGAATCGAAGTACCCGTGGACGAGTACACGTCACCTTCGCCGGTGACCGCGTCCGAGCAGGCGGGCAGTGAAGAACTGGCAGATCTCATGCGCGAGCATGGTGTCCGGCATTTGCCCGTTACGCGTGATGGGCAGGTGGTGGGCATGGTCAGTCAGCGGGACCTGAAAGTCCTCGCAGCCCTGGAGCCGGCGCGGCGGTCGCTGGTCACCGCAGCTGACATCATGACTCCGGACCCGGTCACCGTGCGCCTGAGTGACCGCCTCGACGAGGTCGCTCTGCGCATGTCGGCACTCAAGATCGGCAGCGTGGTGGTGCTGGACGACGAAGACAGCCTCTATGGCATCTTCACGGCGACCGATGCGCTGAACGCGCTGGTCGAGATTCTCCGAGGCGGTATGGACTGAAGCACCGGCTTTCGGCGGCAGGGAGCGCTGGCTGCGTTCCACGAGATTGGGCCGAAAGCGTGGCGCAGGCCCCGATCCATGCGCGATACTTGGCCCGTGGCGGTGTGCGCCCGGGTCAGGAGGTAGACCATGCAGGGAACGGGGCCGTCTTCAGCGCCGCCCTGGCGTTCACCGGAAGTCATTGCCCATGGGCGGCTGCCCATGAGGACCACCTATCTGGCCGCGCCCGACGTGGCGGCGGCGAAGTCTGCCTCCGGTGAGCATCCCTGGCGCCTGGACCTGGATGGTCCCTGGCGCTTCAAGATCTTCGACCGGCCCGAGGACGTCCCCGCGGACGTCTTTCAGCCCGACTTCCCGGATCGCAACTGGCGCGACATCGACGTGCCCGGCTGCTGGCCGATGCAGGGCCATGATCGTCCCCACTACACCAACATCCAGATGCCCTTTTGCGGCGATCCGCCCGACGTTCCCGAGGCCAACCCCACCGGCGTCTACCGGCGCAAGGTCCGGCTCCCGGCCGGCTGGCACAAGCGCCGGGTGGTGCTGAACATCGGTGGCGCCGAGAGTCTGGTGCGCGTCCACCTCAACGGGTCCTGCCTGGGCTTCGCCAAGGATTCCCGCCTGCCCAGCGAATTCGATCTCACGGCCGGTCTGCAGCCGGGCTACAACACGCTCGTGCTCGAAGTGGTCCGCTATTCCGACGGCACCTGGCTGGAGGATCAGGATCACTGGTTCATGGCCGGGCTGCACCGGCAGGTCTACCTCTACACCACCGCGCCGACCTATCTGGCCGACCTGCATGTCGACGCGGATTTCGATCCCGCCTCCGGCGCCGGACGGCTGAGCATCGATGCCTGGCTCGGTGGCAAGGCTGCCGAGACCGGCGATCACACCCTGGATGTGTCGGTCGAGAAACCGGGCGGCGGTGCCGCGCTGCGCCGTCCGGTGAGTGCGGCCTTTGCAGGTCGCGACCGCTCGACGGCGAAGGGGCGTCTGATCAGCGATTTCGTCTGGCGCGGCCCCCGCACCCGTGTCACCGCACGTCTGCCGCGGGTGCAGGCCTGGAGTGCCGAGAGCCCGGCGCGCTACCGCCTGCTGATCACCCTGCGCGACAAGCGCGGTCGGGTGGTGGAGGTGGTGTCTCTGTACTGCGGATTCCGCCGGGTTGCCATTGTCGATGGCCTGTTGTGTGTGAACGGCCGGCCGGTGACGATCCGGGGCGTCAACCGCCATGAGCACGATGACCGCACCGGCAAGACCGTGTCCGTGGAGCGCACCCGCCAGGATCTCGTGCTGATGAAGCAGTTCGGGATCAATGCGGTGCGCACCTCCCATTACCCGAATGCCGAGCACTTCTACGACCTTTGCGACGAACTCGGGCTTTACGTGGTGGACGAGGCCAACGTGGAGTGTCACGCCCGGCAGCACAGCCTGGCGTTGGACCCCGGCTACGAGACCGCCATCCTGGCGCGGGTGCAGCGCATGGTGCAGCGGGACCGCAATCATCCCTGCATTATCCTCTGGTCACCGGGCAACGAGAGCGGCGATGCGCCGGTCTTCGACGCCGCCGCAGCCTGGATCCGGGCGACAGACCCGAGTCGGCCAATCATGTACGAAGGCGCCGTCCAGCTGCCCTGGGATGCCCTGCAGGCTGGCCCGCTGTCCAAGGCACTCGGCGCAGGCCGCGGCTTCGACGGCGCGGCCAGCACGGACATCATCTGCCCGATGTATCCCACCCTGGCGGCCCTGGAGCGATTTGCCACCGAGTATGCCGGCGGCAAGCCTTTGATCATGTGCGAATACAGCCACGCCATGGGCAACAGCAACGGCTCGCTTGCGGACTACTGGGAACTCATCGATGCCCATCCGGTCCTGCAGGGTGGCTTCATCTGGGACTGGGTCGATCAGGGACTGCTGCTGGATCCGGAGGCCGATGAACCGGTGTGGGGGTTCGGCGGTGACTTCGGGGATGCGCCCAACGACGCCAATTTCTGCATCAATGGCGTGGTGTGGCCCGACCGGAAGCCGAAGCCGGCCTTGTTCGAACACCGTGCCCTGGCCGCTCCGCTGGCCTTCCTCGGCCACGATCGCCGCCGCGGACGGCTGAAGTTCAGGAACCGCCAGGACTTTCTCGGGTGTGACGGTCTCGAGCTCGCGTGGCGGGTCGAAGTGGATGGCGTCACCGTGGCCAACGGCAAGTGTCCTGTCCCGAAGCTCGCTCCCGGCGAGACCGGAGAGGTATCGCTGACTGTGCCGACCCCCGAACTGGCGCCGGGCGCCGAGGCCTGCCTGGATCTGCGGCTGCTGCTGCGCAAGGCGCAGCCCTGGGCGCCGAAGGGCCATGAACTGGGCGCCTGGCAGGTGTCCATTCCCGGCAAGCTGCGCCGGCGGCGAGAGAGCTGGCCTCTGGAACGGGTCACGGTCTCGGAATCGCTGGAAGGCCTGCGCGCCACGGCGGGTGAACTGGAACTGCTGCTCGATGCGCAGACCGGCGAGGTCAAGGGCTTTGGTCCGCGCAACGATGCCCTGCTGGTCGGACCGGTGGCCTTGAGCCTCTGGCGCGCGCCCCTGGACAACGATGGCGTGCGGCTGCTGGAAGGACAACCGGAGTCCATCGTGCCCGGCGGGGTGCTGGCCCGCTGGCGGGAGTGGGGCATCGCCCACCTGCAGGTGGACCACGGTCGTCCGACCATCCGGCAGCGCCGGGAAGGGGATGTCAGCGTGGCCACCAGCCGACAGATCCGTACGGCCGGCGGGCACCCCATCGAACATCGCCGCAAGCTGAGCCTCGGCGGCGACGGTGTCCTTTGGATCGAGGAGCAGGCGCGGATTCCCACTGCCCTCGACGACCTGCCCCGCATCGGCATGGCCTTCAGCGTGGCCGCGGCCTACGACCGGGTGGAGTACTTCGGTCTCGGTCCCCACGAGAACTATCGCGACCGCGCCACCGCCGCGCTGCTCGGTCGCTATGCCACCACCGTGGATGAGCTTTACGAGCCCTACATCCTGCCCCAGGCCTGCGGCAATCGCAGCGACGTGCGCTGGTTCGCGCTGACGGACGAACAGGGTCGCGGCGTGCTGGTGCTGCCGCCGCCCAAGGGCGAGTTCTCCGCCCTGCGCTATGATGACGTCACCCTGGAGGCGGCACGTCACGTCCGTGACCTCGAAGCCGATGACCGCATCCATGTCCATGTGGATCGTGCCCAGCGCGGTGTCGGCACGGGAGCCTGCGGTCCTGATACCCTGCCAGGCTATCGGGTGGGTCCCGGGCTGTGGAGCTGGCGCTGGGCACTGCAGCTGCTGCAGCCCGGCGAAGATCCCGGCGAGCGCGCCCGCCGCACCCGTCACGCCACGGAGGCCTCCTGACTGCAACGTTGGACATCCGGACCATGACTGGACAGCTACATGGCATCCCCGCTCGTCTGCGCTGCGCACTGCTGCTGGCCGCCCTGACGGTCGTGTCGGGCTGTGCGGCCCTGACCGGTGACCGCCAGCCCGTGCTGGAACTGAGTCAGGGTTCCCAGCCGGTCTACCCAACCGCCGCCAAGGAGGCCGGCATCGAGGGCGAGGTGACCCTGATCTATACCGTCACGGCCTCGGGCCATGTGGAGGATGTCCGCGTTCTCGAGTCCCATCCCCCTGACGTCTTCGACGAGGTGGCCCTCGCCGCCGTACGCACCTGGCGCTATCGGCCCCTGCGGCGCGGTGGCGAGCCCCTGGTGCTCGAGAATGTCGTCTCCACTTTGAGGTTTCGCCTCGACGAGGCCTATCGAGGCCTCTGAGGCATCTGGAGTTCTCGTGCAACTGAGCGAACTGCCCTTCGAACAACGTCTGGTGTCGGAACTGCCCGGCGAGGCGGAAGCCGCGCCGTTTCCCCATCAGGTGCACGGCGCCTGCTACAGCCGCGTTCGGCCGACGCCGGTCGCCGCGCCGAAACTGCTGGCCTGGTCCGAGGACTGTGCGGCACTGCTCGGCCTGTCCGAGGTCGGTGACCCCGAACAGGTCGCCGAGGTGCTGGCCGGCAACCGGCTGCTGCCGGGTATGGCGCCCTACGCCGCCTGTTATGGTGGCCATCAGTTCGGCAACTGGGCGGGCCAGCTCGGCGACGGGCGCGCCATCACGCTGGGCGAGAGCGTCGGGTCTGACGGTGTCCGCCATGAACTGCAGCTCAAGGGCGCGGGCCTGACGCCGTATTCCCGCAGCGCGGACGGGCGGGCTGTGCTGCGCTCTTCCGTCCGCGAGTTCCTCTGCAGCGAAGCCATGCATCATCTCGGTGTGCCCACCACCCGCGCCCTGAGTCTGGTGACCACCGGTGAGCCTGTGCTGCGCGACATGTTCTACGATGGCAACGCCGCCGCCGAACCCGGCGCCGTGGTTTGCCGGGTCGCGCCGTCCTTCCTGCGCTTCGGAAACCTGGAACTGCCGGCAGCGCGAGGTGATCAGGCGCTGCTGGAGAGACTTGCGGACTTCGTCCATCAGTCCCTGTTCGCGGATGTTCCCGGCTCCGGTGCTGCGGCCCACGGGGTCTGGTTCGGTGAGGTCTGCCGGCGGACGGCCGTCATGGTGGCGCACTGGATGCGGGTGGGTTTCGTCCACGGGGTCATGAACACCGACAACATGTCGCTGCTCGGGCTCACCATCGACTACGGCCCCTACGGCTGGCTCGAAGGCTTCGAGCCTGACTGGACACCGAATACCACGGATCTGCCGGGCCGGCGCTACTGCTATGGCAACCAGCCCGGGGTCGCACTGTGGAATCTGGCCCGGCTCGGTCAGGCCTTGGGCGCGCTCGGCGTCACCGAAGAAGATGTCGGCGCCGGCCTCGAAACGTACCGCAGCACCTACGAGAGCACCTTCGCCGACATGCTGGCGAGCAAGCTCGGCCTTGCGACCATCGATGGTGAATCGGCTCTGGTCGACGGTCTGTTCTCCCTGCTGCAGCAGGTCGAGACGGACATGACGCTGTTCTTCCGCCGCCTGGCTCAGGTGCCGATGGATTCAGACCTGACTCCCCGGGCCTTCGAGCCCCTCCTGCCCGCCTACTACAGCGACAACCCTCCCGAGACCGAACTCATGGCCTGGCTGGCGCTCTATCGTTCGCGTCTGGCCGCCCAGGGTGTCGACGAGGCCCGACGCCGGACGCGCATGGATGCGGTCAATCCCAAGTACGTGCTGCGCAACTATCTCGCGCAGCAGGCCATCGACTCGGCCACCGCCGGGGACACAGGTCCGTTGACCCGCCTTCTTGCCGTGTTGCGTGAGCCCTATGCGGAGCAACCCGCGCACGAGGAGCTGGCCGCCCGCCGCCCGGAGTGGGCGCGCCACAAGGCCGGCTGCTCCATGCTGTCTTGCAGTTCCTGACAACGTCGAATCACCGCTGTCAGGCACCCGTGGCCGGCTCCGTCACGGGGGCGCAAAGTCATGGCGCGGACCTGTGGCTGTGGTAGTGTTCGGCGTTGGGGACGCGCATGACATGGGGATGTCCGCGTGCTGGAAGCTCTCACCTCCAATCGGTTGCCGGAGCGACGCCAGAGCTGGCGCTGGGGCGCAGCTGTGCTGTTCGCGGTCTCGGTGTCGATGGGGCTGTCGGCCTGTGCCGGTGATGTGGGCGACTGGATCGTCGACTGCGAAGCCCATGGCGGAGTCGAACCCTTCTGTGGTTTCTCCAATCCCGAGGACCTCGTCTACTTCGCGCCCACCGGCAACTTGATCGCCAGTCAATTCGGCAGCCTCGATGGCAGTGCGCCGGGCACGCTGGCGAGCTTCCTGCCTGATCAGCCTCTCCCACTGATTCTCTATCCCGGACCCGAGGCCGATGCGGATGTGCCGGAACCGGGGTGGGGCAGCGCTGACTGCCCGGGACCGCCGGGCCCGGCGTTCTCGCCCCATGGTCTGGACCTGATCGAGCGCGGGGACGGTCGCCATGCGCTGCTCGTCATCAACCATGGCGAGCGTGAGTCTGTGGAGTACTTCGAGCTGCTTTCCGGAGCTGACGATGCCGTGGACCTGAGCTGGCGTGGCTGCGTGATCCTGCCCGAGCCGCTGCTGCTCAACGATCTCGTGGCCCTGGCCGACGGCGGCTTCTGGGCCACGCACATGTATTCGCGTGATGCGGAAATCTCCTCGGTGCTCAAGGCGCTGTTCGGCACCGACACCGGCTGGGTCGTGGAATGGCGGCCCGATTCGGGTTTCGCCGAGGTGCCCGGTACGCGTGCGCCCATGCCCAATGGCATCGCCCGCTGTGCCGAGGAGCGCCACATTTACCTCAACGCCTACTTCGGCGGCGAGGTGCGCCGCATCGATGTCGAGTCCGGCGAGGTGCTGGCCACCCTGGAGGTGCCGCACCCGGACAATCTCACCTGGGCTGATGATGGTCGCCTGCTGGTGGCCTCCCATCGTGCCGGGGTGCGGCAGATTGCCGGGTGTCGTGACGGTACGGAGGGCACCTGTGCCCTGGCGTTCTCGATCCTGGCCCTCGACCCGGAGGACCTCACGGCCGAGGTGCTGCTAGAGCGCGACGATGTGCCGACGGGCGCGGTCAGCGTCGCCCTGCAGGTGGGTGAACACATCTGGCTGGGGACGTTTGCCGGCGACCGGGTGGCGCGGATGGCGTTCCCCAGCGGCTACTGATCCGGCATCAGAATTCCCGCAGACCTTCGAGCAGCTTCAGGCCATGCTTGATCGCCGTGGGCGAGCCCGCCTCGGCCCGCTGTTCGATTTCACGGCGGATCCGTGGCCCGAGGCTCGGGCGCTGGGGCACCAGGGCCACCAGCGCCGTCATGGCTGCGCGCTTGATGTCAGGATCCCGGTCATCCAGCCAGCTCTCGAACACGAAGGCCAGCCTGCCCGCCTGACCCGATCCGAGTTCCAGCTTAGGCAGCGCCTCGGCAATGGCCAGCCGGACGGCCTGATGGTCGCTGCCGCCGGCGATGCGGAACAGGCGATGAATGAAGGGTTCGAGCCGGGCAGGCGACTTCCCGGCCAGCCGGACCAGGACAGCGGCGGCGCCGGCTTCCACCTGCCGTTCGTCGCAGGTCAGCGCGGCGATCAATTCGTGGGTGTCCCCGGGATGTTCCTCGAGATAGGCCATCAGGCTCGCATGGTCGTCGGTCGAGCCTGCGGCCCATTGCCGAATGCGCTGGTTGGTCCCCATGTCCGTCCTCGTGATTGGCTGGCCGTGTCACGGTCCTGAGATGACAGCGCCTCATGATACGCGCCCCCGTGCCGTTGCCCTCTCCGAGCTTTAGCGTTAAAGTTCGTTACCGATCTGGTCCTACCAACTTGATGATCCAAATGACCACGGACGAACCCACCCCGGGCCTCCGTCCCACGACGGTCCTCGACACCCTGCGTGACGAAATCCTCACCGGGCAGTATCGGCCAGGAGAGCGCCTGCCGTCCGAGCGGGAGCTCGCCGTTCGGTTCGAGACTTCGCGGGGTGCTGTTCGGGAAGCCCTGAAGAAGCTCGAACAGATCGGCCTGGCAGTCATTCATCCCGGCGGCGTCCGGGTCCAGCCTTTGCACGAAGCCTCGCTGGACGTGCTCGGGCCGTTGCTCGATCTGCAGGCGGTGCCTGACGTCGAACTGGTGGACCAGGTGGCGGTGGTGCTCGGGTTGCTGGTGTCGCACGCCGCCGGCAGCGTGGCGGAAGTGGCCAGCGATGACGAGATCGACGAGGCGAGGGCGCTGGTGGCGAAGATTCTCGAACGCGAGCCGCAGGACGCAGAGAGTCTGGAATTGCGCATGGAGCTGGGGCGCTTCTTCATGAAGGTGTCGGGAAACCTTGCGATCCGGCTGATCGCCAACAGCATGCGCCTGCAGTTTGCGACCCGACTTCGGGCCCGGGGTTTTCGGCCGGCGCCGGAGCCCAAAGCCTTTCGACGTCACATGCGCGCCCTCGATGTGGCGCTGGCCGGGCGCGACGGCAGCGCTATGCAGGCGGCCATCGGCGAGCTGATGGCGCTCAATCGCAGCGCCATTCGCGCCGTCCTGGAGGCGGCTGGCGCCAGCGCGCGGGGCATGGATCTGCTGCCGAGCCCCCCTTCCCGCGGATTGCCTTCGAGGTCGTCCTGACATGAAACGGATCATCGTCTTTCCGGCCCTGATCGTGGCCCTTGCCCTGGTGGCCGCCGCGGGCCTGCTGGCGACCGCGCCGCAGCTCGAACCGGAAGCGCCAGCGCCCATCGCACCCGTGGTGCGGGTCATGGTGGTCGAGCCGGAGGCGGTCCAGCTTCTGGTTCACAGTCAGGGCACCGTCGAGCCGCGCACCGAAAGCGCACTGATCCCCGAGGTGGCTGGCCGGGTGGCCTGGATGTCGCCGGCCATGGTGTCCGGCGGCGTTTTTCAGGCGGGCGAAGTCCTGCTGCGCATCGAGGACGAGGACCATCAGGCTGCGGTGGATCAGGCGCGGGCCAGCTTCGCCCAGGCCGAGGCCGAGGCGGCCAACGCCCGCTTCGAGTACGAGCGCCGTCTCAGTCTTCAGGCGCGCAACCTGGTCAGCCGATCGGATATCGAGGCCGCCGAGCGCCGGCTGAAGGTGGCCGAGGCCGCCCGTGACGGCGCTGCCAGCGGGCTGGCCCGCGCCCAGCGTGATCTCGAGCGGACCCGCATTTCGGCACCCTTCGCCGGCATGGTGCGCAACAAGTCCGTGGACGTGGGGCAGTTCCTCGCCCGCGGCACGACGGTGGCGACGCTCTATGCCACGGATGCCGTGGAGGTCCGCCTGCCGCTGGCCGATGAACAGCTCGCCTTCCTCAATCTCCCGCTGGGGCTGGTCAGTGTGCTCGGTGCAGACAGCGCTCCGGCGGTGACGCTCGAGGCCGTCTTTGCCGGCCAGTCCCTGTCCTGGGAGGGGCAGGTGGTCCGGACCGAGGGTGAGATCGATCCGCGCTCACGCATGGTGCATGTGGTGGCCCAGGTCCAGCCGGCTGCGACGCCCATTCCCATCGGTCTGTTCGTGCAGGCGACCATTGTCGGCAACCGCGTCGAGGGCGTCGTCACGCTGCCGCGATCCGCGCTGCGGGAAGGCAACCGGGTGCTGGTCGTGGATGCGGACAACCGGCTTTGGTTTCGTGAGGTGGTGCCGCTGCGTTTCTATCGCGACGAGGTCTTGATCAGCGGCGGGCTCGCTGCAGGCGAGCAGGTCTGTCTGTCACCGATCCAGACCGTGGTGGAAGGCATGACCGTGCAGCTCGCGGGCGCCTGAACCATGACCGAATCCTTGCGGCCGGTCGTGGCGACGTCATGAAGGGCATCATCGCCTGGTTCGTCGACAACTCGGTGGCTGCCAACCTGCTGATGTTCATCCTCGTGGTGGGGGGCTTCGGCGCCCTGCTGGTGACCCACCAGGAAGAATTTCCGAACATCGATCCGGACGTGGTGCAGATCCGCGTGCCTTATCTCGGCGCGTCGCCCGAGGAAGTGGAGCGGGCGGTGTGCATCCGCATCGAGGAAGCCATGCAGTCGGTGCAGGGCATCCGGCGCATGCGGGCCATTGCCAACGAAGGTCTGTGTACCGTCACGCTGGAAATCCTCGAAGGCTTCGATTCCGGTCAGGTGGCCAACGACATCAAGAGCCAGGTGGATGGCATCAATACCCTTCCGGTGGAGACGGAGAAACCCATCGTCTCGAAGTTCCTCTTCCGCGGCGGGGTCATGCAGATCATGCTCGCCGGTGATACCGATGAGCGGACCTTGAAGGAACTCGGGCAGGACCTTCGCGAGCAGCTCGCCGGTCTTCCTGGCGTCTCCCAGGTGGAGACGGCGTTCACCCGTCCCTATGAGATCAGCGTCGAAGTCTCCGAGCAGATGCTGCGGCGTCATGGCCTCAGTCTGGCGCAGGTGGGGGATGCGATTCGCCGGACGTCGGTGGACATGCCCGGCGGCTCCATCCGCACCGAGGGCGGTGAGATTCTGCTGCGCACCGAGGGTCAGGCCTACACCGCTCGCGAGCTCGAGGATGTGGTGGTCCTCACCCGGGCCGATGGCACCCAGCTTCGTCTGCAGGAAATCGCCACCCTCGTCGACGGCTTCGAGGAAGGTGATCTGCGCGCCCGCCTCGATGGCACCCCCGCCATGATGGTGAAGGTCTTCCGCGTCGGCGACGAGGACATCATCAAGATGGCGCGGACCATCAGAGCCTTCCTCGAAGACTTCGTGCCGACGCTGCCCGCAGGTGTCCGTCTGGCGATCTGGCAGGACGAATCCCAGGAGCTCCGGGTCCGCCTCGACACGCTGATCGACAGTGCCCGCAATGGCCTGATCCTGGTCCTGATCGTGCTGGCGCTGTTTCTGCGTTTTCGGATCGCGATCTGGGTCGCCGCGGGCATTCCCATCGCCATTCTGGGCGGCATCATGTTGTTTCCCGCGATGGGGATCTCCATCTCCACGCTGACGGTGATGGCCTTCATTCTGGTGCTCGGCATCGTCGTCGACGATGCCATCGTGGTCGGCGAGCGGATCTATGCCCACGAACTGAATGCACAATCCAAACGCCAGGCTGCCATCGACGGCACCCATGAAGTCTCGGTGCCGGTGATTTTCGGCGTGCTCACCACCATGGCCACCTTTCTGCCGCTGATCCTCGGCGGTGGCCGCCTCGGTGATTTCTTTGCGGTGATCGGTTATGTCGTGATCCTGTGTCTGATCATGTCCATCGTCGAGTCCCAGCTGATCCTGCCGTCGCACCTTGCACACCGGAAGACCAGCGGCTACGCCTTCGAGAACACCCGTTTCGTGCAGGGCTGGATCCGCTTCCAGACCCGTCTGGCCGATGGTCTCGGATACTTTGCCATGTACGGCTATCGGCCCGTGATGGCGTTGGCCATGAACTATCGCTATGTCACGGCAGCATTGGCTCTGGCGGCCATGATCCTCGTGCTGGGGCTGATCGGATCCGGGCGCATCCAGTTCCAGTTTTTCCCCTCTGTGGAAGGCGACCGCATCTATGCCACGCTGATCATGCCCGAAGGGGTCCCGGTGGAAGTCACCTCCGCTGCCATCGGTCAGCTCGAGCGGGCGGTGGTGCAGCTCAAAGAAGAGCTCGACGCCGCCAGACCGGAGACGGCACCGAGCCTGGTTCAGCACGTCTTCACTTCCCTGGGCACGAACATCGAACGTGGCGGTGGTCCGCCGCGTCCGGAGACGGCCGGGCAGAGTCACTTCGGTGAGGTGGCCATCAGCATGCCGCCCTTCGACGTGCGCGGCGAAGTGTCGGTGAAGGCCATAGCGGATCGCTGGCGGGAACTGACCGGACCGATTGCGGATGCAGTGGCGCTGTCGTTCTCGGCGGCGGCGTTCTCCACCGGCGAGGCCATCAACTTCCAGCTGACCGGCCGTGACGTCGATACGCTGCGGCAGATGGCAGCGGAGTTGCGCGGTGAACTCGGCCGCTACAGCGGCGTGTACGACATCACCGACTCCTTCCGGGCCGGCAAGCAGGAGGTGAAACTGTCACTGACCCCTGCTGCCCGCACCCTGGGGCTGACCATGAACGACCTCGCCTCTCAGGTGCGTCAGGCCTTCTATGGTCTGGAAGTGCAGCGCGTCCAGCGCGGCGTGGATGACGTGCGCATCATGGTGCGGTATCCGGAAGCACAGCGTCGCAGCCTCGGCGATCTCGAAAACATGCGCATCCGCACCGCCGACGGCACCGAGGTCCCCTTCGCCAGCGTGGCGACGGTGGAGATCGGCCGCGGGTTCTCGGCCATCAATCGGCAGGACGCCAGGCGCATCGTCAATGTCACCGCGGAAGTGGATCGCGCCACCACCACGCCCGAGCAGGTGATTGCGACCATCCGCCGAACGACGATGCCCGCGCTGCTGGAGAAGTATCCTGGGGTGACGGTGGGTCTCGGTGGCGAGCAGGAAGAGCGCGCAAGCTCTCTGGCCAGTCTGGCGTTGGGTCTGGTTCTGGCCCTGCTGATCATCTACGCCCTGCTGGCCATTCCTCTGAAGAGCTACCTGCAGCCCTTCGTCATCATGAGTGTGATTCCGTTTGGTGCCATCGGTGCCATCACCGGCCACTACATCATGGGCGAGCCTCTGGTGTTCTTCTCGATGCTGGGGATGGTCGCGCTGTCGGGGGTGGTGGTGAATGCCTCGCTGGTGCTGGTGGACTACATCAACCGCCAGCGCCGGGCCGGGGTGGCGGTCTGGGAGGCTGTGGGCATTGCCGGCGTGACCCGATTCCGGCCGATCCTGCTGACGTCCGTCACTACTGCAGTCGGTTTGGCGCCGCTGCTCGTCAATGCCAACTGGGCCACGGCCTTCGTGATTCCCATGGCGATTTCCCTGGCCTTCGGCGTGATGTTCGCGACGATCATCACCCTGTTCCTGGTCCCGGCGCTGTACCTCATACTCGAGGATGTCAACGGCCTGCCGGAACGGCTGAAGACCCGCTTCGGCGGCTTTGAGGCGGAGCCTTTGCCGGCCGCTGCGGACCACTGAGCCGGGAACGGATTGCCCTCGACTCGTCTGGCGCACATCATCAGACCCTGGTGCAGGCGGCAGGGATGGCGGCAGGCCAACATGAACGGCGCGACGACACCCCCGGACCGCGCGCTCTGGGGCATTCTCATCACCAACGTGGTCACGCTGCTGTGGGCGCTCTGGCAGCAGTGGAGCGTGCTGCAGTTGCTGTGGCCGTTCTGGATGCAGAGCCTCATCATCGGCTGGTATGCGCGGCAGCGCATGCTCAAAGTCACCACTTTCTGCACGCAGGGGATGCTGGTGAACGGGCGCCCCGTGAAACCCACGCCTGCTGTGGCGCGACAGGCAGCGAACTTCTTTCTGCTGCATTACGGCGGCTTCCACTTCGGTTATCTCATCTTCCTGATGGCGCTCACGTTCACAACCGACGCGGCGGGCTACATTCTCGTGACCAACGAGTCCACCGGCGTGCAGTCGGAGGTTCACATCGGCCATATCCATCCCCTGGATTCTTTGGCCTTCATTGCCCTGGCGTATGGCTTCTGGCGCTCGCACCGGGCATCGCACCTCGAGCACGTCGCCGCTGATCTCGGCAGGACACCCAAGCTTGGTACACTGATGATGATGCCTTACGCGCGGGTCATACCCATGCATTTCGCCATCATCCTTGCCGTCGCGTTCGGCACGGCGGCCATTGGCCTCTTCGTGCTCCTGAAGACGGTGGCGGATGTGGTCATGCACAGGGTGGAGCATCGGGTGCTCGGAGGTCGGAATGAGCCGCCCCCTTACCAGTACATGAACTGAAGGTCACAGGAGGCAGGGCGGATGCCGTCTGGTCGGTATAGTCATTCGGCAGAAGGGAGCAGCAGTCGTGACCAGCAGAAGCCGTCTGAGTACCCATTCCCGTGAGAGCATGCTGGATGCCGCCCAGCTGGTGGCGTTGCGGGACGGGTCCGCTCACCTGACCATCGACGCGGTGGCCGATGGGCTGATGCTGCAGCTTTTGCTGGGCGTGGCCCCTTTTGCACCGGAGCGGCAGAACGCGCTTGTTGCCCGGCTTCATGACCTGGCCGATACGGTGGTGCCATGAACTTCCGGCGCGGGCCGGCAAGGTGGCGAAGGTGGCGGATGAAGGCGGCGCTGCCCCTGCTTGCCGCCGCCATGACCCTGGCCGCAGGGTGCAGCGACACCCGATCCGAGGCGCCGGCCGCCGAAGCGCCCCAACCCGTACGTCTGGTGACGGTGGTGACCGACGATGTGTCGTCTCCGCGGCGGCTGGTGGGTCGCATCGCTCCGGTGCGGACACTGGATCTGTCCTTTCAGGTGGGTGGGCGCATTGCACAGCTGCCGGCGGCCCCGGGTACGCTGGTCGCCCAGGGTGGCTTGATCGCGGCCCTGGATGGGGTCGATTTCGAACTGCGGCTGCGACAGGCCACGGCGGAGCTGGCGCTGGCGCAGAAGACCGCGGAGCGTGCTCGCCGCATGGTGGAAACCCAGGGCGGTTCCCGGGCAGCCCTGGACATTGCGAACACCGAAGTCGAGCGGGCCGAAGTCGCGCTCGAGCTGGCCCGTCAGCAATTGGCCTACAGCCGCATTCATGCACCCTTCGACGCCCTGATCACCCGGCGCCTCGCCGAAGAGCACACCCATGTCGATGCCTTTGCCCCGGTCATCCGGGTCCAGGACGTCACCGAACTGCGGGTGCTCGTGGACCTTCCGGAGGCCCTGCTCGGCCTGATCGGGGAGCCGGAACGCTTCCGTATCGAAGCCCAGCCCCAGGCCTATCCGGATCAGCGCTTCGAACTCGTCTACCGCGAGCATGTCACCGAGGCCAATGCCTTCGCCCAGACCTATGCGGTGAGTTTCGGCATGCCCCGACCGGAGCAGCCCCTGCTGCTGCCGGGGATGACGGCAACCGTGGTCGTCACGCCTCGTGATGGGCAGCAAGACAGCGCCCCCCGCCTGCCCCTGACCGCGGTGGACAGCGATCCCGCCGGGGCGTTCCGGGTCTGGGTCTATGCCCCGGAGACGGGCATCGTGACGCCGCGCCCGGTGGTCCTCGGTGCCAGCCGTCAGGGGCAGGTGGAGATCGTCAACGGCGTCTCTCCGGGCGAGCGCATCGTGGCAGCCGGGCTCGACGGCCTGCGATCTGGAATGCGTGTCCGCCCCCTCGGCGACGGCCTGCAGTAGCCCGCCCATGGACCTGGCCCGCGCCATTATCGATCGTCCGATCAATGCCTGGCTGCTGGCGGTGTTCTGCGTCCTCGGTGGCATCTGGGGCATCCACACCGTCGGCCGCTTGGAGGATCCGGCTTTCGTGCTGAAGGAAGCGCTGGTGCTCACGCCCTACCCGGGAGCCAGTGCCGCTGAAGTGGAGCGGGAGATCACCGAGCCCCTCGAAGCCGCCATTCAGGCCCTGCCCCAGCTGCGCCGGGTCATGTCCACCTCCACGCCGGGCCTGTCCCGGATCACCGTGGAGATCCAGAACACCTACAGCACCCGGCTCCTGCCGCAGATCTGGGACGAGCTGCGGCGCAAGGTTGCCGACACCCAGGCCTCGCTGCCCGCCGGGGCAGGGCCGTCGGCGGTGGAGGACGACTACGCCGATGTTTACGGCATGTTCTACGCGGTGTCGGCTCCGGGCCTCAGCGACGCCGAGCAGCACGACCTGTCGCGGTTTCTGCAGCGGGAGCTGGTGACGGTGCCCGGCGTGGCGAAAGTCGTCACCGCCGGTGAGCCGGACGAGCGCATCTACGTCGAGATCGGCCAAGAGCGTCTGGTGGAACTTGGCATGCCCATCGAGCAGGTGCTTGCGGCCATCGATGGCGAGAATCGGGTGGCCGAGTCGGGATCGCTGCGCGTCGGTGATCGTCGGGTGCGCCTGCACAGCCCGCCGGCCTTCGCCTCGGTGGCGGAGGTGGCTGCGCTGCGGCTGGGTATGCCTGGAACCACCGAGCAGATCGATCTCGATGAGATTGCCGCGGTCTATCGCGGACGCCATGAGACCCCACAGCAGATCATCCATTTCAATGGTGAGCAGGTGTTCACCCTCGCCATTGCGGCGCTGACCACGGCGAACATCGTCGATGTCGGTGCTGCCGTGGATCAGCGGCTCGCGGAACTGGCCCAGCGCATTCCGCTGGGGGTCACCCTGCATCCCATCTACGAACAACACCGTGTCGTCGACGCCGCCATCGGTGACTTCCTGGTGAACCTGGCCATGGCGGTGGCCATCGTCATCGGCGTCCTGTGCCTGTTCATGGGCTGGCGCGTGGGCTTCGTGGTGGGGTTGTCTCTGCTGCTGACCGTACTCGGAACCATTTTCTTCATGCGGGTCCTGGGCATCGAGATGGAGCGCATTTCCCTCGGTGCGCTGATCATCGCCATGGGCATGCTGGTGGACAACGCCATCGTGGTCGCCGAAGGCATGCTCATCAACATGCAGCGCGGTTTGCAGCGCCGTGAAGCGGCCGCCCAGGCGGTTCGCAGGGCCCAGCTGCCGCTGCTCGGGGCCACGATCATCGGCATCATGGCCTTTGCCGGCATCGGCCTGTCTCCTGACGAGACCGGTGAGTTCCTGTTCTCCCTGTTCGTGGTGATCGGGGTGTCGCTGCTGCTGAGCTGGCTGCTGGCAGTGAGCGTGACACCGCTGCTCGGCTATCACCTGTTCCGGGTTCCGGCCACGCCGGAAGCCGATCCCTACCGCGCGCCACTGTACCGTGGTTACCGCCGGGTGCTGGGTGGGACGCTGCGCATGCGGGCGCTGACGCTGACGGCCCTGGTCGTGATCACCGGAGTCTGCCTGCTGGGCTTCGGGGCCGTGTCCCAGTCCTTTTTTCCCAACGCCAACGCGCCGTTGTTCTATCTGCACTATACGCTGCCGGAAGGGACGGACGTTCACGCCACGGAGCGTGATGCCCTGGAGATCGAGGCCAAGGTTCGCGAGTATCCAGAAGTGCTTTCGGTGGCCACCTTCGTTGGCGGTGGCGCTACGCGTTTCATGCTCACCTACGCCCCGAATGAACCCAATCCCGCCTATGCGGAACTCATCGTTCGAGTCCGGGAACGCGGCCAGATTCACGACCTCGCGGAGCGGCTGCGCCGGGAACTCACCCTGGCCTTCCCGGAAGCCCAGATCCGCACTGAGCGGGTGGTGTTCGGGCCGCCGGTTCCGGCGTTGATCGAGGCGCGGTTCTCAGGTCCCGATCCGCGCGAGCTGCGGCGTCTCGGCGAGGAGGCCCTGGCGCGCATGGCGGCCAATGATGCGGTGCGGGATCTGCGTCAGGACTGGCGCCAGCGTGAGATCGTCGTGCAACCCGCCTTCGATCGCGACCAGGCCCGTACGGTCGGTGTCGACCGGACAGCTCTGGCCAGCGCCCTGCAGTATTCCACCACGGGAGTCCACGCGGCCACTTACAGGGAGCAGGAACGGCAGATTCCCATTCTGCTGCGGGCGCCTGAAGTGGAGCGCCGCGATCCGGACGGTTTTTCCGATCGCCAGGTGTGGAGCGCGACCACCGGACATTTCGTTCCAGTGACGGCCGTCATGGAGGGTTTCGTCACCCGCAGCGAGGACAGCCGCATTCATCGGCGCGACCGTGTCCGGACCCTCAGCGTCCAGGCCGACCCGGTACCGGGGCTCACCGCCCATGTGGCCCGGGGCAGGATCCTGGCGGACATCGAAGCCATCGAACTCCCGCCGGGCTATGCCCTGACCTGGGGCGGCGAGTACGAAGACGCCACCGAAGCTCAGATCTCCCTGGCGTGGCAACTGCCGGTCAGTTTCCTCATCATGCTGGTGATCTCCATCCTTCTGTTCGGCAAGCTGCGGCAACCTTTGATCATCTGGCTCACCGTGCCCATGGCGGTATGCGGGGTCGTCATCGGTCTGCTGGCCACCGGTCAGCCGTTCACCTTCATGGCCCTGCTCGGCGTCTTGAGTCTGTCCGGCATGCTGATGAAGAACGCCATCGTGCTGGTGGACGAAATTGATGCGCAGATTGCTGAAGGCAAGCCGCCTTATCCGGCGCTGAAGGATGCCAGCGTCAGCCGCCTGCGGCCGGTGACCCTGACCGCTGCGACCACTATCCTCGGCATGACGCCGCTGCTCTACGATGCCTTCTTCGTCAGCATGGCGGTGACCATCATGGCGGGCCTCGCCTTCGCCACCGTGCTGACACTGATTGCCGTACCGACGCTCTACGCCGTGTTCTTCCGCATTCGCGCCTGAAGCAGGTCCAGCCAGACGCCATTCAAACTCAATCCGGAGGTTGCGACGCCACCATGCACGAGGTCATCAGCATCGAAGGTCTCACCAAGGCTGAGCAGTACGACAGCCTCGGCGCCCAGGCGAAGTCCCTGCTGTCCGGAGAGCAGGATCCCATCGCCAATGCCGCCAATCTCTCGGCCCTGATCTTTCATGCGCTTCCCGCCGTCAACTGGGTCGGCTTCTATTTCTTCGACGGCAGGGAGCTGGTGGTGGGGCCGTTTCAGGGCCAGCCGGCCTGCGTCCGGATTGCCCTGGGCAAGGGGGTGTGCGGAACCGCTGCGGCCAGCGGCGTCAGTCAGCTGGTGGAGGATGTCGAAGCCTTTCCTGGCCACATTGCCTGCGACGCCGCCTCCCGTTCGGAGCTGGTGGTGCCGCTGCTCGCCGCCGATGGCCGGCTCATCGGCGTCCTTGACCTCGACAGCCCGCAACGGGCGCGCTTCGACGCCGAAGACCAGCGCGGCGTCGAGCGCCTGGCCCGGATCTACCTCGAAGCCAGTCGGCTTTGAAGTCTGTAATGCCCCGCAGATTGCTGGCTCACAACGTCAGGCGGGCGCTGAGGCCATAGCTGCGTGGGGCGCCGAACTGGGTGTAGCGGCCCACCGCGTAGCCGTCCCTGGGGTCGTTGCCGAAACCACCGAAGCCCCGGACTTCGTAGTCCTTGTCGGTGAGGTTGCGGCCCCAAAGGGCGAGTTCGATGCGCTCGCCACGCCAGCCGGCGCGGGCGTGCAGCAACTCGTAGCTGCCGGCCTGTTCCTGGTGGGATCCGGAAAAGAAGAAGTCGTCCCGGCCTTCGGCTTCGATGCGGGCGTAGAAGCCGCCGTCGAAGCGGTAGTCTGCGGCCAGATGGAACTGGTAACGGGGCGCATGGGGCTGGTCGCGGCCGTCGAGATCCTCGCCCGCGGAGTTGACGAAGTCGCGGAATTCCGTCCGCAACAGGCCGAGATTGGCCACCAGGTTGAGTCGTTCCGTGGCGCGATAGTCCAGTTCCAGCTCCAGGCCATAGTTGCGCCCTTCAGCGGCGTTGCCGACAAAGGCGATGAATTCGCTGGAGCCGTCATCACGTTCCCTGACCAGCGAAGTGCCGACCTGCTGATCCCGGCGATCCATATAGAAGACCGCCAGCCGGGTGCTCAAGGCGCCATCGAGCAGGCTCGACTTCACACCAAGTTCGTAGTTCCAGACGTACTCGCTGTCGTAGAGCCTGAGGTCCGCATCGAGGCTGCCGTCGGTATTGAACCCGCCGGCCTTGTAGCCTCGGGACACGTTGCCGTAGACCAGGGTGTCGCGGCCGGTGAGCCACTCCAGGCCGACGCGCCCGCCCCAGAGGTTCTCGCTCGGCGAAAACGTGACCGCGGCGGAGTCTTCGTAATCGGCCTTGCGGCGCTCGTAGCGCAGTCCCGTGCTCAGCGTGACGGAATCGCTCAAGGCCGTGTCGAGTTGCCCGAAGATGGACGTGCGCCGGGTTTCGAACTCGCTCGCGAAGGTCCGAACCCGGGTCGGGCTGGTGCGGATGCGCTCGAGGTCCTCTTCGTTGCGATGGTGGTAGACGCCGACGATCCAGTCGCTGCGGTCGTCGAACAGGCGACCGGAAGGGTCGGAGACCAGCCGCAGTTCCAGCGACCGGGTATCCCGATCACGGTCGTAGCGGTCGAAGGACTGGAAACCGAATGGGTGAATGCCGGCGAAGGTCCAGTCCTCGTCGAAGCCGTAGTCGAGGTCCGACCGGGCGATGGCGGCGGTACCTTCGATGGCGAAGCCGGCCGCCGTGGCCACTTCCACCCGCAGCGAGGCCAGCGTCATGTCCTGGCGGTCGAAGCCAGGCTCGTCGCTGAGCGTGTTGCGCGAATTGTCCAGCGTGAAGGAGTCGTAGCCGTTGTCGATCTCGATCCGGGCCAGGGACAGATCGACGGTGGTGCTGTCGCTGGCCAGCCAGCGCAGACGGCCACGCAGGGTCAGTTCATCCTTTTCCTCGGTGTCGCTGACGCCGAGAAAGCGGTTCTTCATGAAGCCATCGCTTTGGAAGTGCTGGGCCGAAAGGCGTCCGGTGAGGGTCTCGCCGGCCAGGGGGCCGGACACGGCCGCGGCGAAGCGTCGGGTGCCGTAGTTGCCGGCATCGACTTCGAGGAGGGCTTCGGGTTCTGCTGTGGGCGCGCGGCTCTGCAGGACGATCAGGCCGGCGTGGGCGTTGGCACCGTAACGGGTGCCCTGGGGGCCGCGGAAGATCTCCACCTGTTCGATGTCGAACAGGGTGGCGGCGGTGGCGGCCCCGGTCAGGTCGACGCCATCGAGGATGACCCCCACCGACGGATTGAGCGGCTCCACGAACTGCCCGCGTTCGCCGATGCCGCGGATCTGGAAGAAGCGGCTGCGGGAGGCGCCGCTCGAAAAATTCACGTTGGGCGCGATGTTCAGCACTTCTTCGAGATGGGTGGCGCTGCGTCCACGAATCACGCTGTCGTCGATGACGGTGACGGACACCGGCAGGTCGAGCAGCCGGCCCTCGCGCAGATCGCCCTTGACGACGATTTCGTCGATGGTGGCGCCCTGGGCGGCGAGGCCGAGGGTCAGCAGCGGCCAGGCCACGGCGCTGCGGTAAAACATGGAACGATGAGCCATTGGTCTCTCCTGGATTACAAGAGACCCGGAATCCTGGCGCGGAAGGTGAAAAGAAGAGGCGGGGTGTCCCGGACTCGACCTATCCCTACGCCGGTGCTAACCGGATCAGGTTCGAAGGGTCCACCCACTCGCTGGATGTCTCAGGCCCGGCGGCTTGCGCCCGGGGCCTCCCCTTAGGTTGTCGGGCGGCGTTATAGCACTGGCGCAGGGGCCAGGGCAATCACTCCTGCCGGATCTGGCGGCCCTCTGAGACCGCGACAAGCCCTGTGAGAGCGCGATTTCGCACAGCGAAATGCGCCGATCTGCAGGACGTTCAGCACAGGCAAGGTCATCGGCTTCGGCGCAGCGCCACGCGATCGGCCCAATCGCTGCGCGATTAGGGCCTTCCCACAGGGGGGCAGCACCAGTTTCAGGCGAGACGCCCTCGTGGGAGAGCGCTATTTCGCACAGCGAAATGCGCCGATCTGCAAGACGTTCAGCA